>CANQRP010000007.1 GCA_947626305.1 uncultured Clostridia bacterium | reverse complement strand
ACGAGAGCATCGTGCGCATCCTCGAACTCATCGAGTTCAGCGACAAGAAGCCCGCGTTCCCCAAGGACGAAAAGGGCAGGAGCAAGCTCGACAGCAAGGAGCGGCTCGCCCTCCTAGAAGCCAACCACGCCCTCGCGCGGGAAGCCGCGGAAAAGAGCATCGTCCTGCTCGAAAACGACGGCGTGCTCCCGCTCGCTGCCGCAACGAAAGTGGCGATCGTGGGCGACTTTGCGTTCCATCCCCGCTATCAGGGCGCGGGCTCTTCCATCGTCAATCCCTCCAAGGACATCGAGAAAGGGGAGTTCCCCACGGCGGAGAAGTCGATCTCGGCGCTCAAAGCCAACGTGGTGGCAAAGTGCCAGGGCTTCGACCGCTTCGGCAAGAAGAAAAACAAACTCTACATGCAGGCGATCGAGGGCGCGCTCAAAGCGGACGTCGTGCTCTTCTTTGCGGGGCTCGACGAATTCTCCGAAGCGGAGGGCATCGACCGTGAGGGCATCGCCGTCTCCGAGAACCAGAAGGACCTCTTCCGCGCATTGCTCGCAACGGGCAAAAAGGTGGTCGTCGTGCTCTCCTGCGGCTCCGTCGTCGAAACGGGTTGGCTGCAAGGGGCGTCCGCGGTGCTCTATGCCGGTCTTTCGGGACAGGCGGGCGCCGACGCCGTGGCGAACATCCTCTACGGCAAGGTGAATCCCTCCGGCAAGCTCGCCGAGAGCTGGGCGAAGGACTTTGCCGATTTCTCCACCGCACCCAAGGAACTCTTCCCCGCGGGGAGAGACAATGTGGAATACCGCGAAGGGCTGTTCGTGGGCTACCGCTACTTTACGACGGCGGGCATCCTGCCGCGCTATCCCTTCGGTCACGGGCTGAGCTACACCACCTTCGAATATTCGGACATCGAGGCAACGAAGGAGGGCGTCCGCTTCACCGTGAAGAACACGGGCAAGGTCGCGGGCGACGAGATCGCCGAGGTGTACGTCTCCTTGAAGGAGAGCCGCATCGTGCGTCCCGCGCGCGAACTCAAAGGCTTCAAGCGGGTCCGTTTGCAGCCGGGCGAGAGCAAGCAAGTGGAGGTGGCGTTCAACGACCGCACCTTCGCCTATTACGATGTCGACGGCGCATGCTGGCAGGTCGAGCGGGGCACCTATGAGATCGAGGTGGGCGCCTCCTCCGAGGACATCCGTCTCACCGCGCCCGTCGAGGTCGAGGGCGTCGTTCCCGCAAACGAGAAGGAAAAGTATCCCGTGTATGCAAGCGGCGACGTGAAGCATATCCCAGACGAGGAATATTATGCCCGTCTCGGCTATGTTCCCGAAAAGGAGAACACCGGCAAGAAGAAAAAGATCGTGGTGGGGGAAAACACCACCGTACAGGATCTGAAGCGTGCGAGAGGTTGGACGGGTCGTTTCTTTGCGTGGGTCATCTGCTCCGCGGCGATCGGCTGGTGCAAGATGACGGGCAACCGCGCGCTTGAAAACACTCTCATCATGGGCATGGTCCATCAGCCCATCCGCGGCATGGCGAAGTTCAGCGGTTTTTCGCGCAACCAGATGGAGGGGCTCATCACGATGTTCAACGGGCACTTCTTCAAGGGCGTGGGGCTGTTCTTCAAGAAAGAGAAATAAGATAAGGAGAGAATAAGATGAGTAAATATACCGAAAAAGATCTGCAATTACAGCTCAGACCCTATTCGAAGAACGGCTTTGTCGCCTTCTTCCAGAAGATCTGGCGCGGGTGGCTCTCCGCTTGGTACGGCTTTGCCGATAAGCATCCCACCTTCTCCAACATCCTCTACATGGTGTTCTTCTTCATCGTGTTCTCCGAGGGCGTCACAATCTATCAGATGCTCGTTCTCATCTTCCTGCCCGAACTGTTCGGGATCGGGCTTGCGGGGACCGATTTCATGTGGCCCAAGATCCCGATCTCGCTGTTCGGCGTGGACTATAATTGGAATATCCTCGGCTACGACATCGTGTACGATAAGGCGGGCGCCGTTATGATCGGGGGCGGCTTGGGATATTTTATCGCATTTGAACTCGCCACCTTCACGGCGCAGTGCATCAACTTCCCGCTCCAACGCAACATCACCTACCGCTCCCACGGCAACCCGTGGTACCAGGCGATGTGGTACTTCATCGGCTGGGTGCTCGTTTCGCTGTTCTGCAATGCGATCAACGGGCTTTGGATCCCGCCCGCATCGAAGATAATGGCTCCCTGGCTGTACAGCATCCTCGTCATGATCGCGCAGGGCGGGATCTCGATGGTGATCTTCTTCTTCATCTTCCTCGTCATCTTCCCCGACAACAACAAGGTCGCAAGAAAGGCGAAGGCGAAGTACGAAAAGCTCGTGGCGGCGAAGGCCCCCGCGGCGAAGATCGCCAAGGCGGAAAAGGCTTACAAGGCGGCGCAGGACAAGGCGGACCGCTCCAATTCCGAAAAGGAATACCACCAGTCCCTGACGCAGGTGAACTCCAAAGTGCTCAAATATTTCGCCACCGTCAAGAAGGCGGGCGCGGCGGAAGCGGAGACCAAGGCTGCCCGAAAGGCGCTCGAAGACGCGCGCAAGGCAAAACTTCCCGAAAAGAAGCTCGCCCAAAAGGTCGCAGAGCTCGCCGAAGCGCAGAAGAGCGAAGAGGAACTCAAAGAGCGGATCGAGCACAACTTCGAGGCGGCTTGCACCGCGATCGACGTCAAGACGGAAAAGACCCGCGTCTACACCGAAGTGATGGCGCGGCTCGGACTTACGATCAAATAACCGACAAAGCGGGAGGCTTTTTCCTCGATGAACGTCGACCGGATAAAGCTCGGAAAACTCAATAACACACGCGATCTCGGAGGGATGGCGGCGGCAGACGGGAAGAGCGTCGCATACGGAAAACTCATCCGCAGCGGCGATCTGAGCAAAATTTCGAAAAAGACCGCCTCCGCCCTTCGGGAGAGAGGTGTAACGACGGTGGTGGACCTGCGCATCGAGAGCGAGCGCAGCGCCCATCCCGATGTCGCGATCGAGGGCAGCCGGTATATCCATCTGCCCGTTTTGTGTGTTCCCACCATCGGCATCACCTGGGAGTACGACCCCCTGAGATCGACCGAAAAGGAGCGGGTGCGCGTCAAAAAAGAGGGCGAGCGTATCAAGCGGGAATTCGGCAGCATCGACGCCTACATGAAGGAAGTCTACCGCAGCATCGCCTTCACCGCGGAGGGACAGGAGGGCTTGAAGGGGTTCCTCACCGTGCTCGCGGAGAGCGAGGGGTGCGTGCTCTGGCACTGCATGAGCGGGAAGGACCGCGCGGGCATCTGCGCCATGCTCATCGAAGCGCTGCTCGGCGTGGACGAGGAGACGATCCTCGGCGACTATCTGCTCTCGGGAAAATTTTTGCGGCGCCGCTATTTTGTCAACCGCACGGCGCTCGTGCTCGTGCCCACCAGCATGCGTTTGAAGCGCATCCTCTTCGGGCTCATGCGCACCAGGCGGGAATATCTTTCCTGCCTCATCGCGGAAATGAAACAACGCTACGGAAGCATCGTCGGCTACTGCAAAGAATGCCTCGGCATCACGGACGCAGACATCCTTCTGTTGAGAAAAAAATATTTGGTTTGACTTATGAAGATACTAACTTTTGCCGTGCCCTGTTACAATTCGGAGCACTACATGAAAAAATGCGTGGACAGCCTCCTGAAAGGGGGAGAGGACGTGGAGATCGTCATCGTGAACGACGGCTCCAAGGACGATACTTTGAAGATCGCGCGGGAGTACGAAGCGAACTATCCCGACATCGTGCGGGTCGTCGACAAGGAGAACGGCGGGCACGGTTCGGGTGTGAACATGGGGCTCAAACTCGCCCGCGGACTGTATTACAAGGTCGTGGACTCGGACGACTGGGTGGACGAGCGGGCGCTCAGAACGCTGCTCGGCGCCATCCGCACCCATTCCGCCTCCAAGTCCCTGCCCGACCTTTACATCGTGAACTATGTGTATGAACACGCTGCGGACAACACGTCGCACGTGAACCGATACGGGAGGCAGTTGTCCACCGGCAAACTCACCGATTGGAAGAAGGTAAAAAGATTCCACTATGCGCACATGCTGCTCATGCACTCCCTCGTCTATAAGACGGACGTGCTGAGAAAGAGCGGGCTCGTCCTGCCCGAGCATACCTTCTATGTGGACGACATCTTTTCCTATGTCCCGCTTCCCTATGTGAATACGATCTTCTATCTCGACATCGATTTTTACCGCTACTTCATCGGCAGGGCGGACCAGTCGGTGAACATCTCCAACATGGTGCTCCGCTATAAACAGATGGTGCGCGTAATGCTCGAAATGACCGACCGCTGGACCTATCGGGAGATCAAGGACCAAACGCGGGGGCTTCGGCGGTACATGTACCATGCGCTTGCGAACTATATGATGACGACGCAGCTCTTCATCTGCGCGGAGGACACCCGCGAGCGGCGGGAGATCTACCGCGACATGTGGGCGCACATCAAGGCAAAGGACGCGGCGCTCTGCCGCAAACTGCGCTACCGGACCTATGTGCTTTCGGCAACGCTGCTGCCTTGGAAGCTGAGAGGCATTTATCTCGTCAACGGGTACCGTATGCTCTGTCGGCGGATGAAATTGGGATAATAGGGGAGGATGATATGAAGTATTATATCGGGATCGACCTCGGGGGCATGAGCGCCAAGGCGGGGCTCATGAACGAAGAAGGGAACGTGCTCTGCATGGCGCGCTGCGAAACGTGCGCGGAGGACGCGCCCGAAGTGACGGCGCGGCACCTTGCCGAACTTGCCGACCAACTCATCGAGGATCAGGAGATCGACCGCGAGGAAGTCGCGGCGATCGGCATCGGCTCGCCCGGCGTCATCAACAGCGAGAGCGGGAGCGTCGTCATCTGGTCCAATTTCCACTGGACGAACGTCCCGCTCGCCCGTCTCGTATCCACGCACGCAAAACTGCCCGTCTACGTCACCAACGACGCAAACGCGGCGGCGCTCGGCGAGGCGAAGTACGGCAGCGGCAAGGGCTACGGCGACAGCGTGATGATCACCCTCGGCACGGGGGTGGGCGGCGGCATCGTCTTCGGGGGGAAGCTCTTCGAGGGCTACCGCTCGGCGGGCGGCGAACTCGGGCACACCGTCATCCATAAGGGCGGCAGGCTGTGCACCTGCGGCAGAAAGGGGTGCTTCGAGTGCTACGCTTCGGCAACGGCGCTCAAACGGGAGACGCGCGTCGCCATGGAAAAGCATCCCGAATCCCTCATGTGGAAGATCACGCCGCGGCTCGAAGACGTCAACGGCAGGACCCCCTTCGACGCGGCGCGCGCGGGGGACAAGTACGGCAAGCGCATCGTCAGGGACTATGTCGAGAATCTCGGCGAGGGGATCGCGAACATCGTCAATCTGCTTCGCCCGCAAGTCATCATTTTGGGGGGCGGGGTCTCCAACGAAGGGGAGTACCTCATCTCCCGCGTGCGGCAGTTCGTGGTGAAGAACATCTATGCGTCCGAGGCATATGCCGCGCTCGACATCGTGCGCGCCTCCCTCGGCAACGACGCGGGGCTGTACGGCGCCTGCGCCTACGCCATGGAGCGGAGCGGACTGTAACTTTACAAAGGTACGGCGGTTTGCGGCTCCCCGACGGGGAGTGCCGTGGAAGAGCGCAAACGTTTCGGGGGAGAATGTTATGGTGAATATCGCGATCGTCGAGGACAGCGACGAAGAAGCTGCCGCTCTTCTCGACTGTCTCAAACGCTACGAATCGGAAACCGGCGAGCGGTTTTCCTATACCCGTTTTCCGGAGGCGAACGCCTTTCTCGAAGAGAAGGAAAAGACCTTCGACATCGTGTTCATGGACATCATGCTGCCCGGCGTCAACGGCATGGAAGCCGCCCAGCGCATGCGGAAAGCCAATCGCCAGACGGTGCTCATCTTCGTCACCAACATGACGTCCTATGCCATCAAGAGCTACGAGGTGGACGCGCTCGACTATATCGTAAAGCCCCTCTCTTACAAGCGGGTGGTGTTCAAGCTGCGCAAGGCGCTCTCCATCGTCAGCGCCAACGAGGGGAAGTTCCTCCTCATCCGCGACAAGCAGGGTCCCGTGCAGATCTCCTCGGGCGACATTTATTACATCGAGATCCGCAAGCACAAGCTCACCTATCACACCGCGCGGGGGGAGTACGCCGAGATCGGCTCTCTCAAAGGGCTTCGGGAGGAGCTTGCGCCCTATAACTTCTCCTGCTGCAACGCCTGCTACCTCGTCAACCTCAAATACATCTTCCGCGTAAAGGGATTCTTCCTCACCATGCAGAACGGGGACGAACTCAAGATCAGTCAACCCAAGCGCAAGGAATTCATGAACGACCTTGCCAACTATTTGGGACAGGGGAAATGAACGCATCGGAAGCCATTCTCAATTTCATCTACGAAAACGGGTACGCGCTCGAGCTGCTCGCGGCGTTTTCCGTGTTCGCCTGTCACTACAAGCGCAGACGGTTTTTCGTCCTGCGCTATCTTCTCGTGTTTTTCCTGCTCCTCGCCGCGTCCATGATCTGGGCGCTCATCCACGCCGAGGCGCTCTGGCTTGCATTCAAATACATCGTCATGATCGCCATTGCGGGGGGCGGGGTGCTGCTGTGCACCGAGACGAGCGTATGGGACGCCCTCTTCTGCACGGTGGGGGGCGTCGCCACCCAGCACCTCTACTTCCGCTGCATTTCTCTCGTGCTCTCCTTCACCCGCTTCGGCTACGAGAGCGTATTCCGCATGATCATCACGATCGTCTTCTTTTTCGTCGTGTACAGTTCGGTCTTCTTCCTCTTCAAAAACCCCATCCGCGAATGGGCGCGGGGAGGCAAGCGGGCGGATCGGACCAGCCTCTTTCTCGGGCTCGCCATCATCATCGTCGCCATCATTTTGCACTTGTACGAGAACTCGCACGACTTCCTCACCACCGACCCCTCCCTTCTGTCCGCCTTCTCCTGTTACGGCATCCTGTGCTGCCTGTTCACCCTCGGGCTCGAATACAGCCTCATCCGCAACAAGGCGCTCGCCGTGGAAAAGGCGGTGCTCGAACATCTCGTGGAAAAGCAGAAGGAGCAATACGAGCGCTCCAAGGAGACGATCGACATCATCAACGTAAAGTGTCACGACATGAAGCGGCACATCGCCCTCCTCGAAAGCCGCCTCGAACCGGAGGAGCTCAAAGAGATCACGAGCAAGATCAAGGTGTACGAGACGAGCTACCACACGGGCAACGAGGTGCTCGACGTCTTCCTCGCCGAAAAGAGCCTTCTCTTCGAGAAGAACAAGGTGCAGTTCAACTGCATCGTAGACGGCGCCTGCATCGATTTTCTCAAACCTTCGGAGATCTACGCCCTCTTCGGCAACGCCTGCGACAACGCCATCGAAGCCCTCTCCGCCGTCCCGGAGGAGGACAGGATCTTCACCCTTTCCGTCAAGCGGCGGCTGGATATGGCGGTCATCCACATGGAGAACATCTTTTCCTCCGAGCTCACCTTCGAGGACGGGCTGCCCCGCACCACCAAGGGGGACCCCGTCAACCACGGGTTCGGCATGCGCTCCATCAAAATGGTAGCCGAAAAGTACCGCGGTTCCGTCACCGTGCGGGCGGAACGGGGCATTTTCAACCTGAATATTTTGCTGCCGCTTCCCCAAGCGATGTAACGTTCGTTCCGCATTCGTTGAACATTTCTCACCCTTTGCCGTCATATCATGGCAAAGGGTTTTCTTAAAGTGTGAGTCGAAAACGCGAAATTGTGTTTTTTTTACGGAAAATTCAAAAAGGTACTTGAAATTTGTTGAAAAAGAGATTATAATAGGGCAAGTCGAACGGATCGGGGCGGGAGAAGCTCTCCCGCAGACGGAAAAAAACAGGGACGCGTCCCTGTCTGCACACATGGTGTGCAGACAAAAAACAGTAATCGGAACGTGAAGAGAAGAAGTTTGGTACAAGTTGGAGCGTTCGCCGCCGTGCTCGCGTTTGCGCTTGCGGGCTGCGGAGCGGAGCGCGTCACCGTCGATCTCACCCCTCACAGCGCGGTGCTGGAAGTGGGGGAGACCCGCACGTTCTCGGCGGTCGCGTCCGACGGTTCCCCCGTGGAGTGGAGTTCGGACAACGCCGAAGTCGCCGCGGTGAACGAAGGAGGCACGGTGACGGCGCTTTCCGTGGGGGAGGCGACGATCTACGCCTCTTGCGGCGCGGCGCGCGCGGCGTGTGCGGTCACGGTGGAAGGTCCCTACGTCCTCGCCTTCTCGGAGGAATTCGACGGCGACCGTCTCGACCCCGCAAAGTGGAATTTTCAGCTCGGCGTGCGGGACGATTATTTCGGCACGAAGGGTCCCGTATATTGGGGCAACGAAGAGCAACAATATTATACGGAGGATGCCGTCTCCTTGGAGGACGGCGCGCTCAGGATCACCGCAACGCGGGAGGAGATGCCCGAGGGCAGGAGCTATTCCTCCGCGCGCATCGTCACGAGGGATGCGTTTTCCTTCACCTACGGCTATGCCGAGGCGCGCATGAAGACCCCCGCGATCGAGGGGATGTGGCCCGCTTTTTGGGCGTTGCCGCAGCCGACCGACCGCACTTCCACCCGCAACGAATACGGCGGATGGCCGTACAGCGGGGAGATCGACATCATGGAGGCGCAGGGCAGGCGCAAAAACGTGGTGGGCACCACGCTGCACTTCGGCGGCGGAGCGGGCAACCGGCACACCTATCTTACCCGCGACACCGTGCTTTCGTCGAGTACCGAGGAATGGCACACCTACGGCGTGGAACGGAAGGAAGAGGGGATCGTGTGGTATATCGATCGGCGGGAAGTGTTCCGCGTGGACAAAAAGGACTATTGGACGGGCGCGGTGAGCAAGGAGGAGAACCCCGACGCGCCGTTTGACGTTCCCTTCTATCTTCTGTTGAATTTGGCGGTGGGGGGGAACTACGACGGCGGGAGAGAGCCGCCCGAGGAGTTTGTATCCGCCGCCATGTATGTGGACTATGTGCGGGTATACCGCCCGCGATGAGCCTGCCCCGTGGGGCGACAATGGAGACCCCCCTTTCCCCCTCGTTGCACTCGGGTACTTTCCCCCGCTTCGCGAGGGACAGCTTGTTTTTGCCCGCCCTCGCGTCAGCGGGGGAGGGGGCACCTCATTCAGAACGTGAAAAGCACGGGAAACCGTGTAAAAAATAAAAAATTCGGGAGGAAATTATGAAAAAGAAACTGAGTGCACTTTTGGTGTGCCTGTTCTCCGCGGTACTGGCGCTTGCGCTTGTTGCCTGCGGCGGCAATCTCACCATTTCCGACACGAGCCTCACGCTCACTGCCGGAGACACCAAACAACTCACCCTCAAAGACGGCGAGACCGACGTCACCAAGGACGCCGAATGGGAATCGAGCGATACGAAGATCGTCACCGTCGACAAGGGCAAAGTCACCGCAAAGAGCGCGGGCGAGGCTACCGTAAAGGGGAGCTACAAAAGTTCGTCCCTCGCCTGCACCGTCACCGTCAAGGCGAAGGAAGTCGTCAAGATCACCTTCACCGACGAGAGCGGCAAGGGCCTCGAAGCGCTCACGCTGGAACGGGGCGAGTCCGTCACGGTGAAGGCGACAACGTCCAACGGTTCCAAGGTGAGTTGGGGGATCGCGGATCCCAAGTACGCCACCGTCGAGGAGACGGCGGAAAACACCGCGAAGATCACGGCGAAGTTCCAGACTCCCGCCGACGCGCCCGTCTCCGTGACCGCCACGAGCGGCTCCGGTCGGGGAGACCTTCCTCTTACCGTCACCTATCTCAACGCCCCCGCGGGATATTATGAGATCGGGCATTACGAACAGAACAAAGTTCCCGTAAACACCTGGGGACGCTGGGCGAACCAGAATTGGGAAGGCGGCGGCGACATCGATATGAATATCTCGGAGTATCAGGATTCCGCGGATTCCGAAGCGGGGATCGCGACGTTCAACTTCACCGTTGACGCGCACGGTACCCTTGCGGGGGCAGACCTTCAGGTCGTTTATCGTTCCGCGGGCAAGGACGGCAAGCTCGAAACGGGCAAGCAGTACGCGCTCAGCATGGATGTCACCTCCTCCATGGCAGGGTCCATTACCCTCAACGGAATGGACTTCACCATCGAAGCGGGCAAGAAGACGACGATCACCTCTTACTTCCTGCACGCCGACGACGGCGCGATCCACGAGGAAGGCGACTGGAAGAATATCTATTATACGGGCGTGTTCCTGCTCCTCGGCAACCTCGGCGAAGCGGGCGACACCATCGATTTCAGGATCGAGAACGTGCATTGGGACGAATTCACCGCAGAGCAGTTGAAAGCTCCCACCGTCACCCTTTCGGGCAACAATGCGACGATCGCGGACGACGTCAACACCGAGGGCGTTGCAGGCTACAATCTCGGGCTCTTTGTCGGCGATCGGCAGGTGTATGTCATCCCCGACGCGAAGAAGGGCGAAAACTCCCTCGGCGACCTCTCCAAGTACGAAGAGGCCGAATATGCCGTCAAGGCGCAGGCGGTCGGCACCGACGCGCGCTATACCGACTCCCCTTGGTCGGAAGGCGGGGCAACGATCAACGTCGTCCACGGCGGCAAGACGGAGTACGACGTGATCGAAGGCGACGAAAATCAGGCGAAGGCACTCCCCGGACTTTGGTATTACAGCTCCGAATTCGGCGGAATGACGAATGTGAAGTATGCAAGCTCCGCTTCGAACACTCCTTACGGCGAAGTCTCCTTTGAAATCACGAACGGCGGAAACTGGCATTCCAACCAGCTCTTCTTCGTCAACTCCCGCCTCGCTGCGGGCAGATATGTCGTCAAGTTCACGCTCGCGGCTTCCGGAATGGAGGGCGCAGGCAAGGTCCACATCAACGGAAAGATCTATACGATCGAGAACGGCGACAACGCCATCGAATACCGCGTCGAGCAAAACGTCGGCGTCACCACGGTCAGCATCCAGATGGGCGAACCCGACGAGGGCTATCAGAGCACCGTCTCCTCGGTGGAGAAGGGCACGTTCACGTTGAAGGGCTTCTCGTTTGATGCGGCGACCGCGGAAAAACTCGCAACTCCCACAGGGCTCACGATCGCCGAAGACGGCACCGTGACGATCACCGACGCGGCAAGCAACACCGGCAAAGTCAGCGGGTATAAGGTCCTCTTCTGTGACGCAGAGAGCAACGTGAAGTACACCAAACTCGTAAAAGAGAGCAGCAGCAAGATCAACCTCAACTCCATTGCCAACGGCACGTACTATCTGAAAATCGTTGCCGCGGGGGACGGGACCGATTATCTCGATTCCGATGCTTCCGACATTCTCGTGAGCGCATTCAAAGTCGAACACGGCACCGCCGACCTCGACCTCGGTGCGGGCGAAGAGGGTACCTGCGAGGACGACTGGGTGTACTGGTCGTCCAACGGCGAAGGGGGCTGCACCGTCTCCGTCTCCGAGGCGAAGTACTCGATCAACGAGGACGAGACGATCGACGTTTCCGCGAAATTCTCCGTATCGGGCGCAACGCTGGGTTACGGCTTCCAGCTCTTCCACAACGACGCGTCGAACTTCCCCAACGGCACGAGCGTGAAGGTAACGCTCACGGCGACGCTGAATATCGACGGCAGCATTTCCCTCTGCGGAAAGACCTTTGCGATGAAAGCGGGTGAAGCGCAGCAGCTCGAAGTGACCCGTACCGTCAAATACACGGGCGACTGGCAGGGCGCTACCCTCTTTGCGATGAGCATAAATTGCGAGGCGGGCAAGGACTATGAGCTTACCCTCGAACATATCAAGTTTGAGAAGGCGGAAGCTCCCGCGCCCGTGCATCCCAATGCAGCCGACTATGACCTCGGCGAGGCGATTACCCCCACGGGGACCGAACTCGTGAAGGGCGGCGAACAGGACATCAAAGAAAATTTCGATAAATGGTACTATTGGTATGTTGAGGACACAGTCTGGGATTGCGGCAGCGTCGTCACCGTGACCAACCCCTCGTTTGCGAACGGCGTGTTCTCCATCACCTACAACGGCGGCAGCGTGGACTACTGCACCCAGCTCTTCTACAAGGCGTCCAACCTCGACGCGGCGAAGCAGTACTTCCTCACCGTCACGATCGAGACGGATAAGGCTGTCAACGTAAAGGTCAACGGCGAGATTTATCAGCTCACCGCGGGTACACATAACCTCACCGCGATCAAGGCTGCGGGTGCAACCTCGCTCTCCATTCAGTTCGACGCCGTCACCGAAGCGACCACCGTCAAGGTCTCGAACGTGAAGTGGCAGGAGATCAAGGGCGGCGAAGAGCCCGAGCCTCCCACACCCGGCACAAAGTACACGCCCAACTACGAGAAATCGGTACAGGGTGCCGAAATGACAGGGCAGTATGACGCCGTCGGCACGGATAACAACCCCGACACGTGGGTCTACTGGTACGTTGCGGACGCAACTTGGAACCAAGGCGCACCCGTTACCGGATTCGTAGCGAAATTCGAAGGCAATGCCTTTGTCGTGACCTACAAGGACGGCGAAGTCGATTATTCCGTGCAGGTCTTCTACAAGAACAGCGCGCTTGTTGCGGGGCAGACCTATACCCTCGCCTGCAAGATCAATGCTTCCGTTGAGACCAAGGCGATCATCAACGGAAAGGAACTCACCCTCAACGCGGGCGATAACACCGTTACCGTTGCCTTTGTCCTCAATGGGGCGGGTGCCGCAAACCACGGCACGAGCGCGATCGATTTCCAATTCCCCAAACAGACCCAAGCGATCACCTTGAAGATCTCCGAAGTCGAATGGACCGCGGGGGACACCACCGGCGGCACGCAGCCCGAGACGCCCGCGGGAGACAAGGCGATCACCGTTACGCACACCGAGTGGTACGGCAATTCCTTCGTCAAGCTCTCCATGTCCGATGAGGACTTCGCGCTCGTCAAGACGGCGGCAAATTGCAGAGTCAACGACGCCGAGGTGCAGCCTCACGGCGGCAATACGGGCTTCTTGGTAGACGGGACCGTTTTGCAGGTCCAGCTCCCCGAGCCTTACGGTGCGGGCAAGACCTATTCCGTGGTTTGGTACGACGCGCAGGGCAACGCCATTGCGCATGCAACTTTCTCCTATTCGGAATAACAAACCGTGCGGGGCGGCGGCTTGCCGCCGCCCCCTCTTGCGGGCGCTTCGCCTGCCCCTGAATGAGGCGTCCCGAAAAAATTCAACGGGCAAGGAGAACTTATTATGGCGAATTTCTTTGCGGGGAGCAAGGGCGTCAAGCGGATCGTCCTCTTGATCGTTGCGGTCGTTCTGATCGCGGTGCTCATTGCGGGCAACATCGTGTTGAACCTGTTTGCACCCATCATCCACGCCAACTTTGCGGGCGGCTTCGGCGGCTCCACCGATACGCAGGAGGCACAGAATGCGCTCGGCTCCGCCGATGAACTCGTCGGCGAGATCGCGGAGGAGAGCATGGTGCTCCTCAAAAACGACGACGACTTCCTCCCTCTCAAAGAGGGGACCAAGGTCAACCTCTTCGGTTGGGCGTCCACCGACCTCGGCTTTTTGCAGATCGGCGGCGGCAGCGGCGGCTCGCCCATCGACGCCTCCAACCCCTACCAGATCACCCTCACCGAGGCGTTCGACGAATACGGCGAGGGGCTCTATAACTACGACCTCGCTCAAAAGTTCAAGGACTTCGACAGCAGAACGGACGCCGACCGTGCGGGCAATTCCGATACCGTCGTGAAGAACCCGTCGGAGGACTTCTACACCGCCGACCTCATGCAGAACGCCAAGAGCTTTTCGGATACGGCGATCGTCGTCCTCTCCCGTTGGGGGAAGGAAAACGGCGGTTCCAACGAACTTGTCTCCATCGGCAGCTTCAAAAACGGCGCCTACCTCGAACTCACCTCGCAGGAAAAGGTCATGCTCGACAAGTTGGATGAAAACGGCTTCAAAGTCATCGTGCTGCTCAACACCACCAACCCCATCGAGCTCTCCTTCCTCGAAGAGTACGACGATTGCATCGAAGCGTGCATGTACATCGGCATCCCCGGGCAGTCGGGCGCGCGCGCCATTCCCGAACTTCTCTACGGACAGGCGCTGCGCATCGAACGGGACGACAGCGGCGAGGAAGTCTCCCGCGAGTACGAACCCATCAGCCCTTCGGGCAGACTGTCCGATACCTACGCTTACAGCTGGCAGGAGCACAACCCCTCCTTCATCAACGCGACGCCGAACGGCACCAGCATCACCTATGCGGAGGGCATCTATATCGGCTATAAATGGTATGAGACCGCCGACGAAGCGGGCTACTTCGAAGCGCAGGGCACTTCTTACGGGAATGTCGTGCAATTTCCTTTCGGCTATGGACTTTCTTATACCGAATTCACGCAGGAGATCGTGCAATTCGGATATCACGACGGAGAAACTTTCGTCGAACTCAAAGACGGCGCCGACCTTGTGGACGGCAGAGAGTACGAAGTCACGGTGCGCGTGCAGAACACCGGGGACTATCCCGGGCGCGACGTCGTGCAGCTCTACTACACCGCGCCCTACACCGAGGGCGGCATCGAAAAAGCGAGCGTCAACCTCCTCGCCTTCGATAAGACGGCGGTTTTGAAGCCGCAGTCCGAATCGGAGACGGAGAGCGTGCAGGACGTCACCCTCACCTTCACCGCCTATAACCTGGCGTCTTACGACGACTACGACAAGAACGGCAACGGGTTTATGGGCTACGAGCTCGACGCGGGCACGCACACCGTCAAGCTCATGGCGAATGCCCACGAGTCCTTCCCCGTGACAAACGGCGCGGTGAACGCCATCTCCCTCAATTGCGCCGGCATCACCTTCGAAAACGACCCCGAAACGGGCGAAAAGGTGGAGAACCGCTTCACGGGCGCGAACGCTTACGCGGGGATGCCCATCGACGGGAACACGGGCGTGAACGGCGGCGTTGTTTACCTCTCGCGGGCGAACGCCTTTGCCAACTTCCCTCAGGTGAAGAGAGGGAGCTCTCCCACGTCGGCGGCGTCTTCCGCGGCGGGATTCGACTATGCGGGCTACAACGGCGAGGACGTCTCCTCCATCCAATACGGCGTAGACGGCGGGCTCTATCTCGTCACGAACGGCGGCGAAAAGGCGAAGAAAGAGGATCTGAACGGCACCAACAAGGACGCCGACCTGCAATATAACTACGCGCTCATGGAGGACCTGCAAAATTGGAACAGCCCCACGTGGGAAGCCTTCCTCGACCAGCTCACGCAGAACGAGATCAAAGACCTCATCGGGATGGGCGGGTTCCAGACTTTCGAACTGGTAAGCGTCGGCAAGACGAACTGCCTCGATACGGACGGTCCCGCGGGCTTCAACAACTCCGTCGTCGCGCCCGATGATCCCTCGGCATGGACGGTATTCCCCGCCGAAACCTTGACGGGCTGCTCGTGGAGCCAGCGTCTCACCTACAACATCGGTCAGTCGCAGGGGCAGATCGGCAACGCCACCAAAGTACAGGGCTGGTATGCCCCCGGCGTCAATCTGCACCGCTCGGTGTACAACTCCCGCAACTACGAGTATTACAGCGAGGACGGCGTCCTCTCGGGCAAGCTCGCGGCGGAGACGGTGCGCGGCGCCAAGGAGAAGGGACTTTACTGCTATGTGAAGCACTTCGTCATCAGTGACAACGGGCAGAACGCGGGAGACTGGTACGAATGGCTCACCGAGCAGAGCCTCCGCGAAAACTACCTCAAAGCGTTCGAGATCGTCGTCAAAGAGGGCGGCGCCAACGCCATGATGAGCGCCTTCAACAAGCTCGGCGCGGTATGGTGCGGCTACAACCACGCGCTCCTCACCGACATCCTCAGAACGGAGTGGGGCTTCCACGGCTCGGTCATCACCGACTGGGATCAGGGCTACATGAACACGCACGGCAAGGGCGTGAAGGCGGGCAACAACCTCTGGCTCAACCCCAACAATTCGACGGCAAACATCAATTTTACCGATGCAGGTCAGGCGTATGCCGCACGGCAGTCCGCCAAGGGGCTCCTCTACACCTATCTCGATACGATCATGTCCGCAAAGCAATATCAGGACAAGGTCGAAAGCGGCGAGATCGAGGACAAGTACAACGTGACGCTCGGACCGAGCGTTACCGAGGCGGTCAAGTCGCCGCTGTTCACGGCGCTCTGGGCGATCGTCGACGTCGCGCTCATTCTCGGCATCGGAGCCTGCGTGCTCTTCATGTTCCTCCCGAAGGAGAAGAAGGAAGAGACCGCGGAATCGTAAGACGCTGAACAAAAGAGACGGGGGTTTCCCCGTCTCTTTTTCCGTCTTCGTAGTTTGTGTATGTTTTTTTACAGGTTATGCCGAAAACCTTTGCGTTTTTTTCGAAAAAAGTGTATAATAGTATCATTGAGAGCTATGTCTTTTTGTAAAAACGGAGGAAAAAGAAGAAAAGTCGGAACATTTTTTCCGTGCCTTTTCCTCCTTTCGGTATTTCTTATATCCTGCCTCGCCGGCTGCAAGCTCCCCGCCCCTCCCTTCGGAGAGGAAGTGGAGCGCATGCGGGTGGATGTCTCGCAGGGCGTCGCGTATATCCGCTGGGCGGAACGCGAGGGCGCCCGTTACGATCTCTACCGCTCGGCGAGCACTTTCGGCATGCGCGAAAAAGTGGCGGAAGGGCTCCGAACGTGCCGCTATGAGACGACCGAACATCTCTATGACGTATATACCGTCGTTGCCGTCGAGGGAGGGGAGGAGACCGAGCTCGGCAGCGTAAGCGTCTTTTCGGAGGAAACGCTCATCGTCTCCCCCACGGACGACATGCAAAAGGTGCAAGCCTGCATCGACGAAAAATTTTCCCGCCTCCGCACGGCGGACCGCGGGCAGTTCTCCTCCGAGCGGTTTTCCGTCTTCCTCTTCCCGGGGGAATACGACCTCGACCTCAAAATCGGCTACTACACCTCCGTGTCGGGGCTGGGCAACACGCCCGACGAAGTGAAGGTCTCCGCGCTGACCGTTCCCACCGACGTCCTGTCGAACAACAACGCCACATGCACCTTCTGGCGGAGCGCCGAAAACCTCACCGTAAAGAGCAGCGTCGTCTGGGCGGTGTCGCAGGCGACGAGCCTCAGGCGGATGCGCATCGAGGGGGATCTTGCCCTCTCCTATCGGGACGGCTGGTCCTCGGGCGGCTTCCTTGCGGACAGCGAAGTGACGGGCACCGTCTCTCCCGGAACGCAGCAGCAATGGTTCTCCCGCAACGACAAATGGAGCCGCTGGGAGCATTGCACCTCCCATAATTATGTTTTTTCGGGCTGCGAAGGCAGCATTCCCACGGGCGAATGGACGGAGAGCGGCATGCGCTCCACCGTGCTTCCCGCCACCGGAAAGATCGCCGAAAAGCCCTATCTCGTCTACGACCCCGCGGCGGGCTACCGCGTGTTTGTGCCCTCCGTGCGGAAAAATGCCGTCGGGTTGAGCTGGCTCGGCGCCGAAGAGGGGACGTACTACTCGTTGGACGAATTCCGCATCGCCCACGGCGGGGACGCCGCTTCGGAGCTGAACAAAGCGCTTGCGGAGGGGAAGCATCTCTTTTTCCCCGCCGGGCGCTATCGGTTGGACGCGCCGCTCTGCGTGGAACTTCCCGAAACGGTGCTGCTCGGTTCGGGGTACGCCACCCTCGAAATTTCCGATACGAACAAAGATTGCGCGCTCCGCATTGCGGATACGGAGGGCGTGCGGCTTGCGGGCGTTCTCGTGGACGCCGGCGCATACAGCAAAAACATGGTCGTTGTGGGGGAAGAGGGGGTGCATACCCCTCATGAAGAGCCCATTGTGATGAGCGATCTCTTCCTTCGCATCGGCGGGGTAAAAAACGTACATACCCAAACGGACGTCGCGCTCGCCATTCATGCGGACGGCACCGTGGGCGACAATTTTTGGATCTGGCGCGCCGATCATTCCGCGGGCGTCGAGTGGGAAGACGTCACCTACGAAAACGAGCGAGGCGAACAGGTAACAAGTTACGGCAATCCCGTAAAGACGGGTCTTCTCGTCACGGGGGACGACGTCACCTGTTACGCGCTCATGGTGGAGCATTGCGAGGGGTATCAAACAGAGTGGCTCGGCGAGCGGGGGACGACGGTGATGTATCAGAGCGAAACGCCCTATCGCGTGCCCTCGCAGGAAAAGTGGATGAGCGGCGAAAAGAACGGCTGTGCGAGCTACAAGGTGGGGGAGGGGGTAAAAGCCCACCGCGCCTACGGCATCGGGATCTATCTGGTAAATTACAGCGGTGTGGAGCTTTCTTCGGCGATCGAAGCGCCCGAGGGGAGCGGCATCGGGTTGGAACATCTCGTGATCTGCGCATTCACGCAGAACAAGAGCTCGATCGCGAACGTCGTGAACGACTACGGCGGCGGGGTCGGCTTAAACTCTTTCCGCCGGCTGGTAGACAAATACCCGAGATGAAACAGAAAGCGTTGCGGAATGACAAGAAAAAGAGGTAGAGATGTCTCGACTAACGCTCGACATGACATTTTTTATACTGTCATTTCGACCGTAGCGAATGCAATGAGCGGAGTGGAGAAATCTCAACAACATTCCCCGCTGTCATACCGAGGGCGTAAGCCCGAGTGTATCCCATTGGTCGATGAATGCCCCGTGGGATTCTCTCCTCCCTCGCGTTGCTCGGTCGTCGGAATGACAGAGGAGCCCCCTTTCGGCTCACTGCGTTCGCCACTTTCCCCCGCAAAGCGGGGGACAGCAAGGGCGGCTCGACATGACAAATCGCCACAAAAAAAGCCTTTTGCTACGCCAAAGGCGCTGTCCACCATGGTGGACAGCAAAAACATTAACCGAAGTCTCCGTCCGGCAATTGTCGGCGAGATGAATAAATCCAAAAAAAATTAGAGGAGGAAGAACAATGAAACACAAAGCATCCGTCATGCGGTATTTCATGTTGGCAATGCTCACCGTTGCTTGTGCAGTCTTCTGTTTTGTCGGCTGCAAAAAGACGGACGAAGTCGCCATCACATGGACTGTTGATGAACATGCTACCGTTGCCGTTGAGGGCTACACCGAACTGCCCGCAACGGTGGAGAAAGACACTTCGCTTGTCTTTACCGTCACCTGCGCAAGCGGCTATGAGGTGGACTCCGTCAAGAGCGGCACGCGCAACGTGACCGCAAAGGACGGCCAATACACCGTCAAGGTTTCCGGCGACACCACGATCACCGTTACCACGAAGCGGACGATCCAATCGATCGACGTCACCAAAAATCCCACCAAGCTCACCTATTTTGCGGGCGATGTGCTCGATAAAACGGGCATGGAAGTAAAGGTGGTGTACGCAGGCGATGTCTCCGAGACGTTGAAAGACGCCGATTACCGCATTGTCTATCAGGGCGGCGCGGCGGCAATGAGCTTCTCTCTCGGCGACACCTGGTTCAAAGTCTCCTACGGCGGAAAGGAATCCGATCAAGTGGACTTGGACAGCAAGGTCGTGGCGGTCGTAGAACTTGATCTTGACGGCGGCACTCTTACCGATGCCTATGTCAACGGGCTCAAAGCCAACACCGAGTTGAAGGACGTAAAAACCGAGAACGGCGTTCTTTCCTTCCATTACGAAGCGCAGCTCACCAAGGCGGTCGCACTGCCCACCGCAAGCGACATTTCCAAGGGCGAACACGAAGGCGATTACGACTTTACGGGTTGGTCGGACGGCGTTACCACGCTTGCCGTCGGCTCCAACACGAGTTATCATCTGAAAGCCTCCTTCGCTCCCAACCTTGTGCGGCTCACCAACGTCCGTTACGAAATGAAGGAAAACGTCCCTTACCTCATTCTCGAAGGAAGATTCCAACTTGCGGATAACTTCTTCCTCTATCTCTATGAAGGCAACGACGTTGTCGAAGTCTCGGATGAAGCGGGCGAGATCACCGGTACACGCGGGCAGGAATTCACCTACGAGTTCGATCTGCGCAATCTCGTGGATGCGAGAACGGACGACGGCAAAAATTTCAGCGGCAAGTGGATGGACATCAAGATCGTCTCCGGCGAGGGTGAAGAGCGGCAGGTAATGGATATCGATATTACCCGCTATCCCGATAGCCTCGTAGATACGAGCTCTTCCCTCAGATGGACGATCTCCGAAGAGGAGGAATATGTCTTCACGTTTAAGACTCACACGCCCAACGGAACGACGGCGAAGAACCTGAAAACCGTGTTCAAGGCGTCTCCCGCCTTCACCTTCACCGTCAAGGGCGGTCTGACCGACGACGGTCTGCCTACCCTCATTATCGAAGGCACGGCGAAGAAGGGTCAATTCAACGGTCAATATGTCCGTATCGACATCGAGAGCATGACCGAAGCGCAGTACGCCTTGGTTGAAAACGACAAGTGGTCGATGACCTTTGTGCTCGGTCCCGCAAATCTCGCGCTCAACACCGTCGGCTATATGCACTTCAACATTGTTGAAAAGGAAACGGACGGCAAGGGCTCGGGCTATCAGAGCAACAGCGACAACAACCTCGACAATGAAGCCTGCAAGAACACCGATATGGAGGACTACGGCGACTTCGCGCTCGACGGGAACAACGGCTATCTGCTGAGCGGAAAAACGCTCCGTATCGCCAATGCAGACGATTCCGCCGTCTACTATATCGGCGCGGGCGCGTGGGGCGGCTTCATCATCTACGGCGTCAACGAGAACAGATCGCTCGAATTCGTAAACGAAATGCAGATCTCTCTCAAAGTCGACAACATGACGAACCCCACCAAGGTCTACTATGTGTTCTATGTGAGAGCAAAGGGCTCCAACCCTTACAGCGCAGCCGAGCTCAAGGACATCCTGTACTTCGGCAATATCGATAGCGAAACCCAAGTGTATCCTTGCGATAAGATCGACGACATGGGCGACGGCATTTATCGTATGTGGTATAACATCATCGAGTACAAGGGCAGCCAGCTTTGGTCCAACGTCTACTACAAGGACGAAGTGGCGGAAGGCGCAACGCAGACCTACACCAAGGCGTTCGACATCAGAAATGCCACTGCCGGCAGCGATACGGAAGCGCTCTACGTGATCGTCGGTACGGAGAAGTGGAGCATCAAGGTCGAATACAGCGGACCTTGCATTGTTTACGGAACGGCAGCCGCGGGCGAAACCAACCCCGAAAGCGCCGATCCTACCAAGTTCGAAGAGCTCGTCAAACCCGAACCCAAGCCCGAATTCCCTAAGGACGCGTCGTACACTCTCACCGATGTCGACTTGGTAGAAGAGGACGGGAAGCCTTACTTCGTGTTGAAAGGTACCTATACGGGTTGCACCCAAGAGCAGCTGAAAGCCGAACTTGAAACTGTGTGGTTTGACTTCGAAACGAATGCGAACATGGGCGCAAACGGTTGGAACAGAAAGAGCGATTACCCGAGAAAGGTGGAAACGACGGATACCGGCTGGACGATCAAGGTCGATGTGTCTTCTTTGACGCAGCCTGCTACCCCGCACTTCACCAAGACGGGCGACAACTCTTATGGCGACATCAAACTTGATACCACGCATGCCGTGCACGACAAAGCCATTACCGTCGGCGGATTTGAATACAAGCTGTTCAACAAACCCGAATGTACCGACAAGGCGCATGATGCAGATCATAATTTCTGGGGCAACGTCGGCTTGATGGTAAAAGACCAGAGAATGGAAGGAAAAGATTACACTGTCGGCACTGCCGACTTGGTGGTGGATGGTTCCAAGGTCTATTATACGGCGGTCGTGACCCTCACGGGCTTCACGGCGGACGAACTTGCAAAGCTCGATGAGATCGTTCAATTCGGCGACAGCGGCAAGGAGACCGACATGTATAAATCCGCCAAGCATGAAACGGTAGACGGACAGGCGAACACTTACAAGTTCTACTTTGACATCACCGATAGACCGGTTAGCGGCGATATGCTCTATGCACACCTCTTTGTTTACACCGCAAGCAAAGATGTAAAGGACGCTACCGCTAACGGTAAAAAGGTCACACTCGGCAGCAAGACGTATTCGATCAAGTGTGTTGAGGGCGATCCTAAAGATGGCGGCACTTGGGGCATGTCGAACCTCATCGTGTCGAACGAGGCATAAGCAAGCTAAACCGCAAGGGAAGTAAGTCCGTACGTACGGTACGAAACGTACAGTACGGCAAGTACGGCAAGTACGCTGAGTACGCTAAAAAATGGGCTGCCGCGCAGAAATGCGCGGCAGTTCTTCTTTTGCCCTTACAATACCGTCCTCCCCGCGTGCTCCTAATTGTCACCCTGAGCGCAGTCGAAGGGTCGCCGCAGTATTAAAACCAAGGCGATGTTTCGACTACGGCTGCGCCTCCGCTCAACATGACATTCTAAGAACGCGTCGGGGGTGAAGCGGCGCAATAAGGAGCCCCCCTCCAAGGGGTGGAGCGGCGCAATTCTATTCAACAGCGCGGTGCGCTGTGAACTGCGCCGCGACAGCCGAGCCGGTAGCGAGGCGGGGTTACGGCGGGCGCTACCGCCGTAACGGGTAGGGGGGTGGTGTCCTTTGCTTCCGAATCATCACCACCTCAGTCACCTGCGGTGACAGCTCCTCCTGAGGAGGCGCCTTACCACCTCAGTCACCTGCTTTGCTCGGTCGTCGGAATGACAGAGGAGCCCCCACTCGTCACCCTGAGCGCAGTCGAAGGGTCGCCGCAGTATTAAAACCAAGGCGATGTTTCGACAAGCTCGGAACGACAATAAAAAGCCCTCCCCCGCGCATTCGCGCGGGGGAGGGGTAGGGGAGGGGGCGGGGGCGGGTCATAAAGCGGGACTATAAAAAAAAGCCTTCCCGTACGGGAAGGCTCTTTTCCATTCGATTTACTCTTGCGAGGGGGCGTCGCCATTGCCGGCGTCGCCATTGCCGGGGTCGCCACTGCCGCCGTCCGCTTCCGCGGGCGCGGCGTCCTTCTTACGGAGCACCATAAAGATCCATGCCCCGCAGCCGCCGAGCGCCAACACGTCTACCGCGATGAGCACCGGAATGTACCACCGGAAGTTGAGTTCCAGCGAACTCGTGTGGATCGTAACGCCGTCGGTGGCGCCGTTTGCGATCGCCTCGTTGTAGGAAGCCTGCGTGTCGAGCGCGTTCAGATACATATACAGCACGTGCTTGCCTGCGCTTCTGAGCGCCTGTTTGAACGCTGCGCTGTTCGTCTCCTGCGAGAAATTGCTGTTGTTCAGATAGCCCGCCATCCAAAGGTCGCCGCCCGAACGGATCATATGGTCGCCGCTCATGAACTGGTGGAAGTCCGCATAGTCGGTGAGAATGGCGCCCTTAAAGCCCCATTCGCCGCGTACAACGTCCTGAAGGAGCGCTTCGCTGCCGCCCGTCCAGATGGCGCCGATGCGCCCGTAGGAGGTCATGATGCCCGTTGCGCCGCCTTCCTTCACGCAGATCTCAAACGGCTTGATGTACGCCTCGCGGAGCGCCTGCTCGGTGAGCCAGTTGTACATGCCGTCTCTTCCGCTCTCGCTCTCATAGAGGCAGAGGTGTTTCAGATAGCAGAACACGCCGCCGTTCTTCGCCGCCTCCACTTCGTTCGCCGCCATGATGCCCGAGAGGTACGCGTCCTCGGAATAATACTCGTAATTTCTGCCGCCGAAGGGGGAACGGTGCAAATTCATCGCGGGACCGTACCACCCGTTGATGCCCTTGGTTGCGGAGTCCTGCGCAACGGCGAGCCCCATGCTGTATGCGAGCTGGGTGTTCCACGTCTGCGCGAGCACGACGGAGTTGAAGCCCGTGGTGCCCTTGACCCCGTTATCGAAGCTGCCGATCTGGTTGGGACCGTCGAGGTCCAACGATTCGGGCTTGCCCACCGAGGCGAGGTCCTCCGTCTTGGTATAGCCGTGGAGCACGAGCGCCTGCAACTCGCTCTGCGTGAGCTGGTCGAGGACGGGATCCCAAAGATCGTCGTTGTCGTAGTTCTCTTCCTGCCCGAGTTGTCTGCCCAAATCGGTGATGCCGATCGGCTTTCCGTCCGCGCCCTTGGTGGTGTCATAGACAAGCAGACCGCCGTCCGCGCCCATCGTGGGCTCCTTCGCGTCGCCGTTGCGTTCCAGCCACTCGTCCGCGAGCGCCTTGGTGTAGGTATTGTACTTCTTCACCGTGTCCGCCATCGCGCGTTTTGCCGCCCGTTCGTAGGGGAAGGTGCCCTCGAAGTTTTCGCGGGAGAGATAGGTGATCTCCGCCGTCTCGTCGCTGTTGCCGTCGATCGCCACTTCGTCTTTGAGAGTGACGCCCGCGCCCGCCGTAAAGCGGTTCTCCACGGGTTCGCCCGTCGCGCTGTCGTTCTCGATGAGAATGGTGTCCTTCACCGTGTAGGTGTACTCCGCGTCCTCTTTGCCGAGGCGGTCGGTCGCGAGGGTGTGGGCGTCCGTTCTCAGCGAGAGGACGTATTTGCCCCCTTCGAGCTCATAGCCCGCAAAGCCGTTTCCGTTGGCGTCGTAGCAGTCGTAACTCTTCATGTCGTCGGCTTTGACTTCGAGAAGGACCGATTCGGTGTCGCCCGGCTTCAACACCTGCTGGGTCTTGCCGAAGGCGATGAGGTTGACCGACGCCTTCTCGATGCCGCCTTCCGTGTAGGGAGCGGTGTAGTAGAGCTCCACGACGTCCTGCCCGGGGACGGTCCCCGTGTTGGTGACGGCGACTTCGAAGGTGATCACGCTCTCTGCGGTGAGATCGGAGGCGGAGCCGTTTTCGATCTTCACATCGCGCACTTCCCACGCAAAAGAGGTGTAGGAGAGCCCGAAGCCGAAGGGATACTGCACCACGTCCTTGTAGCCGTCCGCAATGCCCCACTGCGCCTTTGCCTTGTCGCTCGCCCAGAAGCCCGCCGCGTCCGCCGTTTCGTACCACTTATAGCCGACGTAGATGCTCTCCTGATAGTCGGTGTAAGCAACGCCCGTATAGTTGACTTTGGAGCTGCCGTTGCCGTACTGCGTCATCATGGGGTAGAGCCCCGTGCTGTTGGTGTAGAAGGCGGTGGTGTCGTCGCCCTGTCCGCCCGTGCCCTTGATGCCCGCGCCCGTGTTCACATAGGTGGGGTTGGTGGTAAAGTCATAGGCGTAGGTGTCCGCCGTTCTGCCCGAGGGGCTGAAGGGCTCGGAACTGCGGGAGATCTCCTCCCCGTTTTCGTCCCGTTCGATGCGCAGCGTCTTTCCCCAAAGGAGTTCGGGGATCGCCTTGGCGCCCGCGCTGCCCGTTGCGCCCACGATGAGGCAGGCGTCGAGCCCGGGGATCTCTTCGAGGAAGCCGAGCTCCATCGCGTTGGTGGAGTTGATGAGCACCACGACGTTCCCGAAGTTTTCGCCCACGTATTTGAGAAGCGCCTCTTCCTCCTGCGAAATTTCGAGGTAGGTGCGCGCAGTGTCCGTCGTTCCTCTGTACTTATATTGGACCTTGGGGCAGTCGTTGCTCTCGCCCGTGATCCTGCCCAACACGACGAGGGCGGTATCCGAATAGTTCTGCGCGTTCGTCTTGACCGCCTGGGAATAATAGCTCTCGTCGGTGACGCTCGGCTCGTACAGCATGCTGAACTCATAGTTGAAGGAGTGCAGGGCGCCTGCGGTCTGCGAGTTGCCCTCTTCCAGGGAATTCGCCTTGTCGCGGCGGTTCTTGTACTTTGTGTACATTTCTTTGAGCTCGGTGTTGTATTCGACGCCGTATTCGTCGAGCGCGTCATAGAGGTCGTAGAGCTGGGTCTGCGTGGCGTCGTTGCGGTTCTTGGTGCCCGCCACGGTACCCGAACCCGAGCCGCTGTACACCCAATCTACGGACGCCCAGCCGAACACGTTGACCTTCGTGACTTCCTCGCCGAGGGGAAGCACGGGCGTGCCGCCCTCCGCGTTTGCCTCGTTGCGCACGAGCACGGTGCCCTCCTCCTGGATCTGCTCCACGAGCGCTTCGCCCGCCGCGCGCACCGCGGTGTTTTCGGCGCCCGACTTATAGCCGACGACCCAGCGGTCGATCGTATCGTGCAACACGCCGACCGCGACATTCAGCACGAGCACGATCGCAAGGATCACCGCGCTGACGGAAAAACAAACGATTCTTTTTTTCTTCATTCCTGACCTCCCGTAATGGTGGGGCGTGCGCCCCGTCCGAAAGCATTGCTTTCACCTTTCCATATTATATGATTTGCCGTACGTTTGCAAGAGTCTGTTTTCGAAAAAGGGTATATTCCATACCGATATGGAAAGTAGTACACTGTTATTTTTTTTAACAAAACCGCCGAAAAATTCAAAACGCGGGCGGAAAAATGAACGGTATATTCAAGTTATGCCTTAATTTCGTTAATTTATTGTGAGAAAACTTGACGCCGCCGCCGAAAAGTGTTACAATAAAATATAAACCGTGGGAGGAAAAACGTTGTGAAAAGAAAGGGGATTTCTCAGCTTGCGTTCGCGTCGGTCGCGCTGCTGCTTTTTTCGGTATCCGGAGGCTGCGCGCTTCGGGAAGCACCGCCCGAGGAACCGCCCGTGGAGCATGTTCTTCCCGCGCTCAGAGCGGAAGGGGAGAAGATCGTAACGGAGGAGGGGGACGAGATCGTGCTCCGCGGCGTGAACGCGGGGGGGCTCGGCGTCACCGAAAACTGGATGTGCGGCTTTACGGGCGCGCGGGATTTTCTCGGGATCAGCAAAATTTTTATCGAACGTTTCGGGTACGAACCGACGCAGGACCTCTGGTACAACTACCGCGGCAGCTGGTGGACGGAGGAGGATTTTGCCAACTGCGCGGCGATGGGCATCAACGTCATCCGCCTGCCCTTCACCTATATGAATGTGGACTTTGCCGCGGTGACGGGATTGCAAAATGCGGGAATGGGGTACGATTTTGCCTTCCTCGATGAGTTTGTGAACACCGCGGAGGAGTACGGGCTCTACACTGTTTTGGACCTGCACGGGGCGTACGGCTCGCAGAACGGGCAGGACCACAGCGGCGAAGTGATCGACGACGTCGCGGACGTCGACTTCTATTCCGACGAGCAAAAGCTCTCGCTCACCGAAAAACTGTGGAGGGCGATCGCGAAGCACTTCAAGGACAACCCCGCCGTCGCGGGGTACGACCTTCTCAACGAACCGGGCGAGAAGGCGGGCACTACCTCCAAACCCCATTTCGACGCGATGGACCGCTTCTACCGCGCCATCCGCGCCGAGGGGGACGAGCACATCGTCATCTTCGAGTCCTGTTGGACCGGGGCGGACATCCCCGCGCCCTCGGTGTACGGCTGGGAGAACTGCATGTATTCCTTCCACCATTACACGAATTGCTCCGATCCGGGCAGGGAGGAAGAGCACTTTACGAGCTTTCTTGCCCGCCTGTCGGAGGTGGAACAGCGGAAGTTCGGCGTGCCCCTCCAGATGGGGGAGTTTACCGCCTACGGCATCGAAAAACAGTGGGAAGATACCCTCGGGCTGCTCAATTCCCGCGGTTGGAATTGGGTGAGCTGGACCTATAAAGTTTGGGGGAATATGGGCTGGGGCGTCTACAACATCGGCGTCTTCGGCGAGCAAAAGGTCAACGTCAACACGGAGTCCTTCGAGGAGATCGACGAAAAGCTGTTGCAGCTGCGCACCGCAACGGACGGGCGCCCCTTCGTCTTCCCCTCGGGCAACACCCTCGCTTCCGTCATCCGCAAGTATGCGCCGAAAGGGGCGGAGGGCGTATGAATACCCGCCGTTACCTCGAGCGTGCCCTCCTCGACATGCTGAAAACAAAACCGGTGACGCAGATCTTCGTCTCGGACATCCTCGCCGAAGTGGGCGTTTGCAAAGCGACGTTCTACAAGCACTGCTGCGATAAGTACGACCTCCTGCAAAAGAGCTTTCAAACCGCCTACTATGCGGAGATCCTCGCCCATGCGGAGAACTTCGAGCAATTTGTCTCGCTCTCGCTGGCGGCATTCCGCAAGACCCCGAAGGTGGTGCTCCACGCCATGCCGCGCGAGGACCCGAACGGGCTGTTCGACTATCACTGCGGACTTCTGTGCACTTTTTTGCGCAAGGAGTCCCGCAGCGGCGACGAGCGGGTGATGCGCGTCTTTGCGCGCACCGTCACCGAAGTCACGGTAGATTGGCTCTCGGCGCCCCGCCTCGCTCCCTCGGAGGAGGTCATGCGCCTCATTCGCGCCCTTAGTCCCGTGGGGCTGTAAGCGCGCCGCATTGCCCGCGCGCGCTCACGGCCCGCAAGCATTTGCTTGCTTGTTTTCTCATTCTCTTTTTCTTTTTTATTTTCTTTTTATTATCATTATCATTATCATTATCATTATCATTATCAGCTTCGTTTGCTTCGTTTTGCTTCGTTGCTTCGTTTTGCTTCGTTTGTCTTTTCAGAGGAGGCGCTCTTTTTTTCGCTTGTCCCCCCACGGAAAACTTGACATTTTTCGCGAAAGCGCCTACAATAGGAGAAAAAATTCCGAGAAGGTACGCTATGTATTACAGAACTCATACTTGCGGCGAGCTGCGCAAAGAGGACGTGGGCAAAAAAGTCAAACTCTCCGGCTGGCTCGACGGCAAGCGCGACAAGGGAGGGCTGCTCTTTGCCGTCCTCCGCGATTTTTACGGCGTGACGCAGGTCGTTGCGCAGGAGGAACCCTGCCTCAGCCTGCTCCGCGAGATCCCCACCGAGTCCACCGTCTCCGTCGAGGGCGTCGTCGTGTTCCGCTCCGCCCCCAACGACAAACTGCCCACGGGGCTCATCGAGATCATCCCCGAACGGGTGGAAGTGCTCGGCAGAAGAACGGTGCCCGCCCTGCCCTTCGAGGTCTCCCACTCCACCGAGGCGGGGGAGGACGCCCGTCTTCGCTACCGCTTCCTCGACCTTCGCAACCCCGCCGTCAAGGACAAGATCATCTTGCGCTCCAAGATCGTCGCCGACCTCAGAAGCCTCATGACGGAGCGGGGATTTTACGAAATTTCCACCCCCATCCTCACCAGCTCTTCCCCCGAGGGCGCACGGGACTACATCGTGCCCTCCCGCCTCTATCCCGGGGAATTTTACGCCCTTCCGCAGGCGCCGCAGCAGTACAAGCAGCTCCTCATGTGCTCGGGGTTCGACAGATACTTCCAGATCGCGCCCTGCTTCCGCGACGAAGACGCCCGTGCGGACCGCTCCCCCGGGGAGTTCTACCAGCTCGATATCGAAATGGCGTACGCCACGCAGGAGGACGTGTTCGAAGTGCTCGAAGGAGTGCTTCCGCCCGTCTTTGCGAAATACAGCGGTTGGGACGCGGACAAGCCCCCGTTCCGCCGCATTCCCTACCTCACGGCGCTCGAAGACTACGGTACCGATAAGCCCGACCTCCGCAACCCCCTCCTCATCAAAGATGTGACGGAGCTTTGCGTGAATTGCGGGTTCGATCCCATCATGTTGAAACACGTCAAAGCGATCTGCGTTCGGGGCGTGAACGTGCCGCGGAAGTGGATCGACAAGACCTGCGAAGAGTTCAAGGTCAAGACGGAGGGCGGCTCCGTGTATTGGTTCAAGCTCGATGAAAACGGCGTTCCCGCGGGCGGGATCTCGAAGTTCGTTGCGGAGAACGTCGGCGCATGGAAAAATCTTCTCGGCGTGGAAAAGGACGCGTTCGTCGCCCTCGTCGCCGAGGACAAATTGCAGGACGTGCAGAAGCGCGCGGGCATTTTGAGGACGATGCTCGGCACGGGGCTCGACCTTCTCGAAAAGAACGTGTACCGCTTCTGCTGGATCGTCGACTTCCCCATGTACGAGATCGGCGAGGAGAGTGGGCAGCTCGAATTCTGCCACAATCCCTTCTCCATGCCGCAGGGCGGGATGAAGGCGTTCGAAAAGGACCCGCTCGAAATTCTCGCTTACCAGTACGACATCGTGTGCAACGGCGTGGAGCTCTCCTCGGGCGCGGTGCGCAACCACGACCCCGAGATCATGCTCAAAGCCTTCTCCCTCGTCGGGCTCGACCGGGAGGCGGTCGTGAGCAAGTTCCCCGCCCTCTACAACGCCTTCGAGTACGGCGCTCCCCCGCACGCGGGCGTTGCGCCCGGCGTCGACCGCATGGTGATGCTCATCTGCGACACGGTGAACATCCGCGAAGTCATCGCCTTCCCCATGAACGCCAAGGCGCGCGATCTTCTCATGAACGCGCCCTCGCCCGTGGAACAAAAGCAGCTCGACGAGGTGCATATCGCCGTCGTCCCCCCCAAAAAGACCACCGCAAAATAAGGTCGCGGCTCCGTCGCGGCGTGCAACCGTTTTCGAAAGAGGCGGCGGACAGACTCCGCCGCCTTTTGCACTTTTTGAAAAATTTTTTTCGTTTCAACGTCAAAACCCCGAAAAACAGACAATTTTCGCGAAAAAATGAAAGAATATTTTCATTTTCGACGCGATTCGGCATTTATTTTCATAATTCGAAGAATTATGTAAAAAATTCTTTTAATTTTTTACAAAAATTGCCTTTACAAATCGAGCCGAATTATTGTATAATGATTTCACTGTCAATCGGCGAACTGCCAAGAGGTAATGTTATGAAACAACTTTCCGTGCTTATACTTGAGAGCAACCCGGGTTTTGCGGAGGAATTGAAGACCGCGATCGCTTCGCGGGATGGGTTGAAAGTGTGCGGCGTCACGGGGGACGGCTCCGAAGCGATCGAGCTGATCAAGAGCTTCAACCCCGCGGTCATCGTGCTCAGTCTCCTGCTCAAAAACCTGGACGGTTTCCACGTGATGGAGACGGTGAAACGGGAGGGGAAGAAGACGGAATTCATCGTAATGGGGAACTTTTCGGACGACAAGATCATCAACCGCGCCATTGCGCTGGGCGCACGCTACTATCTCATGAAGCCGGTCTCGGCGGACGTCGTTGCCGACCGCGTAACGGAAGCGGTGGGGGAGGAGCTCCCCGTCGTACACGAGAACGTGGAGCGCCGCCGCGCGGGCTCGCTCGACGAGCGCATCTCGGGCATTTTCATCTCCATCGGCATCCCGCCCCACATCAAGGGGTACAACTATCTGCGCGAGGGCATCAAGATGGCGGTCGCCGACCCGCACGTCATCAACAACGTCACGAAGGGGCTCTATCCCGTCATCGGCGAAAAGTTCGGCACCACCGCGAGCAAGGTGGAGCGCGCCATCCGCCATGCCATCGAAGTGGCGTGGAACAGAGGGCGCATCGACGCGGTCAACGCCATCTTCGGCGCGCGGGTCTACATTGGCACGGAAAAACCGACGAACAGCGAATTCATCGCGCTCGTCGCGGATAAACTTCTCCTCGAAAACATGGCATAGCAACGGTTTCGGAAGCGGCGCCGCCGCGGACATTTGTCCGCGGCGGCGCCGCTTTTTTCATTTCGGGATGACTTTGAAGCACCCCACCACCCGCTCCGCGGGAGCCGTCATCGACCATGGGGATACACTCGGGCTTACGCCCTCGGTATGACGGGAGGGAATAATGTTGAGATTTCTCCACGCGCTACGCTTGGTCGAAATGACAGTATAAAAATTGTCATGTCGACCGAAGGCGTCAGCCGAAGTGGAGACATCTCATCCTTAGCATCAAAAAAAGTGGCACCTCATGCGCCTTTTGCGGGGAATCCGTGGTATAATGGAAACGAGAATGCGGGGGTCGGAAAAACGGTACGGGTCCCGAAACCGAAGGCGCGGAAGAGGAGATATGGGCGCTTTTTGCCCCCTCAAACCGAAAAAATCGCCGAGGAACGCAATTTTCCCCCTTTATATTGTTGAAAAGTTCGGGCAAAAATGCTATAATGTACCGTGAGAGACCCCCCTCCACGGGGGACAAGGAGAACGATTTTGAACGGTTACGGTCGCGGAGAGGACAATCGGCAGAAAGAAAAGCTGTCCTCCGTCATCACAAGAGAAACATTCGGCATGACGATGCTGCTCTTTTCCATCGTCTTGCTCTTCATATCCATCCTCGGTTCCTACATGCTCGGAGAGATCGGCGTTGCCATCACCGCCTTCCTCATGGGCGTTTTCGGGTTTTTTCTCTATCCCTTCCTGCTCTTCTGCATCGGGCTTTCCCTGCGCATGATCACGGGGAAAAAGGTGTTCGCGGGCAAGCGGGTGTTGCTCACCATGGCGGTGCTTGTCGCCGTCTTCCTCGTCGTCCATCTCGCTACGAGCGGCGAGTATCTCGGAAAGGGCTTCGGCGCATACCTCGGCGGCTGCTGGAACGCCGCGGAGACTTCCGCCGCGCAGGCAACGGGCGGCGGCGTGGTATTTGCCGTCCTCGTCTATCCCACGCAGGCGCTCCTCTCCAAGGTGGGCGCCTATCTGCTGTTCTCCCTGCTCATCGCTCTTACCGTGTTCTTCTTCCTTTGGACGACCCCCCTCAAAGACATGCTGAAAAAAGCGCGTGCGCCCAAGGGTCGCGCCGTGGAGACGGCTACCCCCGAGGACGAGGCACCCGCCCGTCCCGCGCCCGCCCGTCCCGCACCCGCCCGCTCCACGGGGAGCGCTCCGCAGCCCCGCCGCTACGAGCAGCCGCAACAGCCTTACGAGCAGCCGCAACAGCCTTACGGGTCACAGCAGCCCTACGGGGGATATGAACAGCCCGCGCAGCCCTATCAGCCGCAGCAACCGTATGGGGGACAGCAGCCGTATGGGGGACAACAGCCCTATGCGCCGCAGCAGCCTTACGGGCGGTACGAAACGCCCGCGCAGCCCTACGAGCAGCCGCAGCAGCCGCAGGGGAGGGGCGGCGCCTACAACGCTCCCTACATGAACGATTTCGACCGCTACACTCCGCCCATGGAGCAGACGAAGCCGATCGATTCGATGGACATCCTCTACGGCGACCCCGCGAGCAGCTATCGCAACAATCTCATTTTCAACAAGGATTCCCGCTACAACACCCAAAAGCGCAGGAGCAGCGTCCTTCCGGACGATTCGCCCCTCCGCACCTCCCCGCGGGAGATCCCCGTCAGCTTCGGGAGGGAGGAGAGCCGCACGCCCAAGTACGAGCCTCCCAAGTACGATCCTCCCAAGTACGAACCGCCGCGGTACGGCGAGCGGTACACCGCGGAGGCGGAGGCTTCCCACCCCGCAATGCCCCGCAAGATCGTGGAACAGCGGGCGCAGTCGGCGGCGGACCTCAATTATTCCCGCCTGCCCTCCTACAAGGCGCCCGACTCGCCGGACATCCGCCCGGACGCGAATTTTTACGAAAAGGACGTGCCCTACGAAGAGGAGTTCTCCTCGGCGCCCAATGTGGACGATCTGCCCGCTCCCGCCCCCGCGCGGGACGTGCCGTTGAAGAGGGCGAGCCTCGAACCGGAACCCGAGCCCGTCAAGAGCGAGCCCCGCGCCGAACAGACGGTCTCCGAGGAGCCGCCCGCCCCCCGCGATGAGGGCAGAGCCAACCTGCGCAGCCTGTTCAGCGTGGACCGCGGCAAATTGGCGGATTACAACTTCGATCGGGAGCCCCGTGATTTCGGACGGGATACTTCCCGCGACTTCGGAAGAGAACCCGACCTCGGAAGAGACGCTTCCCGCGACCTCGGAAGAGACGCTTCCCGCGATTTCGGAAGAGAACCCGACCTCGGCAGAGATACTTCCCGCGACTTCGGAAGAGAACCCGACCTCGGCAGAGATAATTCCCGCGATTTCGGACGGGATACTTCCCGCGACTTCGGAAGAGAACCCGACCTCGGCAGAGATACTTCCCGCGACTTCGGACGGGATACTTCCCGCGACTTCGGCAGAGAACCCGAGGAGGACGAAGCGCTCGGCAGCCGCGCCGCGGAGGGGCTCTCCCGCGCCGACCTCTTTGACGACGACAGCTTCGACGAGCCCGCTCCCCCCGTGCGCGGGAGTTCCCGCGGCAAGCGGGAAGAGACGCACCCCGTTCCTTCGACGCCCGCGCCCAAGCCCGAGCGGCACGTCTACCGCCCCTATGTGCGCCCCTCCATCGAAATTTTCCACAAGTACGACGAGAGCGTTACGGTGGGCAGAGAGGAGATCGAACAAAATTCGCAGATCATCATCGAAACGCTCGCGGGCTTCCGCGTAGACGCCGAGATCATGCGCGTTGCCGTGGGACCCTCCGTTACGCGGTACGACATCGATATTCCCAAAAACATCTCCGTCGGCGCCGTCACCAAGCGGGACGAAGACGTCGCCATGCGCCTGCATGCACGCGACGGCGTGAACATGTATTCCAACAACGAATCGGGCTTCATCTCCATCGAAGTCCCCAACAAGAAACCCGCCATCGTCGGCGTGCGCTCCATTTTGCAGTCCGAAGAATACCTTCAGGATAAGCCGGGCGCCCTCATGTTCACCATCGGCAAGGACCTCGAGGGCAGGAGCGTGTGCGGAAACATCGCCAAGATGAAGCATATCCTCGTCGCGGGCGCCACGGGCTCGGGCAAATCGGTGTGCCTCAACGCCATGCTCATCAGCCTCCTGTGCAAATATTCCCCCGAAGACCTCCGCCTCATCCTC
>CANQRP010000006.1 GCA_947626305.1 uncultured Clostridia bacterium | reverse complement strand
ACCAACGCTCTATCCAATTGAGCTAAGGGTGCATATTCAATTTTACGGAGTTTTCGCCTTTGGTTCCGTAGACCGACGCTCTATCCAATTGAGCTATGGATGCAAAATAATTTTTGTTGTTCCGCTCGCGTCCCTTGCAGGGACTACTTCGTCGCAAGTTCGTGTCCCTTATACACCGGCGAACGCTGACGAGTGGGCGGGGCGAACTCCATCGCACCGACTTTGCCATATTATTATAGCCGTTTCAAAATGGTTTGTCAATGATTTTTTCGAGGGCGGAACAAATTCCACCGAAAAAATTTTTTTGTGGAATTGCGCTATACGAATATATTCCGTTCGAATGCGATTTTCGGAGCGTTTTGTGGAGAACCCTGCCAAAATGTGGACAATTTGTGGATAACGTCGGTGAATTTGTCGATTTCACGTTTGACTTTTCCGCTATTTTTGCAAGTCAAATTTCGCGCAAGTGCGACGTATAAAGCCACTCTTTTCCTTTCCCGTCACGCTATAATAGGCTCACAAATTCCGAAACACTTCGTCACGGCGGCGCGGGAGGGACAAGATGACCGTCTACATAGAGATCGCGTTTTTGGAAAATTTTCTGCTCGACGGGTTGCTGCTGTATCTTGCCCTCAGGTGCGCGCGGGCGGAGGTCAAAGCGGTGCGCCTCTTGCTTGCCGCCGCGGTCGGCGGGGGTGAGGCGTTGCTCTTCCCGCTCTTTGCGCTGCCCGTTCCGCTTGCCTATCTCGTGAAGGCGCTCGGCGGCGTTGTGCTCGTGGTCATTGCCGCAAAGGGGGGTCTCAAAACGTGCGCCGTGGCAATTTGCGCCTTCTTTGCGCTCACATTCGTCCTCGGAGGAATGCTCGTTGCTGCCTATTCCTTTTTCGGCGTCTCCTATGTCGAGGGAAGCGGGTATCTCGTGGAGAGCGCTCCCATCGGACTCGTGTTTGCGGGGAGCGGTATTTTGCTCTTCGCGGTCACGCGGGCGGCATGCGCCTTTTACCGCTACCGTCAGCGAAAAAAGGACCTGCTGCCATGCAGTATGACGGTGGGGGAAAACACAGTCCGCTGGACGGGGCTTGCGGACAGCGGCAACCGCCTGTTATTCCGCGGGAAGCCCGTCTGCGTGATCTCGGCGCTCGGCGCATTGGCACTCTTTCGCGGAACGCCGCCCGTGGGGCGGCTGCGGATCTCAACGGTCAGCGGCAGCCGCGTGTCGCCCGTGTTCGTCTGCGATAAACTCGAGCTCGGCGGGCACGTCAATGAAAAAGTGTATTTCACGGTGGGAGAAGTCGATTCCAAGGAATATTCCGTCATTCTGCATACGTCGTTGGAGGAAAGATCATGAAACTGCTTGTGTTACTCAAAGAATGGATCCGCAAGATCACGGGGAGCGAAAACGTGGTCCACTACTTGTGCGGAAGCGAAGCGCTGCCCCTTCCGCTCTCTTCGGAGGAGGAGGCGGAGATGCTTGCGAAACTCGAAGAAGGCAAGGAGCAGGAGGCGATCAAGGCAAAATTGATCGAACACAATCTGCGGCTCGTGGTATACATTTCCCGCAAGTTCGAAAATACGGGCGTAGACCCGGACGACCTCATCTCCATCGGGACCATCGGGCTCATCAAGGCGATCAATTCCTTCCGCACGGATAAAAACATCAAACTCGCGACATACGCTTCCCGCTGCATCGAAAATGAGATTTTGATGTACTTGCGACGCACCGTCAAGCTCAAGAGCGAGGTCTCCTTCGACGAGCCTCTGAATACCGACTTCGAGGGCAACGAGTTGCTCCTCTCCGATGTCCTCGGCACGGATAGCGACGTCGTATACGGCGGCGTGGAAAACGGGGTGGAGAAGGAGCTGCTCGCCGAAGCGCTCGGCAAGTTGCCGGAGCGGGAGCGCAGGATCATGTATATGCGCTTCGGATTGGGGGGAAGAGAGGAGATGACGCAAAAGGACGTCGCCGACGAACTCGGCATTTCGCAGAGCTATATTTCCCGCCTCGAAAAGAAGATCATCGAGCGATTGAAGAGGGAGATCTCCAAGTTGGTTTGAATTGCTTGCCTCTTTTCCCGCGGTTTGATATAATAGAAGAAAAACATCGGAGAAAATTATGATCAAGAATGTTCCCCCCATGGGATGGAATACGTGGAACACCTTTGCGGAAGCCATCAATGAAGAACTCGTGCTTTCCTCGGCGGAGACGCTGCTCTCTTCCGGACTCAAAAAAGCGGGTTATGAGTATGTCGTCATCGACGATTGCTGGGCGCTCCGCGAACGGGACAGGGCGGGGAATCTCGTGCCCGACCCCGAAAAATTCCCGCATGGGATGAAGCATGTCGCCGACGCACTCCATAAAATGAGGTTCAAATTCGGCATGTATTCCTGCTGCGGCGCCATGACCTGCGCCTCCTATCCCGCAAGTCTCAACCATGAGTACCCCGACGCCCGCACCTTTGCCCGTTGGGGAGTGGACTATCTCAAATACGATTACTGCTTCAAGCCTTTTTCCGTGGAAGGGAAGGCGCTCTATCGCCGCATGGGAACGGCGCTTGCGAACTGCGGAAGAGACATCCTGTTCAGCGGTTGCAGCTGGGGGGCGGACAACACCCATGAATGGATCGGCACCACGGGGGCGAATATGTGGCGCTCCACGGGCGACATCGTGGACGCGTGGGACTCCGTGAAGAGCATCATCAAGCAGCAATACGCCATTCTTCCCTACGGCGGTGTGGGCTGTTTCAACGATATGGATATGCTGATCGTCGGCATGCACGGCAAGGGGAACGTGGGATTAAAGGGCTGCACGGACAAGGAGTACCGTCTGCATTTCGCGGCATGGTGTATGCTCGCCTCGCCGCTCATGATCGGCTGCGATGTCCGCGGCATGGACGATACAACGAAGGCGATCCTCACCGATCCCGTGCTCCTCTCCATTGCGAAGGACGAGCGCGGCAACCGTCCATACCTCTTCCATGTGGCGAATAACGACGACTGGACGATCTTCGTGCGCGCCCTTGCAAACGGCGACATTGCGGTGGGATTTTTCAACCTCTCGGACGGCGGCGCAAATCTCTGGGTAACGGCGGACGATATCGGCGTGCCCGCGTTCAGCGGAAAGGTGCTCGTCGGCACCGAAGCGTACACCGACGCGCCCGTGCGCGCCGTGAACGGGGTGCTGTGCAAGGAACTTGCTCCGCACAGTTGCGCGGTCTGGCGACTTCGGGTAAAGAACAAATGAACTGCGTCTGCGGAAAGGCGCTCACCTATAACGAAACGGGGCTGAGCAAGAAATTTTTGTCCGACGGGAGCACGCTCTGCATCCACTGTCTCGCAAAGCGGTTGGACGTAAGCGAGGAGCGGCTGCGGGAGAAGATCGAAGAATACCTCCGTTCGGGCTGCAAATTGTTCGTCAAAGAGAGTTAAAACGAAAATCGGTTTTTGAAAAGGAAGAATAAAAAGGGGGAAGATCGCGGATACTCATAACCTGAGGTACATAAGGAGGAAAGGAAAATGCTTCAAAAGGTGGTGATCTGCGGTGTGGATACGTCCGGACTGCCGAAGCTCTCGGCGGAGGAGAACGAAGCGCTCATGCGGGCGCTCAAAGCGGGCGACGAGAGAGCGCGGGAAAAATTTATCGTCGGCAATATGCGGTTAGTGCTTTCCCTCGTCAAACGGTTTTGGGCAAAGAACGCGGGCGCGGACGATGTATTCCAGGCGGGTTGCGTGGGGCTCATCAAGGCGATCGATCACTTCGACCTCAAATTCAATGTGAAATTTTCCACTTATGCCGTTCCGATGATCTTGGGGGAGATCAAGCGATATCTCAGGGACGGAAATTCTCTCAGGGTAAGCCGTTCCATCCGCGATACCGCCTACCGCATCCTGAAGGTGCGGGAGGGGCTGGAAGAGCGGGACGAGGAGGCGACCATCGAGCGCATCGCCGAGGAGATGCAGGTGCAGGAGCGGGAAGTGGTGTATGCCCTCGACGCGATCTCCGACCCTGTGTCGATCTACGATCCCGTCTACAATAAATCGGGGGACAGTCTGGAACTGCTCGACCAACTCTGCGACGAAACGCAGAGCGACGAGATCTGGACGGAACGGGTGGCGCTCAGGGAGGCGATCGCCCGCCTGAGTGAGCGGGAGCGCAAAATTTTACAGTTGCGCTACTACGAGGGCAAGACTCAGACGGAGATCTCCGCGGAGGTGGGCATCTCGCAGGCGCAGGTCTCCCGGCTCGAAAAAAACGCCATCGGCAGCATCCGTCGGGAAATCTCCTGATATCTATCCGCGCGGCAGAGCCGCGCTTTTTTTGTTCGCCCGAAAAGGCGGGAGGTCGGTTTTGTTCGGAAATTTTTTTACACGTCGCGCATAGAATGATAGTGTGGAAACGAGTTTTTTGGAGTTGAAACAAAAGGAAGTCGTCAACCTGTGCGACGGAAAGCGGCTCGGGAAAGTGTGCGACGTCGTTTTTACCTATCCCGAGGGCAGGGTGCAGGGCATTGTCGCCCCCGGCGGCAGAGGTTTTCGGTGGGGGAAAGCGGACCTCTTCATCGATTTGAAGAACGTCACCAAGATCGGTGTGGATGTGGTATTGGTCGAGATCCGTTCCGCCCCCTCCAAACAGGAGAAGAAAAGGGGAAAATGGGACGCTCCGCCCCCGCCTCCTCCGCAGCCCGATCCGCCTCCCTTCTACCGCAGAGATCCGACGGATCGCCGCGACTATGGAGAATACGAATAAGCAAAAAAACGGGGAATGTTGGTGCCGCACTCCCCGTTTTTGCCCGTTTTGCATAGTATTATGTCACACATAACAATACTATGCGTGACATAATCGTGTTAGATTTTATCGTTCGGATAGCAATCGCAAGCCCTTCCGTTCGGCAAGAAGCCCGTATCGGAGCACTTGGGACAGCGGAACTTCGGTTGCAGATCTTCCTCGGACATATTCAGCCGCACGAGCGCATCCGCCCGTGCTTTTTTATGCTGTTCGAGCCGTTCGAGCACGGAGTGAACGGCGGAGGGGGTGAAGACTTCCGCCTTGGCAAGTTCGATCTCTGTCTTTTTGACGGCGCTGTTCGCGCTCTTGAATCCCGCGTCCCGTTCCGCGCGCGCAACGGCGCGCTCCGCATGATCGAGCGCGCTTTGATGCAGTGCCGCATAGTAGCGTTCCCTGTCGGCGCGGCGGTCGGCTGCGATGGCGGCTTCGCTCCTGTAATCCGCTTTGGGTGCGGCTGCCGTCGTGCGCTCGGGGATCTCCGAAGAGGTAAACACTCCTGCGCGCTTCCATTCCGAGAGCAGTTTGTTCATGTAGGAGAGGGGAGCGGCTGCGCCGACGCTCCGCCGTGCCGCTTCCAAAATCATGCTTTCCGAGAAATTCCAGCTCTGCCAAGTCGCGACCATATCGAGCGCGCTCCCCGTCTTTTTGACGATACCGCACACCGATTGCACCTGCCGCAAGAGCCGAAGCTGCCTCTCCCGCACGGCGCAATATTCCTTTACGCCGCCGAGATCGACGATGCTGTTTTTGTAGAGGTCGTCGAGCAGACCGTCGAATTCCTCGAACCCGTATCCGAGCTTGAACGCCTGCCCCGCAAGGAGCAGAAGACTCTCCTGCTCATAGCCGCGTTCCTCCCATTTTTCGGCATATGTTTCGATGTAGGCGCGGGGATTCTGGACCTTCACGCCGAGCTTGCGTGCAACTTTATATACGGTATCGGTGTGTTCCGCGCGGCGTGTAAGGTACTCCTCCGCCGCCGCCTTTGTGTGCAGTCCCTTTTCGTCGAGCTCGCCGAGCAAGAGTTCGAGACTTGCAAGCGTTCCTTTTTTGAGGGTCTGTGCGCAGAGGACGATCGCGTCTTCCTCCATCCCGCGCGAAAGCCAGCGCTCGAGGAGGTCGTAATCTTCGTCCTGGGGCTTGCGGAAAATGCCGAGCAGTTCGAAAATTTTCGTCAGCGTGCGTTCGTGCTTGTTGTAGTCGTTGAGATCGAACTCCACCTGTTCGTATGTAAATTTATGTCCTTCGCACAGTTTTTTCGCCTTGTTGAGAATGTGGTTGGCGGTCACTTTCTCGCCGTCTTTTTTGATACAATATTCGGTGACGAGCAAAAACGCCTGTTGCTCCATGGGGTTGTTCTCGAGAAATTCGAGGATGCGGCGGATCTCGTAAGGTTTGAGGTCCTTGCCGATCTTGGAGAGCCTCCGCAGGAGTTCGCGGTTGAATTCCGCGTACTTTTCGGGGCGGAGGGGCTTCGGTTTTCCTACGGCGGCATTCACGGGGAGATATTCCACCATGAGCGGCGCGCGGGAGAGGACGTGCACCAGGTCGCACTCCTCCCAAAAGTCGAAAATTTCGAGCAATCGGGCATAGGGGAGCTTCAGGAGTTTCGCGAGCGATTCGGCGTCCGTCTCCACTTTGCACGAGCACAGGTACAGCCCGTACAGATAGACGCGCACCGCGTCGCCGTTTGCCTGCGGCAAATACTTGGTGATGAACTGATTTTCCACGCTCGTGAACATATTTGCGGTAAAATCTTTGGAAAAGGCGGTGAAGGACATTTCTTTCCTCATGATATGCTTGCTTTTTTCGTCAAGCAGTTGTATAATAGTATAGCATAACTTTTTCGGAATTGCAATCTATTTCGGCGGAAAGCGCATGAACATTCTGCACACATCGGATCTCCATTTGGGAAAAAGACTCGGCGATCGGGACCGTCTTCCGGAACAGGAGGAGGTCTTGGACGAGATCGTAACGATCTGCGAGAGGGAAAATGTCTCTCTCGTACTCATTGCGGGGGACGTTTTCGATACTTTTCTTCCGCCCGCGGAGGCGGAGGAGCTCTTTTTCCGCGCCGTGAAAAAACTCGCGGGAAAGACGCGGGCGGTTGTTGCCGTGAGCGGCAATCACGACGACGGCGTGCGGCTCGCGGCGGGCGCTCCTCTCGCGGAAGAGGAGGGGATCTACCTCTTCGGGAACCGCCCCCGAATCTTTCCCGTCGGCGGAGACCGCCCCGTCCGCGCCGTGGAGGCGGGAGAGTACTATCTCGTCATTCAAGGCGAGAAGGGCGAAAAGGTGTACATCAACGCGCTGCCCTATCCCAATGAAGCGCGTTTTCGGGAGGGGAAGTCGGAGGAGACATTCCCCGAGAAAATGGCGCGCTGGCTCGCGCGGGGTGAGGAAGGCTATCGCGGGGACATGCCCCATATCCTCCTTTCCCACCTCTTTGTGGCGGGCGGAAGGGTCAGCCAGAGCGAGCGGGATATCGACCTCGGCGGCGCGCGCGCCGTTCCCCTGAGGCTGCTTCCCGAGGATGGCTATATCGCCCTCGGGCATCTGCATAAACCGCAGCAGATCGGCAATGCCCGTTACAGCGGTTCGGTGCTGCAATATTCCTTCGACGAGGCGAACACCGAAAAGAGCGTGCTGCTGTTCCGGACGGAGGGGAATGGCTTTGCCGACATCCGCAAAGTTCCCCTGCATGCGGGGAAAAAACTCGTGCGGCTCGAATGCGACAGCGTATCCGCCGCCCTCGAACTGCTGGAACAATACGAAAACCGTTACATAGAACTCACCCTGCGGCTCTCGGAGCCGCTCACGGCGGGGGAGACCAAGGCGCTCCACGAGGCAAACGAGGGACTCGTCAACATCATTCCAAAAATTCGCTTGGCGGAACAAGCCGCCGTCGAACAGCGGGCGGCGCTCAAACGGGAGGAACTGTTTTCCCTCTATTACCGCTCCGTCTACGGCGAGGACCCCAAGGAGGAACTCACCCGCGCGTTTTTATCCCTTCTTGACGAGGAGGAACAGGCATGAGACCTCGATCTCTCGAATTCTGCGGGATCAATTCCTTTTCCGAACCCGCCTATGTCGATTTCGAAGGGCTGCTCGCGAGCGGGCTCTTCGGGATCTTCGGCGATACGGGCTCCGGGAAGAGCACCATTCTCGACTGTATCAGTCTTGCCCTCTACGGCGGGACGCCGCGCGTGCGTTCGGGGCTCGCGGACATCATCAACATCCGTCTCGACAGGGCGTATGTGCACTTCGAATTCGAGATTTATTTCGAAGGCGCGCGGAGAATTTTCCGCATCGAACGGGAATTGAAACGCAAAAATTCGGCGCAGACCCTCAAAGTCATCGAACTGCGCGGAAACGGGGAAACGCTCGTGCGCGCGGAGGGTGTGACAAGCGGCGAGGCGCTGCTGAAAAGCATCATCGGGCTCGAGCAGCGGGATTTCGAAAAGTGCATCTCCCTTCCGCAGGGAGAATTTGCCCAGTTCGTAAAGGCGTCGCCCTCGGAGCGGTTGAAGCTCGTGTCGCGGCTGTTTGACCTCGAAATTTACGGGGAACGGTTGGTCAAGCGGGCAAACGCCCGCTATCGGGAATGCGTGCAGGCGCTCGATGTCGCAAGGACGCGTCTCGAACCTTATGCGGAGGTATCCGCGGCGCGCAACGACGCGTTGAAGTCGGAAGTCGCCGCCCTCGAGGAAGAAGAAGAGAAGCTACGGGCGGCGCTGGAGGAAGCGCGCGGGCGGGAGCGCCTCATGCTCGATCGGTTCCGCAAGCGCACGGAAGCCGAGAAGATCTCTGCCCGCCTTGCGCAGCTTGCGGGGGAAGAGGAAGAGATCGTCTCTCTCGAACGCGAACTCTCCCGCATCGGCTTTGCGGCGGAGGTCCGCCGTGCCGACGTGGAACGCGCGGAGGCGGAAAGAGAATTGCATTCCGCACAGGCGGCGCTCTCCGCGGCGGAGCGGGAGAACGCGGACGCGGAGGAACTGCTCCGAACTCTCTCGCTCTGGGACGAGGAGAAGGCGCAGGAGGAGATCGACTCCCTTACGGAACGAAAGACGCGCGCGGAACAGGCGGAAATTTTGAAAAAGCGCAGGGCGGAGTTGGAGAAAAAACTCGCCGAAACGCGCAGAAAATTTTCCGACGAAAAGGAGCGCTTCAAAGATTTTTCCTACGACGCGGAGTGCGCGCGCCTCGAAAAGGAGGTGCGGGAGCTCGGCGGAAAAGATTTCCTCTCGTTTGCGGAAGAACACGGAAAGGCGGAGCTTTTGCGCACCGAATACGCAACGTTTTTGGGCGAACTCTCCGGGATCCGTGAGAAATATCCCGAAACCGAGGCGGATATCTCTCCGCTCATCGCAAAATATACCCTTCTCTCCGAGGGGGAGAAGACGGACTTTGCCCGTCTGCGGGCGGAATTCGACGAACGCGAGAAGCGGCGCGCGCGGTTGCAGGAAGAGCGGTTCGCGCTCGAACAGCGCAACGCCTCCTACCGCGAACACTTACAGTATCTGGAACGGTTGCAGACGGAAGGGCTCGATCTGCGCGAGCGGCTCGGCGAAATTTCCGTCGTCGGCGAAAGCGAGCCGTCCGAAGCGCTCGAACAGCTCCTTCTCGAAAAGAGAAGGGAGAAGAAACGCCGTCTCGGCGAGCGGGAGGAGGCACGGAAGAGGAGCGCGTCGGCGTCCTCCGCCCATGCCGCCGCCGCGGAAAAGAAGAGAGGGGCGGAAGCGGGCTTTGCGCAGGCGAAAAAGCGGCTCGAAGCCGCGCTCGGGCGGGGGCGGTTTGCCTCCGCGGAGGAAGCCGCGGCGCTGATCGCGCGGTTCGGGGACCCCGTGGGCGCGGAAAAGCGGGTCAAGGACTTCCGCGAAGAAAAGGCGGCGCTGAACGCACGGGCGCGGGAGTTGGAGCAAGAGGACCTCACCGACGCCACCGAAGAGGCGCTTGCGCTTGCGCGCGGGGAGAGCAAGGCGCTCGAAGAGCGGGCGCGCGAGGGGGCGGGAACGCTCATGCTCAAACGCAAGGAACTCGCAACGGGCATCGAGGCGCTCTCCCGCAAGGAGGAACTCGAAAAAGAGGCGGCGCGCCTGAAAGGGGAAGCGGACATCGCAGAACGGTTAAAAAAGCTGTTCGAAGCGAATAAATTTATGGAATTCATCGCGGAGGAATATCTGCAAAACGTGGCGCAGAATGCGAGCGCACGGCTCCTGTCGCTTACCTCCGGGAAGTATTTCCTGCGTTACGACGGAGGCTTTTTCGTGGGAGACAATCTCAACGGCGGCACTCTGCGCGGCGTGCACACCCTGTCGGGCGGGGAGATCTTTCTCGTTTCCCTCTCCCTCGCGCTCGCGCTGTCGGCGGAGATCTGCGCCAAGTCCTCCCGTCCCATGGAGTTTTTCTTCCTCGACGAAGGTTTCGGCACCCTCGATTCGAGCCTCGTGGACACGGTGATGGACAGCCTCGAAAAGCTCCGCAGCGAGCATTTCGCGATCGGCATCATTTCCCACGTCGAAGAACTCAAACATCGGATCGAAAAGAAAATTTCGGTGGAGAAAGCGACCGACAGACACGGTTCGCAGATCCACGTTTAGAGGTATATTTTGGCAAATCAAATTCTCACTCCCGTGACCTTGTGGAAGGATTTCGACGACACGCTGCCTCTCTGTGAGGAGATCATTTCCGAACAGGAGCGGGAAAACTGCATTTTCCGGGAAGTCTACTTTCTGGGAAGAAAGAGCGTATACGGCAGAGTGAAGGTATACGCCAAATACTATGTGCCCAAGGACAAGGAAAATTACCCCGCCGTGATGGTGCTCTTCGAGGCGGGGCTTCCGTGCGACGAAAAATTCGTGTCGCACTTCGTCGACCTCGGCTACGGGGTGCTCTGTGTGGACTACTGCGGCGATATGGGGCAGGGCAAACATACCATCTATCCCCGTGACATCGACTATGCGAATTTCCTGCGCGCCGGAAGAGCCATGGAGTATGCGGACGTCACGGCGAAGGAGACGAGCTGGTACGAGTGGGCGGCGGTCGCCCGCTATGCCGCGCAATACCTGAAAAGCAAACCCGAAGTGACCTGCTTCGGCGCCATCGGACTCAGAACGGGCGGCGAAGTGCTCTGGAAGATCACGCCCTATGCACCGATCTCCTGCTTTATCGCCGTGTGCGCGGCGGGATGGCTCGCCTACCGAGACATGGAAAAGTTCGGCGACGGCGAAAAGAGGACCTTCAACGTGGAACGTCACCGCTTTATCGCGGGGCTCGATTCCCAAAGCTATGCGCCCCACGCCGCCTGTCCCGTGCTCATGCTCTCCGCCATCAACGACAAAAAGTGCAATTACGACCGCGTTTACGACACCTTCCAGCAGATCAACCCCGCCGTGGAGAAGGCGATCCTCTATTCCGCGCACGGGAACGGGCTCATCGGCGAGCATTCCATTGCCGATATGGAGATGTTCCTCGCCAAGTATCTGCGCGGCAGGGCGGTCTATCTCAGCAAACCCATCGGCTTCACGGTGTTCGAAGAGGACGGCAATCTCAAAGTGCGCGGAAAATACGACGTGGAGGGCGTCCCCATCGAGTGCGGTATTTTCTTTTCGGAAAAGACGGACAGCTTCCGCGCCCGCGACTGGACGAGAGTGCTCGGGACCTTGCGCGAGATGAAGGACAGCTCCGTCGTGTTCCCGCTCGAAGTGTACGAACGCAGCCAAAAAGTGCTCGTTTATACCTTCGTGCGCTACTCCAACGGATTTTCCGTTACGTCGAAGATCCAGGAAGTCACGCTCAAAAAGCCCTATCGCAACGCCCGCCTCAAAAGCCGCATCCTGTATTCGGGTGCGGAAGGAGTCGCGGGGGTAGCCTGCTTCCGCCGCCGCGCGAGTTCGGTCGCCGATTGCTTTACGGACGGCACCCGTGCGGATGTGAAATTGCTCGAAGGCTACGGCGGCATCGTGGGGGTGAACACCGCAAACGGCGTGATCAGCTACCGCGTGAGCGAGCCGCGCTTCCAGCCCGCCGAGGGCGCTTGCTTCCAGTTCGACGCCTATTGCGCGCAGGGCGGCGCGCTCAACGTCGTATTCTATATGGATGCGGACGAACTTAAAGGATTTTCTTGCTCGGTGGAAGTGCCCGCGGGCGGAAAGTGGAAAAACTTTTTGTTCCGAAGCACCGATTTCAAGTCGGAGACGGGCGCCTCTCTGCCCGATTTCTCGCAGGCGGTCTCCGTCGTCTTTTTGGGCGAGGGAGACGTACTCGTAAACAATCTGAAATGGCTGTGATATGAAACAGAATCGTCCTTCAATGTTGAACGAAAAACCGGTAAGCCTCTGGAATGCCGTTGCGGCGATCGTATTTTGCGTGCTCGTCGCATTCATCATGCTCAATTTCGGGTTTTTGGGCACGGTTTTCAGCGTGGATGTGAGCGGCGAGTCCATGGAAGACACCTTGAAAAACGGCGATAAACTGTACGCCGACCGAATGGCGGTCCCGGAGCGCGGCGACATCATCATCATCGATGTGTCGGAGGACTTTCCCGATTTCCACTTTTCGGGGGAGAACATCATCAAGCGGCTGATCGCCGTGGAGGGCGATACCGTTCGCATCACGGGCGGAAAGGTGTACCGCCGCCTTGCGGGAACGGAAGAGTTCGTTCCGCTCGAAGAGGACTACACCAAGGGCGCCACCTATGCGGACGGAAGTCCCTTCGAAATTACCGTCGGGGAAGACGAATTTTTCTTCCTCGGAGATCACCGCACCAACAGCACCGATTCCCGCGTGCTCGGCTGCTGCAAGCGCAAGGATGTGGTTGGGGTCATTACCGATTGGTCGTTTACGGCGAAGCCGATGACCCGTTGGGGCGCCTTTTTCGAGTGGGTCAAGGACCTGATATAGAGAAAAACAACGAATCAATGATTAGGAGATGATAATATGAGCATTCAAATTACGACGGACAGCACTTGCGACCTCGGCGCCGAGATCGAAAAACGGCACATCGGCGTCATGCCGCTCTCCGTGATCCTGGGCGGAGACGCCTTTCGCGACGGCGTGAATATCGTCCCGCAGGACATCTTCGACTATGTGGAGAAAACGGGCAACCTTCCCAAGACTGCCGCTCCGAGCATCGGCGACTACGAGGAGTTCTTCGCAAAATACGTCGACGAGGGGAAGACCGTGATCCACTACAACATTTCCGTAAAATCTTCTTCCTCCCATAACTACGCCGTGGAAGCCGCCAAAAAGTTCGGCAGAAAGGTGTTCGTCGTAGACAGCAAAGCGCTCTCTTCGGGACAGGGGCTCATGGTAATGAAGGCGTGCGACTTTCTCGAACGGGGCATGAGCGCAAAGGAGATCGCCGAAAAGACGGCGGCGCTCGCCCCCAAGATCAATACCTCCTTCGTTCCCGACCGCCTCGACTATCTCTACATGGGGGGCAGATGCTCCCGCATGGCGATGTACGGAGCAAACCTGTTGAAGATCCACCCGCTCATCGAGATGGAGGACGGGCAGCTCTATGCGGGCAAAAAATACCGCGGAAGCATGGAAAAATGTATCGCGAACTATGTGGAGGACCTCAAACGGCAATATCCTTCCTACGATAAGACGCGCGCATTCATCACGCACAGCACGGCGGAGGAGTCCATCGTGAATGTGGCGCGGCAGAAGGTGAAGGAACTCTTCGAATTCGAGGAAATCATCGAAACGATCGCGGGCTCGGTCATCACCGGACACTGCGGCAAGAATACGCTCGGCGTGCTCTTCATTGCGGAGTGACCATGACGAAATTATATCAAGATCTCGACCTTCTCGACGCGATGAAGCAGAAGCGAAGGCTCCTGTTCGGCTTTTTGGTCGCGACGGCGGTGTATGTGGCGGGGCTCGTTACCTGCCTCACCTTCTATATCCTGTTGCCCTATGGCGACCCCACGGGCGTATGGTATGTCGTGGGCACGAGCGCGCTCACGGGGCTCTACATCATCTTTTGCTTTCCGTACATGGGGATCAGCTACAAGAGGAGCAAGGCATATTGCAAAATGCTCAAATTCATCTCGGTGGGGCTCAAAGAGTACTCCGTGCTCCCGTTCGAGGGCATCGACGATTGGACGGTGCGCGACGGCGTAGACGTCAACGTCGCCCTCTTCTCGGTGAAGAACGTCAAAAAGGACGAGATGATGACGCGGCAGATCTATGTGGACGGAGAGAAGGATTTTCCCGATTTTCACGAGGGAAGGTCGGTCAGGCTGATCTCGCAGGGCAACCTGCTCATCGCCTATGAAACGGTGGAGGAGGAAGCATGAAAGCAGTCGTTACGGTCACGGGGACGGACCGAAAGGGCATCATCGCGCAGGTAAGTTCCTTTCTCTGCGCGAAGAATATCAACATCCTTGATATTTCGCAGACGATCCTCGGGGACCAATTTGCCATGATCATGATGGTGGACGCTTCGGAGTGTACCGAAGATCTCGCCTCGGTCGCCGCTGCGGCGGCGGAGATGGGCAGAGACATCGGCATGTCCGTGCGGGTCCAGCATGAGGACATCTTCAACGCCATGCACAGGGTGTGACCGCTATGTTTAATTCCACCGAAGTGATCGAAACCATCGACATGATCGAAAAGGAGCACCTCGATATCCGCACCGTTACGATGGGGATCTCGCTCCTGTCCTGTATCCGCGGGGATGCGGAGCAGACCGCGCGAGCGGTATACGACCATGTTGTGCGCAGAGCGGAACAGCTCGTTCCCACGGCGGAACAGCTCTCCCGCGAATACGGCATTCCCATCGTCAACAAGCGGGTGTCTGTCACGCCCGTCTCACTCATCACGGCGGCATTCCCCGAAGAGAGCCCGCTCGTCGCCCGCGCACTCGACCGCGCGGCGGACCTCCTCGGCATCGACTTTTTGGGCGGCTATTCGGCGCTCGTCCACAAGGCGACGGCGGAGTACGAAGCGCGTTTTCTCTCCACCGTTCCCGAGGCGCTTGCAACGACCGAAAAACTCTGTTCCTCGGTGAACGTGGGTTCCTCCCGTTCGGGCATCAATATGGACGCCGTGAAGCGGGTGGGGGAACTCGTCAAAGAGACGGCGCAGCTCACGCCGGAGGGGATCGGCTGTGCAAAGTTCGTCGCCTTCTGCAATGCGGTGGAAGACAACCCCTTTATGGCGGGAGCGTTCCACGGGGTGGGCGAGGCGGACTGTGTGATCAACGTAGGCGTCTCCGGTCCGGGGGTGGTGCAGCATGCGCTCTCCTTTGTGCCCGAAGCCGACCTCACCGAAGCGGCGGAACTCATCAAGCGCACGGCGTTCAAGATCACGCGTGCGGGGCAGCTCGTCGCAAAGGAAGCGGCACGGCGGCTCGGCGTTCCCTTCGGGGTCGTCGATCTCTCCCTCGCGCCCACGCCCGCAAGAGGGGATTCGGTGGCGCATATTTTAGAAGAGCTGGGGCTCGAAACGGTGGGCGGACACGGCACTACGGCGGCGCTCGCCATGCTCAACGACGCGGTGAAGAAGGGCGGGGTCATGGCGTCCTCCCGCGTGGGCGGGCTGTCGGGTGCGTTCATTCCCGTCTCCGAAGACATCGGTATGATCGAAGCGGCGGAAAAGGGCGCGATCACCTTCGATAAGCTCGAAGCGATGACCTGCGTCTGTTCGGTCGGGCTCGACATGATCGCGATCCCGGGTGATACGCCCGCCTCCACCATTTCGGCGATCCTCGCCGACGAGGCGGCGATCGGCATGGTAAACAACAAAACGACGGCGGTCAGAGTCATTCCCGCCCCCGGCAAGAAAGTGGGGGACACGGTGAATTTCGGCGGACTTCTCGGCAGGGCGCCCGTCATGCCCGTACATACGGGTTCGGCGGAGAAATTCATCTCCCGCGGCGGGATCCTTCCCGCGCCGATCCATAGCTTCAAAAACTAAAAAAAAGTTCACACATTTCTTTTTCTTGCCGCTTGTCTCGCCCTCGGAACTCGGGCTCGAATGCGTTCGGGCGCTCCACGTCGTCACCGCACGAGTGCTTTTTACGCTTTTCTTTGAAAAGCTCTGTTTGCCCTCGGCGGCTCCTCTTCCCAATAAAAGTACTTCGTCCTTTTATGGGAGCCCTGCCGCGCCGAACGTGAAGCGGCAATCGTAGCAAAAAGAAATGTCGTGAGTGCTGCGGTCGTGCGGCGCTTCACGCGCGAAGTGAATTCGCGCTACGCCGCTCGGCACGGGGTTTTATTTCGCACGATTGTTTGCTCCTCGCCTCGTAAGCCCTACCCCAACTTGTTGGGGGAGGGTGGCACGAACGAAGTGAGTGACGGGTGGGGGTGTCGCTTCGAAAACAATCGTGCGAGGAAACGTGCTTTTATGTTTTCACTTGCTTTTCCTCTCGTTCGCCTTGTCGGACAAGAAGTTGCAAGTATACAACAAATGCGGTCGCGCAGCGAAGAAGCATGGTTCTTCTCGCGCAGGAATTGGAAAGCATCCTTTCTTGCCCTCCCCCGCGCATTCGCGCGGGGGAGGGGTAGGGGAGGAGGTGCCTCATAACCCTCCTACTTCTGCCGCGTAAAAATCGAAAAATCGAAAATAATTCAAAAAGGAAATAGAAAAAATGGAAAGAAAGGACGTACAGGAAAAGTACAAATGGAAAGTTTCGGACGTATTCGAAAGCGACGAAGAGTGGGAAGCCGCCTTCTCCGCGCTCGAAGGCAGATTGGACTTCGCAAAATACAAGGGCACCCTCGGCAGCGTGGAGGGACTCCTTGCTTTCTTCGATGTCGAAGAAGCGCTCGTGATCGACGCCATGCGGGTGTATCTCTATGCCTTCATGAAGCACGATGAAGATGTCCGCGAGACAAAATACAACGCTTACATCGCCCGCGTGATGAACTTCTTCACCCGCCTCGACGAGGAGACCGCGTTTGTCACTCCCGAGCTCACCGCGCTTTCGGACGAAGCGCTCGAAGCCTTCATCGCAGACCCCCGTCTCAAAGATCACGACTATATGCTCTCCCGCATCAAGGCGCAAAAGGAGCATGTTCTCTCCGAAAAGGAGGAGCGCATCCTGGCGCAGACGGGCGAGGCACTCTCCACCGCGGGCGACGTGTTCGAAATGCTCGACAACGCCGAACTCAACCTGCCTGAAATCGAGTACGAAGGCAAGAAAGTGCGCCTCTCGCACGGACTTTATTCCGTCATCCTCAACGGAAAAGACCGCGCAAAGCGCAAGGAGGCGTACGAACTCTACTATTCCGCCTACCGCAACATCATCAACACTTTGGCGACGACCTACTTCGGCAACGTCAAAAAGGATATGTTCTACCAGAAGGTGCGCGGGTACCGCTCCTGCCTCGAAATGGCGTTTTTCGAAGAGGACGTCGACCGCAGCGTGTACGACAATCTCGTCAAGGTCGTCGGCGACTACACCCCCGTCATGCACCGCTACATCGCCCTCCGCAAGAAGCTCATGGGGCTCGACACGATGTATATGTACGACATCTATCCCTCCCTTGTGGAGGACGCCGAACTCAGACTCTCCTATGAAGAGGCATACGACCTCGTGCTCAAAGGACTTGCTCCCCTCGGCGAGGAATACAACGCGCTCCTCCGCCGCGGCAGAGACGAACGCTGGATCGACGTCTGCGAGACGGAGGGCAAGCGGAGCGGCGCCTATTCCATCGGCATCTACGGCAACCATCCGTTTGTTCTGCTCAACTATCAGAAGACCGCGCACGACGTATTCACCATTGCGCATGAAATGGGGCACTCCATCCACTCCTACTTCTCCAACAGCTGTCAGCCGTACGCAAAGTCGGACTACAAAATTTTCGTAGCGGAAGTCGCCAGCACGGTCAACGAGGTGCTCCTGCTCAAATATCTGCTCAAAACCACGCAGGAAAAACAGCTCAGGAAGTATCTTCTCAACTATTTCATCGACATGATCCGCACAACGCTGTTCCGCCAGACCCAGTTCGCCGAATTCGAAGAGAAGGCGCATGCCATGGCGGAGGGCGGGGAGCCGCTCAACAAAGATAACCTCACCGAGCTCTACCGCTCGCTCAACGAAAAGTATTACGGCGAAGCGGTCGTCCATGACGACAACATCGCCATCGAGTGGGCGCGCATCCCGCATTTCTACCGTTCCTTCTATGTGTACAAATATGCAACGGGCATCACCGCCGCCATTTGCATCGCAGACAAGATCCTTGCGGAAGGGGAACCCGCGGTGAAGAACTATTTCAAGTTCCTGTCGGGCGGCTGTTCCACCGACCCCGTGTCCCTCTTGAAGATCGCAGGAGCGGACCTCACCGAGGAGGGGACCTTCCTTGCCGCCATGAAGGAGTTCGAAGAAGCGCTCGGCGAATTCGAAAGCATCAAATAGGCGACCGCCTTTTTCGGACCCGAACGGTCTGACGAATACTTGTCTTTTGGGAGAACATATGCCAAACAATCAAATGCCGCACAATTTAGACGCGGAATCGGCGCTGCTCGGAAGCATCCTCATCGACGAAAGCATCCAATCGGACGTGCTCGAAGCGCTGCGGGAGGAGGACTTTTACCAGGAGTCTCACCGCGTGATCGTGAGAGCCATGAAGGCGGTGTACGGCGGGAGACGACCCGTCGATGTCGTTACGCTCAGCGACCACCTCGAACGGGAGGGAAGATCTGAGGAGGCGGGCGGGCTCGATTATATCACCGGGTTGGCGCAGGGCGTTCCCTCCGCCGCCAACTATCGCCAATATCTCGAAATCGTGCGCCGCGACTCCGTGAACCGCGCGCTCATCCGTGCGGCAAAGAATATCGCGGAAAACAGCACGAGGTCGCCCGAGGAACGGGAGGCGATCGAGTACGCCGAAAAACAGGTTTACGACGTCTCGCAGCGGGAAGACAATTCCACCCTGCGGGGACTTGCGGACGGCATTGCCGTACAGGCGGTCATCAACAAACTCGAGGCGATCGAGAGCGATCCCAACGCCTTCCGCGGGCTCGAAACGGGATTCAAGCGGCTCGACCAGATGACCCACGGGCTGCAAAAGGGGAATCTCGTCATCATTGCCGCCCGCCCCGGCATGGGAAAGACCTCTCTTGCCATGAACATCGTCGAATACGCCTGCCTCAAACGGCACAACGTCGCCGCGGTGTTCTCGCTCGAAATGCCCTATACCGAGATCTTGCAGAGGTTGCTCTTCTCCTATGCGGAAGTGAGCATGGAGAAGGGGCTTTCGGGCAAACTTTCGTCGAAAGAGTGGAAAAATCTCGCCGCCGCAAGCGACCGCCTGCAAAAGAGCAAAATTTTCATCGACGATTCGTCCGTCGTCACGCCCGCGGAGATCCTCTCCAAGTGCAGAAGATTGAAGAGCGCGGAGGGCAGGCTCGACGTCGTGATGATCGACTACATCCAGCTCATGGGGTCGGAGACGCCCGCGGGCGGGGACTTCAACCGCCAACAGGAGGTCGCAAGCATCACGCGCGCCCTCAAGATCATGGCAAAGGAATTGGATGTTCCCGTCATTGCGCTTTCCCAGCTCCGCCGCATCCAGACGAAGGAGGCGCAGCTTTCCGATCTCCGCGAATCGGGCGCCATCGAACAGGACGCGGATATCGTCATGTTCATCAACCGTCCCGATGTGGGCGCCTCTCCCGAGGATATGGCAAGCGGAAAAGTGGTAAAGGGGGCGGCGGAACTCGTCATCGCCAAGCACAGAAACGGCGCAACGGGGCGCATCCAGCTCCGCTTTATCGGCGAGAGCACCAAGTTCATCGACGTCGACGCGCAGGGCGTCTCGGACGAGGAACCGCAATACATCAAGAAGAAACCCGACTTTATGACGCCGGAGGACGCCGAACTGTCCGCTCCCGCCGAGCCGACCGACGATCTCCCGTTTGATTGATCATGGAAACAAACATCGTGAGCCGCTCGCGCGGGTGGCTCGATCGGGCAAAAACATTGATCGAGGCGGGCGAAGTCGTCGCCTTTCACACCGAAACGGTATACGGGTTGGGCGCGAACGCCCTTTCGGATGAAGCGGTGCTCAAAATTTTTGCGCTCAAAGGGCGCCCCGCCGACAATCCGCTCATCGTGCACGTCCATAAGGACTATGACATTTCCCCTCTCATCGACGGGGAGCCGCCCTATGCCGCGGCGCTTCGGCGCGCCTTTCTGCCCGGACCTTTGACGATGGTGTATCCGTCGACGGGAAAGGTGTCGAAATACGTCTCCTGCGGGCTCGATACCCTCGCGATCCGCGTGCCCTCTTCGCCGACGGCACAGGCGTTTTTGAAGGCGGCGGACCTGCCGATCGCGGCGCCGAGCGCCAACCTCTCCAAGCATGTCTCGCCCGTCACCGCACGGCACGTCTTCGACGATTTCAACGGCAAGATCCCCCTCATTCTCGACGGCGGGGCTTGCAGCAGCGGCATCGAGAGTACCGTTTTGGACTGCACGGGAGACATCCCGCAGATCTTGCGCGAAGGGCTCGTCACGCGGGAGATGATCGTGGAAGCGGTGGGGGAGTGCGGGGTGTACCACGCGAAATCGGGGGAACGCCCCAAAAGCCCCGGCATGGCGTATAAGCATTATTCTCCCCGCTGCAAAACGGCGTACTTTCCGCGCGAAGAGCTCGAAAAAGCGGTCGCTTGCTACCGGGAGGAGGAAGCGTGCGGCGCGCCCTGCTTTTTGTGCGAGAGCGAAGTCTGCGCGCTCTTGCAAGGCTTTCGCACGCTCGACTTGGGGAGGACGCCCGAAGAAATGGCGCGGCGGCTGTATGCGCTTTTGCGCAAGGGCGAACAGCAGGCAACGCTGCTCATCGGCATCGAGCCGCGGGAAAAAGGAGGCGTCATGGCGGGGGTCATGAACCGCATGAAGCGCGCCTTCGGGGTGGAACATGGAACAAAAGAAAGCTGAACCTAAAAAAAAGATCGTCTTCGTCTGCACGGGGAATACCTGCCGTTCGCCCATGGCGGAAGCGGCGCTTCGGAAGGAGCTCCGCCGCCGCAAAATTTCGGGCTATCAGGTGAGTTCCGCGGGATTGAACGTGGAGGCGGGGAGCGTGCTCTCCCCGCACAGCGCACAGGCGCTTTCGGAGGCGAAGATCTCGGTGAATAAGAGTTTCAAGCCGAAGCAGCTCACCGAAAAAACGGTGCGCGGGGCGTATCTCGTCGTCTGTATGACGGAACGGCACCGCCTTGCGCTCGATAAATATCCCAATGTCACGAGTTTTCCGCTGCTGTGCGGCAGGGAGATCCCCGACCCCTACGGGCAGGATATCGACGTATACCGCGTGACTCTGCGCCGCATCCGGGAATGTCTGCCGCTCATCATCGAGCGCTATTGCCCGACCTCAGAGAGCGGAACGAAATAAAACAGGAGAATGATCATGAAAATTGCGCTTGCATGCGATCACGGGGGACTTGCCCTCAAAAACAAGATCGCGGAGTATCTTGCCGCCAACGGCTACGAGGCGGTGGATTTCGGCACGACGACCGACTGTTCGTGCGACTATCCCGACTTCGCCCTCCGCGGCGCGGAAGCGGTTGCGAAAGGGGAGTGCGACCGCGGTATTTTCGTCTGCACCACGGGCATCGGGATCTCCATTGCCGCCAACAAGGTGCCCGGGATCCGATGCGCGCTCTGCACGGACGAGACCTGCGCCCGTCTTACCCGCGAACACAACAATGCCAACGTGCTCGCCCTCGGCGGGGGAATCGTCGGCGTAAATCTCGGGCTGAACATCGCCAAGACCTTTCTCGAAACGGAGTTTTCGGGGCTTGAAAAACATCAACGCCGCATCGATAAGATCGCGGCGATCGAAAAGAAGTACATGAAGTAAAATGACGTTGGCACTCAAAGAAAAAATTGTGGAATCGCTCACCTCGATCCTGCCGATCGCCCTCATCATCGCGGCGCTCTCGCTCACGGTGGCGCCGTTGGATGCGGGCGTTTTCATCCTCTTCGTCGTGGGCGTCTTTTTGCTCATCTTCGGGATGGGCTGTTTTACCTTGGGCGCGGATATGTCCATGCTCGTCATCGGCGAAAAGATCGGCTCTTCCATCACGCATTCCCGCAAGATCTGGTTGATCGCGCTCGTCTCCTTTGTCATCGGCATCATCGTCACCGTCGCGGAGCCCGATCTTCAAATTCTCGCGGCGCAGGTCAAGAGCCTGTCCGACCGCACCGTCCTCGGCAACTATCTGCTCATTCTCACGGTGGCGGTCGGCGTGGGCGTCTTTCTCATGTTTGCCATGCTCCGCATCGTATTCCATATCCGTTTGAGCATTCTGCTCATCGGATTTTACGTGATGGCATTCGTGCTGAGCATCTTCGTCTCGCCCGATTTTTGGGCGGTGTCGTTCGATGCGGGCGGCGTCACGACGGGACCGATGACGGTGCCCTTCATCATGTCGCTCGGCGTCGGCGTCGCCTCCATCCGAAGCGACGAAAAGGGACAGGCGGATTCCTTCGGACTCGTTGCGCTTTCGAGCGTGGGACCCATCATCGCCGTTCTGACCCTCGGCATCGTGTTTCAGATCGGCGGTCTCGATTACCCCTACAACGCGGAGCCCGATCTTCCCGCCAATACCTACGGAATGCTCTTTCTCTATCTGAAAGGCTTTTCCGATTATTCCACCGAAGTTCTCATTGCCCTCACTCCCGTGCTCCTGTTCTTCCTCGGGTTCGAACTCTTCACCCGCGCCTTTCGAAAACGCCAGATGGTGCGCATTTTCGTCGGGTTTGCCTATACGTTTTTGGGGCTCGCGCTCTTTTTGACGGGGGCGAACGTCGGCTTTATGCCCGTCGGCAGAGCCATCGGAGAGCAGCTCGCAAACCTTTGGGGAGGGTGGTTGCTCATCCCCGTGGGCATGCTCATCGGCTATTTTGTGGTGGCTGCGGAACCTGCCGTTCACGTGCTCAATAAGCAGGTGGAGCGCATTTCCGCGGGCGCGATCGGCGCAAAGTCCATGAAGAGGGGGCTCTGCGCGGGCGTTTGCATCTCCCTCGGGCTCGCCATGCTGCGCATTCTGACGGGGATCAATATCATGTATATCCTGCTGCCCGGCTATGCGCTCGCTCTCGTTCTCACATTCTTCACCCCGCCCATGTTTACGGGCATTGCATTCGACTCGGGCGGCGTGGCGAGCGGCGCCATGGTCTCCTCCTTTGTCCTCCCGCTCGCGGTGGGGGCGTGCTATACGCTGAGCGGCGGCAGTACGGCGAACATCATGACGCAGGCATTCGGCTGTGTGGCGTTCGTCGCGCTCACTCCGCTGATCTCCATTCAGATCTTGGGGATCGTCTATCAGCGCAAGACCCGCCGCATCCGGCGAAACTTTCTCTCCGTGGAGGATCGGATCCTCGAATATGAGGTGGACGCATGAGCGAGAAACACGACACAAAGAACAATCCCGCCGCACAGATCGTTCATACCTTTTTGGCGGCGGGCGAAAAAGTGGGCGGGAAGATCGGCGTCAAGCCCCCTGCGCCCAAAAAGCCGGGGCGGGTCAAATTGCTGTTCGGCGTGGTGAACCCCTCCGACGAAGGGAACTTCAAAGAGATCCTGGACGACGTATCCGTCGCGCTCTCGTTCACCTTTGCGGGCACGGGGACCGCGCGCTCGCAACTTTTGGACTATTTGGGGATCGGCGAGAGCACGAAGGCGGTCGTCGTCTCCCTCATCCCGGAGAGCGATGAAGATGCGATCATGCGGGTGCTCCATGCGAAAATGGCGCTCTATCTTGTCGGGAAGGGGATCTCATTCACCGTCCCCCTGACGGGGATCTCCGAGATCACGGCGAACGGACTTTTGAAAGCGGCGACAAACAAAACGGCGGAGGGAAAAAAGACGATGACGAATCAGGAAAGAAAATACGACCTCATTGTAGCCGCGGTGGAAGCGGGCAGAGTGGACGAGGCGATGGAAGCGGCGCGCTCGGCAGGCGCCGCGGGCGGCACCATTCTGCGGGCACGCGCCCTCGAAAACGACAAAGCGGAGCAGTTCATCGGCATCACGCTCGCGCGGGAGCAGGAAATTTTACTCATTCTCGCCAAGCGGGAGAGCAAACTTGCCATCATGCGCGCACTCTCCGAAAACGTCGGCTTAAAAACGGAGGCGGGCGGCGTGATCTTCTCTTTGCCCGTGGATCGGACCGTGGGCATTTCCGCCGCGGACGAAGCGGAATTGCACAAAGAGACGGAGGAACTCGAACAGAAGAATGGATAAACGCATTGTCGCCATCGGCGGGGGAGAACTCAAAAGCAAAGAGACGCTCGAAATCGACGCCTCCATCGCCGCGGAAGCGAAGAAAGCGGCGGGGGAGCGACGCCCGTGTGGGCTGTTCCTTCCCACGGCAAGCCACGATTGCATGCCCTACTACAATACCTTCCATAAAGTCTATACGGGCATTTACGGGGTAAAGACGGATGTCGCGCTCACCGTAAACAGGGAGTGGGACTTCGGAAAAATGAAGGAAAAGTTCGAAAAAGCCGACTTTCTCTATGTCGGCGGCGGCAACACCGTGTTCATGCTCGAACATTGGAAGAGAAGCGGGCTTCTCCCGCTCATCGAAGAGGCTTATTTGCGCGGCGTGCTCCTTGCGGGGCTCTCGGCGGGGGCGATCTGCTGGTTTGAGGAGATGTATTCCGATTCGGTCGTCGAGGGGGAATACGCCATGTATCCCGGGCTCGGATGGTTGAAGGGCGTCGCCTGCCCCCACTACAACGAGCGGGCGGCGGAATTCGACGGGATCGTTCTCAAAAACAAGCTCCGCGCATGGGGGTTCGAAAACGACGCGGCGTTGGAGTTTGTCAACGGCGAGCCGCGAAGTACCCTCTCGGGCGGCGGAAAAGTATGGCTTTTAGACGGCTCGGACGGAAAGCGGGTGGTAAAAACACAATTCTGAAACCGCCGCGGCAAAAAGAGGAACTATGAAACTTTATGTTGTGCGGCATTGTAGCACCGTGTGCAGTGAAGAAAAAATTTATTGCGGGCGCAGCGACATCCCGCTCTCTCCGCGCGGGGAGGCGGAGGCGAGGGCGCTCACCGAAAAGGCTGAGTCGTATTCCTTCGGAGCACTGTTTTCTTCGCCCCTCTTGCGCGCAAAAGAGACGGCGCGGGCGGTCGTGGGGGAGCGCGATCTTCCCATTTTCTTCGACGACCGCTTAAAGGAACGGGACTTCGGCGTATTCGAGGGAAGGAGCGTGGAGGCGCCCGAGGGGAAGCGCTATCGCTATTCTTTGGCATTGCGATATCCCGGCGGCGAATCCAACCTGCAAGTCGCTGCGCGCGTGTATGCCTTTCTCGACGAGATAAAGAAGAAATATACGGAAAATCTTTTCGTCGTCTCCCACGGGAGCGCGTGCAGGATCATCCGCAGTTATTTCAAGCAGATGACGGACGAGGAATTTTACGCCTACTCCCAACCCAACGGCATGATCGAAGAATATGAATGGTAGAGGGGACGGAAAATGACGCGGCACGAAATGAAGCTCGACCCCGCGCCCTTTGCAATGATCGCAAGCGGACGCAAAAAATTCGAGTTGCGGCTCAATGACGAAAAGCGCCGAAAGATCGGGATCGGCGACGAAATATTGTTTACGAACAACGCCACGGGGCAAACGCTCACGGCGAAAGTGTCGGGCAAAGAGGTCTTTCCCGACTTTGCGGCGCTCTACCGCACGCTTCCGCTCCTCGAATGCGGCTACACGGCGGAGACCCTCCCGCTTGCTTCTCCCCGGGATATGGAAGCGTACTATTCTCCCGCGGAGCAACGGATTTACGGCGTGGTCGGCATGCGGTTGGAACTTTTATGATCCCTTCCGCCTCTCCTTGATCGCCTTCCAGAGCGAAAACACGGAGACGGCGATGAGCATCGCCCATATCGCAAAGGTGGTCGTGGCGCAGAGCGTCAGCATGGTGTCCTTCACTCCCTCCCCGAAGGTCATCACCAGAATGTATTGCAGGGACAGCACGGAGACGAGTGCGTCCACAAAATTCAAAGTTTTGAATATTTTGACGCTCCAATGCCGCTCTTTTCTGTCTTTGACGAAGTTGCACGTCGAAATCACGATCTTGTAGGTCGTATAAGCCGCAGTTGCGATCGCGGGGATCTGCGAATAGTTGACCTCTTTTTCCTGCATGACCATGAGCGAGATGGGGACGATCAGCGCGAGGTCGATGCAAAAGAGCATTCCGCTTTGGGTGAGAAAGATCTTTTTGCGGATGGCTTCCCGTTGCTCTTCACTCAGGTCCGCGCGTCGGAATCTTCGTTCGGAGAGCAGGACGTGCGCTCGGATGCCGGCGAGCAGAACATAGTAAACGGCGATGCCGATGTTCCACGCCGCACCGCAAGTAAGCCACAGAAACAGATTGTAGCCCGCAAACGCGACCGTCGCGATGAGGGAAAGGGTCGAAGAAACAAAGACGCGTTGCACCTTGTCGCTCCATATGGCGAGAAGCCGCTTCACGGGTTGTTTTTCGACCCTTTTCTTTTCCGCTTTTGCCATTTCGTCAGATGATGTCCGTATTCAGCAAGTCGTTGCCCTTTTCCAGAAGAAGGGCGAGTTTTTCCTCATTGTCGTCGATGGCGGGCAACACCGCCTTTGTCTTTTTTGCGACGAGTTTTGCAAAGATCGCATAGTTTACACCGCACAGCGCAAGCCCGATGACGCCGATCGCGATCCCGACGATCGTCGTGGGGAGCCCGTCGTACAGCATCACGAGGCACATGCCGCCGCCGAGCAGCAGCGTTGCGCAAATGCCGAAGAGATAGGCAAACACGCTCGCCCCTCTCGTCTTGGCTCTCTGCAACCCGTCGATCGTATCGAGCGTCTCCTCGGCTTGCCGTTCGAGCTTGTTGAGTTCCTGCTTGTGTCTTTGTTTTCTGTCCCGTTTGAGGGAGAGCGTCACCCCGTCGAGCGCCGTTGCGGAGGTCCCCGTGATCTCCCAGCCGAACGATTCGTACAGATCGGCGGCTCTCGCCTGATCGGTCGCTTTTACCGTTTTGGTCTTGTATTCGTAGGATACAAAGTCTTTTTCCAGCATGATAACACCTCTGAATTTTTTTCGGAAAAGCGCCTTGCGCGCATTCGGTTGACTTTTCCGTGAAACAAGTGTATCATAAAACAAACCGCCGCGGGAGGGCAAGCCTTTGAAAGCCCCTTGGAACAGAAAGCGCGAAAGCGTCCGCGGAAATGAGACGGAAAGGAGAGGTTTGTATCATGGATTACGCTCCCGAGGAATACACCCGCTATTACATCGTGACGGCGCTCTTCAAACTCATGCACGAGTACGAGTACGAAAAGATCAGCGTCACCGACATCGCCGGAAAGGCGGGAGTGGGGCGGGCGACCTTCTATCGCTATTTCAAGCGAAAAGAAGACGTCATCCTCTACTATTTCGAGCATAACGCCAAGGGGTTTTTGTATGGGCAGCGGCTGTATCCGCGCTGCAAAGCCGATTACGTGAAGATCGCCACGGACGTTCTCACCCTCTTCAAACAGCAGAAGGAGCCCTTCAAATTGCTTCGGCGGGCGCGCCTCGAATATTTCTATCTCGATTATCTGAATCGGAATTTTGTCGAAAAATTCAAGAGCGACGAGCCGTCCGCGGACAAATACCAACCGTATTTATATGCGGGGATGCTCTTTAACGTCTCCATGGCGTGGCTCGAAGAGGACTGCGCCGAATGCGTCGAAACGCTCGCAAAGACGATCGTAGACGCGATCTACTTCGAAAACTGAAAGCGGAAGAACCGTTAAAAAACGCCGCGCCCTCTCGAACCTTCTGGAGGGCGCGGCGTCGATTCAATTCTTATGCTGTTTTTTCCATTCCTTGATCTCGGCAAGCCGTGCCTTGATGCGGCTCTCGATCCCTTCGTCGGTGGGGAAGTAGTATTCCTTTCCCGCGAGGCTGTCCGGGAGACACTGCATGTTCGTGAGCTTGTCCTCAAAGTCGTGGGCGTATTGGTAGCCCTTGCCGTAGTCGAGCGCCTTCATGAGCTTGGTGGGCGCATTGCGGATGACGAGGGGGACGGGCTCGGCGAGCATGTTCAAAGCGTCCTTCTTCGCAAGGGCATAGGCGACGTCGAGCGCGTTGGACTTGGGCGCCATCGAAAGATACACGACCGCCTCCGTGAGGTGCACCGTACATTCGGGCATGCCGATGAAGTGGCACGCCTGATAGGCGGCGACGGCGATCTCGAGGGCGCGCGGGTCGGCAAGTCCCACGTCCTCGCTTGCGAACCGCGTCACCCGCCGTGCGATGTAGAGGGGATCCTCGCCCGCTTCCAACATACGGGCGAGCCAATAGACGGCGGCGTCGGGGTCGGAATTGCGTATCGACTTATGCAGCGCCGAAATGAGGTTGTAATGTTCCTCCCCCGATTTATCGTAGAGCAATGATTTCTTCGAGGTGCATTGCTCGATCGTCTCTTGGGTGACAACGGTGGTATCGCCGTTCAATTCGCCGTTCAGTATCGCCATTTCGAGGGTGGAGAGGGCGCTTCGCGCGTCGCCGTTCGCAAAATTAGCGATCGTTTCGAGCAGTTCGTCGGAAATTTCCACTCTCTGCCTGCCGAAGCCGCGCTCGTCCGTGATCGCCCGCCGCAGCAGTTCGGTGAGCTCCTCCGTTTTGAGCGCCTGCAAAACAAATACTTTGCAGCGGGAGAGAAGCGCTCCGTTCACTTCGAAGGAGGGATTTTCCGTAGTCGCGCCGATGAGGATGATGCTCCCTTTCTCCACAAAGGGCAAAAAGGCGTCCTGTTGCGCCTTGTTGAAGCGGTGGATCTCGTCTACAAACAGAATGGTCTTTTCCCCGAATCGGCGGTTTTTCTCCGCCTGTTCCATCACCTGTTTGATCTCCTTGATGCCGCTCGTCACGGCGGAAAAGTCGATGAACTTTGCCTTGGTGCGGTTGGCGATGATGCGCGCGAGCGTGGTCTTTCCCACGCCGGGAGGACCCCAAAAGATCATGGAGCCCACCTTGTCGCCTTCGATGAGCCTTCGCAGCACCTTTCCTTCGCCGAGGAGGTGCTTTTGCCCGCAGAACTCTTCGAGCGTTTGGGGACGCAAGCGCGCCGCCAACGGTTCCGATTCCGCTCTTTCAAACAGCGTTCCTTGTTCTAACATGTTATTTCTCCGTAGGGTCGGTTCAAAAAGTCGAGTCGTGCCGCGATCGCGTCGCGTGCGGTGGGGGAATGCAGACAGATGTCGAACCCATGCATCGTTCCGCTCGTTTGGCGGAGCACGCACGGCACGCCCGCCTCGGTGAGCTTTTCGGCGAGCAAAACGCCCTCGTCGTGCAGACAGTCGAACTGTGCAGTCTCGATGTAGGTGGGCGGAAAGTCGGAAAGGTCTGTGCCGAGCGGGTCGAACACCGCCTTGCCGTGGGAGTAATATCTCCACATTTCGGCGTTGCAGCGGGCATTCCACATCGGCGTATCGACAAAGACCTTCATGGATTCCGTCGTCATGTTCGGGTCGACAACGGGATAGACGAGCAGGAGTTTTTCGGGAAGGGGCAAATTTTCTTCGCGGCAGCGCTGCATCAGCGCGAGGCAGAGATATGCCCCCGCGGAGTCCCCCGCAAAGATCGTGCGCCCATGCTCCAAGCCGAGCCGCTCGGCGTTTTGCAGCAGTTCCCGATAGACGGCGAGACAATCGGCGAGGGGCGCGCCGAAGGGGGAATCGAAAGCGAGGCGGTAATCGACAAAGGCGACCGCGGAATTCGAGCGAAGCGCGTATTCTTTTGCCGTTCGATAATGATAGGGGGCTCCCCGGAACACGAACCCGCCGCCGTGCAGGTAGAGCACAACGGGCAGGGGAGCTTGTTGTTTCGGCTTGATGAGGTAGAAGGTTGCCGCGGAGGGCGTCGTTTTGCGCTTTTCCACCGTGAGAGAGCCCGACGTCCTCATCCCCTTGGGGCAGAGGGAAAGCGCCGCTTTCGCAACCCGCAGCGTCCGCTTTTTCATCGGCGGACGGAAGTGGCGGAAGAGCCCGAATTCTTTTTTCACGGCATATTTCATCTTTTCCCCTCGGGAGAAGTGCGCCCGGCGCCCGAAAGTCCGATCGATCTCCCGCAGAAAAATTATACCATAAGTGCGGAAGAAATGCAAGCGGTCACGGACGGGAAGCGGCGATTTCTCTCCGCCCCGCCCTTGACGGGCGGAAGGAGGTGTGGTATAATGGCGGTAAAGGAAGAAAATTCGGTGGGGGAGGGACCATGAAATATCTCAAAATCGCATTTGCGGGGCTCCTGACGGTCATTTCCTCCTGCCAGGCTTTTATATACGGATTTCTCGATCTGATGTTCCTTTGGGTCGTATACTCTTTGGGGTATTTGGCGATCGGGATCTTTCAAAAAATTCACAAGTCGTCCGTGCGGTCGCAGATCGTAACGCTCATCTATGTCCTTCTTCCCTTGGCGGCGTTGCTCTGTTATGCCGCAACGGCGGGACTGTCTCACCTCACGCTGACGTTCTACATTGTCTTTATGGCGGTGCTTGCCCTTGCCTTTCTGTGGGAAGTCGTCTCTCTGTGTCTGGTCGTAAAGGAAAAATCGGACGATAAAAAGCGCAAATAGCAAAAAAGCGAAGAGGTCCATCCCCTTCGCTTTTGTCTCTTCATTCCGCAGCAAATTGAAATTTACCGGTACCGATAGATCACTTCGCCCAACTTACGATCGTCTGTCTTTGCCAATTCCGCGCAATAAGGGAAGTAGATGATGTCTTCCGTGAGCCCCGAATCGATTTTTACCCTTGAATAACAGGGATACAGTTTCCCGTCATGGGTCAGAATGTCAAGAAATCGCATTTCGTCGGAAGACCCGGCGAACGTCGTGAATACGAGCAAATTGTTCTTCCCGAAAAATTCCTCGGTGTAATCGAGCGGAAGTTCGTATGCGGCATAACTCTCGTAATCGACGAAGATCTTTGCCTGTTCTTTCGGAAGAGAGAAAGCGAGGGAGCCGTTCTCATCAAAGCCGAGAGAGATCGCCTTCGCTTGAAGTTCCGAAGAGATATAATTTTTATATGGATCTTCGGTGCAAGAGGCAAAGATCACCGTGAAGCTACACGCCGAAAGGATCAAAGAAAAAATTTTCGATAATTTCTTCATAAATACCTCCTGCATATATAACGTTTCAAAACGGAAATTTACTCACTTCTCCGCAAATTTATTTGAGTTTTCAAGGAGCGAAAATATCGTTTTCATCCGAGTTGTCCGAAGATCGATTTTGATTCTTTCTCGATAAGGCGATATTTCGGACGGTATGGAGATACCACAAGATCCCCGTTATGGGGGAGATGAGCAGGCTCACTACAAGGATCCCGCCGAAGCCCACGATTACGCCGATGCGCACCCCGTCCCCAAAAGCGCGCTCGGGGGATTTGCCTTCGAAATATTTTTTTGCCGATTGCACGTCGAAAAGGATGGAAGGGATGATAAAAAACGCCCAGGAAACGACGATTACCATCGATGCAACTCGATATGCGTCGGGGATAAACGTCGGGTCGAGAAGGTATAGTAAAACGACCGACCCCGCAAGCACAGTGCTGATTGTCAAAACGATCGATACTTGTTTTATTTTGTTCATCGGTTTCTCCGTTAAATCGAATTACCGCTTTTTCATCTTCGGCATCGGAAGGTCGTCATACATTGCCTCAAACAGTCCCGTCAAAAAAGCCTTGTCGTCCACATTGTCCACACCCAGCATTTCCTTTGCGCCCTCATACGGCAAGGAATACTCCGCGTGGGGCAAATAGGATAGAGCGGATCTCACGGGTTTTACGAGCAATCGGTCGTCGTAGATGCCGCCGACAAGTTTGCCGCGATAGTAGATCAGAAATTCACCCATCATAGGCTTGTAGGTGATGTCCTCCAATTCGGATAGTTGCTCTGAAATGAAATTCAAATATTCCTTGCTTGACGGCATAATTCCTCCGCGAAATTCCTGTCTGTCGCTGTAATGATACCACGAAACGCCGGTAGCGGGCGGCGCATGATGCGGAAATTTAACTCAGATCCTCAAATATGCCGTCCCGACCCTTGCTGCCGTTGTGCACATAGTAGGCGGCAAAGTTCTCTGTCCAATATTTCAGATTGAGGGCGAAGGCAGACTGCTCGGACGGGGATGCGACCACGGGAAAAAGATGATCGGTCGCCTTGTAGAGCGGAAGATGGGGGCGGTAGACCATGATACAGCTCGCATAGACCTCTCTGCCGTTCGTCACCGCGTCGCTCAACCGTCTGTTGGTGAAAAATGTGCTCTCATTGCGCAAAAAGTTGCTCTCTTTCCCCTTGTAGAGCCGTTCGGCAATATACTTGAGCTCGAGCGGCTCGCCGTCGAAATACGCGTCGGGGCTATATAAGATCACGGCGGGAACCGTGAGCATGTCGATCCGTTGATTCTGATAGAGGGTCCCGTTCGCCTGCACGATACAGCCCCAAACCACTTTTCCGCCGCCGAGAACGCCGAAATCGGACACGCAGCCCGAACCCGCGAACGGACGGATGAAGAATTGGTTGGAAGCGGGGTCCTTCTCCGCCGCAAAGGCTTCGCGCATGGCAGCGATCTCTGCCGCAAAATCGGAAATGTCCGTCTTGGGAAGGGCAGAATACTTTTGAAATCTCTCTTTGAGTTCCCGATCCGCACGGGTAGAAGTGAAATACCCCACGGGCAAGAGCACAACGGCGACCACTGCCATTGCAAGACCCGACCAAAGCAGGACGGGCAGTTCTTGATCGTCGGAAGTTTTCAGCCCGAAATAGGCGATGATGAGCACGGCGGCAACCGCAAGCAACCCTCCGCCGATGAGATACATGCAAAGACCGAGTTTTCTGTTTTTCATCTATATTCCTCCGATATTTCTTACCAATATTTATGACATATTTGTCCCCGCTCGTCAAGCAGTTTCATCAAAATCGATAAAAAATCGGGTGAAATTCATCGGGATCGCTCCTGCCGAGCTCCGAAGCATCCCGTCGAACGCACGGGATTTGCGGCGGATGACGCACCGCGAAACGGCGCGCTCGTGAAAGCCCAAGCACCCGCCAAAGTGCCGGTTTGATTTTTCGCCCCGTTTGGACTTGATTTATTTGCGGTTCTATGGTATCATCATATTACGATAAACAGGAATTTAGCGGAGAAGTGTATTATGAAAAAATTTGTAAGCGTCATCATTGCAACGGTAACATTGATATTGTGTTTTACAGTATCTGCTTGCGGAAATAAATATGTAAGCCGGTATAATGCTATGCTGATGGTAAAGGAAAACACCTCAGATAAAGCCTCGGTTTCATTTGATAGTTTTAGCGGAACGCTCGTAATGAAATTGAAAAACAAGAGCGCAGACGAGGTATTTGTTGATTATGAAGGGACGTTGGGAGAAGGAAATATAAAAGTTTACTATGATTTTAATGATGAAAAGCTGAACCTATTTGACATTGAAACTGACGGTTCTGCCAACGGAAAAACCGAAACTTTTACAGGCAATAAAACGATTTACATAATAATTGAATCGGACGGCAAATGCAGCGACGGCAGCTTTTCGTTTGTTTTGAAAAAATCGGCGAAATAAATTTCAATTCAGCGGAACACGCAAAAGGCGAGGGCGGTTTGTCCTCGCTTTGGTCAAGCCCCGCCAGCCAAGTTGATTTTTCGCTCCGCGCGGACTTGACTTGTTTACGGCTCTATGGTATAATTATGGTACTTTTATCGGGATCCCCGCCGCGGCGGGAAGGAGGTGCTATGGCGAAGAATGTATATTTTGACCCTTTTATGGGCAATAAGGGCAATCAGATGAAGTATCGGTCTGACGTTATAGAATCGCAACTCGAACAAAACGCCGCGCACGCACGGGATATCCAAGCGGCAAAAGAAGCTGAAAAGCAACGAAAAAGGGGATTCTTCGCACGGTTCTTTCGGAAGAAAAATTCATGAAAAATGTTCTGAAAAACGGGCAGAGACCGATTTTGCGGAACACACAAAAGGCGAGGGCGGTTTGTCCTCGTTTTTTACATAAAAAAACGCAAGCCGAACCATGATCGGGGCTCCCGAACAAGAACCGTCATCAAGGCTGACCGTTTGCGTTCCGTTTTTATAGTTGAAAATGAAAGTTACTTTTATTTAATTCTCCGATTCGGTAACGATCTCGACGATCGTATCCCGTGCGGGCATTGTAGCGGTCAAAAACGTTTCAACGGTCATTTGCATACCGTTTACCGTAAGCGTTTTTGTTTCATCGGGCGGCGTGATAACATCCGAGAACGGATGACCCGCGACGACATAGCCCTCTTCCGTGACTTCGCCGTCGATTTTTTCCGTCAGCAGGTAGAAGGTGCCCTTGAATTCCAGTGTCTGACCGTTGACCGTAGCCGTGACTGCAATGTCCTTTCCGTGCAAGGTCCCGCTTGCCGTGTCCTCGGTATCGAAGGCAAACGTGATATCGCCCTCTTTGGAGATCGTGTATTGGAATGTAATATTCAATTCGGGCGCATTTTTCAGGTTGATCCTTCCTTCGGCTTGTTCCGATTCGGGGAACAAGAGAACAGCGGCCAAGTTGTCCGACTCGTCAAAGCTACCGACTACGCCTGTGAATCTTTGTGCAAAGGGCGGTTCCGCCTCGGTGGGCAATTTCGGAGTGCAGGCAACAAAAAGCACCGTGGACACGATCAACATCCATACGAAAGAGAACGTGATCGAAAATTTTCCGTGTTTCATAAGTGATACCTCTTTTTTCATTTATTATATCATTTTATTGATTTCTTCTTCTGTGCCATTCAGTCCAAAACGCGAGATAGCCGTCCCGATCGATTTTGTCGTTTGGAAGT
>CANQRP010000005.1 GCA_947626305.1 uncultured Clostridia bacterium | reverse complement strand
GAGGCGACCTGCACCGAACAGGGCTACTCCGAGAGCGTCTGCTCCGTCTGCGGCGACACCGTGAGAAAAGTCCTCTCCGAAGCAAAGGGACACGATTTCGACGTAAAGACGCAGAAGGGTTGCAACGGCGCGGTCTATACCGTAAAGACCTGCAACACCTGCGGCACGGTAGAGACCGAAGGCAGCCTCGACGCACTCGGACATGTGTGGGGCGAACAACTCGACGAAGCCCCCACCTGCACGAAAGAGGGCAGAAAGTCCGTCGTCTGCTCGGTCTGCGGCGAATGCAAAGAGACCGTTTCCGTTCCCGCACTCGGGCACAGCTACGTTGTCACCGAGCATGAAGCGACCTGCACCGAACAGGGCTACTCCGAGAGCGTCTGCTCCGTCTGCGGCGACACCGTAAAGGAAGTCTTCGAAGAAGCGAAGGGACATATCGCCGCGGAGCCCTTGACGGAAGTTGCGCCCGACTGCATCACAAACGGCGTAGTGAACACCTATTGCTCCGTCTGCGGCGAACTCCTCGAGAGCGAGATGCTTCCCGCCGACCCCGCGCTCCACGCATGGAGCGAATGGGAGACGAGGACCGAAGAGGGCTATGAGATCTCCTCCCGCTCCTGCACCGTGTGCGGGGAATCGGAGGAAAACAGAACCGAACTTCCCGCTCCCAAACTCCCCGAAGTGCCCGCGGAACCCGAGGTCCCCGAACTTTCCGAAATGCCCGCGGAACCCGAAGCTCCCAAGACGAATTTCGTTCCCGACCTTACGAACCGCACCGACGCCGAGGAAGTTCCCTCCGTCACGGGCGGCACTGCGCTTTCGGGTCATGAACTCGCGGTCGACTCCGCCGCAAGCCTCGGCGAGACGGAACCGGCGGGCGGAATGTGGATCCTGATCGCGGTGCTCACCGTTTGCGGTGCGGCGGCGATCTGCATCCCGACGGCGATCGTTGTGAGCAAGCGCCGTAAGTAAATCCCGACGAAAACCATGCGCCCCAAAAGTCTCGGACTTTTGGGGCGCATTTTATTTTACTTTCGATCGGGTTTTATCGGGGGCGTTCCGCGATGCAGGGGGGCAGCACGCCCGAAGGCTCAATAGTTCTGTGCGGAAATTTCGAAGTAGCTCTGCAGATGCGCGCACACGGGACAGATCTCGGGCGCCTTGGTGCCGACGATGATATGCCCGCAGTTGCGGCATTCCCAAACTTTTACTTCGCTCCGCTCGAACACCTGTGCCGTTTCGAGGTTGTGGAGCAATGCGCGGTACCGCTCTTCGTGATGCTTCTCGATCGCGGCTACCATGCGGAATTTTGCCGCAAGCGCGGGGAAGCCCTCCTCTTCCGCGGTCTTGGCAAAGCCCTCGTACATATCCGTCCACTCATAGTTCTCGCCGTCCGCCGCCTCGTTGAGGTTGGTGGCGGTGTCTCCGATGCCGCAGAGCTCCTTCAACCAAAGTTTTGCATGTTCCTTTTCGTTGTCCGCCGTCTTGGAAAACAGTGCGGAGATCTGTTCGTACCCCTCTTTTTTGGCAACGGAGGCAAAGTACGTGTACTTGTTGCGCGCCTGCGATTCCCCCGCAAACGCCGCCTGCAAGTTCTTTTCGGTCTGCGTGCCCGCATATTTGTTTTCAGCCATCGTTTGTTCTCCTTTTCGTTTTTTATTTATTATATCACAGCGACGCAAATTGCGCAAGTCCCTTCCCGAAAAAAACGCCCCGCTTTTCGCGGGGCGGGGAATCCGTCAGATGAGTTTACTTACGGTAGCGCGGCTGCTGCGCGCCACAAAACCGTCGAACCGGGATTTGTCGGACAGATGGATGCCCGTACAGATCACATCCGCCAAAAACAGCTGTGAGACCTTCCCCGTCATGTCCCCGGGGCGGGACCCCTTTCCCACGGGCGGAACGGCGAGCACGAGGTCCGCAAACTGCGTAAGCGGAGACTTTTCGCCGCAGGTGATGACGAGCACCTTCATGCCGCAGGCGCGCGCAAGTTCCGCCGCCTCCACCGTATCCTTGGTGCTGCCCGACACACTGAAAATGATGAGCAAGTCCTTTTCGCTGCGCGAAGAAATGAGCACGTTTTGCAAATGCGGATCCTGCTCGCAATAAGTGAGGATCCCCATCGTCATGAGACGGTTGTGCATTTCCAGCGCCGCAAGATAGGAGTATCCCAGACCGAAGCAGCATACCGCCTCGGCTTCGAAGATCATGTTGTACACCGCCTGCAACCGTTCGCGCGTGAGTATCTTGCGGCAATTGATCATTGCCGTTTCGTATGCGTCCGCAATGCTCTCCGCGTATTCCAGCCCCTCGCTCCTTATGCGCGCTTCGAGCCCGGAGTCCCCCTGGGCGAGGTTGAGACGGAATTCATGGTATCCGTTGTAGCCGAGTACACGGCAAAAGCGCAACACGGTCGACTCGGCGACCCCCGCTTCGTTGGCAAGATCGGTAATGGTCATTAAAGCGAGACCCTGACGATCGGTTTTAGTGAAGAAGTCGAGCAACTTCTTTTGACTTTTTGTCAGATCTTCCCTGCGAACAGTGATCGGTCTGCCCCCGATGCTATCCGGCATATCAAACCTCCATATGCTCCCGCATTCTTTTTTTCGGTTGCGGACAAAATTTGCCTCCATTGTAAGATGTCTGAATTCCTTTGTCAAGCATTCTCGATTTATTGCATAAGTTTCCTTTTTTTTGCAAAATCGCTTCAAACATTGGAGAAAAAAGAGGATAAATTTTTTCATTTTTCGCCGAAATCGGCAAAAATTTTCATATTTTGCTCTCAAATGCCCGATTTTGCGCCCGACCCGCATTTTGCTCAATTTACAAAAAAGAAGGTTTTCTGTTCACAAAATGAATTAAATCGGTTGACTTTCGCCGCCGTGCGTCCTATAATATCCTCATAAAAAAGAGGTAAATTATGAAATCTCGGATGAATTTTTTCCGTGCCGTATGGTGCAGACTCTTTCAGACGGTATTCCGCATTGCGATCCCGCTCATGCCCTACCGCACCCCGCAACTGATCGGCAGCTGTCGGGAAGCGGCGGCGCTTGCAAAGACCAAGGGCAAACGTGCGCTCATCGTGACGGATAAGGGGGTAAACGCCTGCGGGTTGACCAAGCCGCTCGAAGAGGCGTTCGCGGCGCAGAACATTGCCTGCGAAATCTTCGACGAGACCCCCGCAAATCCCACCGTTTCGGCGATCGAGAGCGCGCTCGCGCGCTATCGCGAAAAGCAGTGCGATCTCCTCGTCGCCGTAGGGGGCGGCTCCCCCATCGACTGCGCCAAGGGAGTGTGCGCGCGGCTGATAAAGCCGAAAAAGAGCCTGTTGCAAATGAAGGGCATTCTCAAAGTGATGGGAAGACAGCCCTTCTTCCTCGCCGTGCCGACGACTTCCGGAACGGGCAGCGAAGCGACGATCGCCGCGGTCGTCACCGACGACAAGACTCATTTCAAGTTTACGATCCTCTCCTTCTGCCTCGCACCGAAGTACGCCCTTCTGGACCCCGTGATGACGAAGACCCTGCCGCCTGCGCCCACGGCGGAGACGGGGCTCGACGCCCTCACTCATGCGATGGAGACATACATCGGGTGTTCGACCACCCGCCGTACGAGAAAACTTTCCATAAGCGCCGTAAAGCGCATCAATCATTCTCTGCTTACCGCCTACCGGAACGGCGAGGACATGGCTGCCCGCAAGGACATGCAGCTCGCCGCCTTCGAAGCGGGGCTTGCTTTTACCGTATCGTACGTCGGCTACGTGCACGCCGCGGCACACGCGCTCGGCGGAGCCTATAACTACCCCCACGGCAGAACGAACGCCACCCTCCTCCCCATCGTGCTCAGACGCTACGGCAAGTCCTGCCGGAAAAGGCTCGCCTCGCTCGCCCGCAAAAGCGGCGTGTGCAACGAAAAAGAGGATGCGCGCTGCGCGGAGGAAATGATAAAATGGGTGGAGACGCTGAACGCCGAAATGGGCATTCCCTCCTCCCTTGAAGTGTGGGAAAAGGATATTCCCCGTCTCGCGAAAAATGCGGACAGGGAGGCAAATCCCCTTTACCCCGTGCCGAGGCTCATGGATGCCGACGCCCTTGCGGAACTCTTCCGCGCCGCCCGCACGCAGTACGGCGGTTCCGCCGAAGAAACGCTGAAATTACAGCAAGACTACTTCGCGAGCGGGCTCACCCTCCCCGTAAAAAGCAGGGTCCGCGCGCTCCGCAAGCTCAAAGCGGCGATTTCGGCGCACGAAGCGGAAATTCACGCCGCACTCAAAGCCGACCTCGGCAAGGGGAACGCGGAGAGCTATATGTGCGAGACGGGGCTTACCCTCTCCGAGATCACCTATCAGCTCAAACATCTGAAACGCTTTTCGCGCGAGCGACGTGTAAAGACGCCTCTGGCGCAATTCCCCGCGCGGAGTTATGTCAAACCGTCGCCCTACGGCAATGTGCTCGTCATGAGCCCGTGGAACTACCCCTTCCTTCTCACCGCCGAGCCTCTCGCGGACGCGCTCGCCGCGGGGAATACCGTCATCCTGAAACCCTCGGCATATTCCCCCGCGACGGGTGCCCTTCTCAAAAAAATCATGGAAGAGACCTTTCCGCCCGAACTCGTCTATGTGGTGCTCGGCGGGCGGGCAGAGAATGCTCGGCTCCTCGACCTTGCCTTCGACAAAATTTTCTTTACGGGAAGCATGGCGGTCGGCAAGGAGGTCATGCGGCGGGCGGCGGAAAAACTCATTCCCGTCACGTTGGAACTCGGCGGGAAATCCCCCTGCATCGTGGCAAAGAGCGCCGACATCCCCCTTGCGGCAAAGCGCATTGTGTTCGGAAAATTCCTCAACTGCGGGCAGACCTGCGTTGCGCCCGACTACATCCTCGCCCACAGAGACATCGCGTATAAATTGCTTCCGGAACTCAAAAAACAGATCGAAAAACAGTTCGGGAAGGAGCCGCTGAAAAATCCCGATTACGGAAAGATCGTCAATGAAAAACACTTTGCGCGCCTCTCCGCGCTCATGGACGGCGAGAAAATTTACTGCGGCGGAAAGAGGGACGAAATGACGCTCCGCATAGAGCCTACGGTCTTGCGGAACGTGTCGTATGAGGACGCCGTGATGCAAGAGGAAATTTTCGGACCTCTGCTGCCCGTGCTCCTCTATGAGGACGACGAAGCGGTGATCGCAAAGATCAATGCGGGAAATTCTCCGCTCGCGTGCTACCTCTTCTCCTCGGATAAGCAACAAATTCGCACCTTCACCTCCCGCATTGCCTTCGGCGGCGGGTGCGTGAACGACGTCGTGATCCACCTTGCCACCTCGAACATGGGGTTCGGCGGAGTGGGAGAGAGCGGCATGGGCAGCTACCACGGCAAAGACGGGTTCGACTGCTTTTCGCACAACAAGAGCATCGTGGACAAAAAGACGTGGTTCGACTTGCCGATGCGCTATCAGCCGTACAAGAAAATTTGGGAACGGCTCGTGCGCCTCTTTCTGAAATAAGCGGAAGACAGACAAAAAAGGCGGAATGCTCCGCCTTTTTTCGCTTTTACGGACTGCGCCGCCCGCGCCGCAATTCTTGCGGCGCGGGCGGCGCATTTTCTTATAATTCCGCGATCAATTCGATCTCCGCAAGCACCCCTTTCGGGAGCGCCTTTACCGCCACGCAGGAGCGCGCCGGCTTCTCGGAAAAATACTTCGCGTACACGCCGTTGAACGCCGCAAAGTCCCCCATGTCCGCCAAAAAGCAGGTGGTCTTTACGACTTTTGCAAAGCACGTGCCCGCTTCCTCCAATACCGCTGCGAGATTTTTGCAGACCCTCTCCGTCTGCGCCTCGATGCCGCCCGCAACAACTTCCCCGCTCACGGGGTCGACGGGGATCTGTCCCGAAGTAAACAGCAGCCCGCCCGCGATCTTCGCCTGGGAATACGGTCCGATCGCCGCAGGCGCTTTGTTTGTGTAAACCGTTTGCATATGTCTCTCTCCTCTATGATTTTTGCCGCGCTTTTTTCTGCCAAAAAACGAGAGAAAAGGAAAGCGCGAAGCCGACGAAAAGCAACAGGGCGGCAACGACCCAATACCACGGGTTCGAGAACAAAATGCGACCCGTTTCGCGAATGACCGACGCGTACACCGCGGGAACACTGCCGATGATGAATCCGAAGATCGCAAAATAAGTGCCGCGGGGGAATTTGTTCAAGAGAAATTTCATCACCACGGAGATGCCGAAGAAGCCGATGACGAGCCCCACCGCAAGACAGGCGAGCACGAGAAGGCAAATTCCCACCTGCTGCCCGTGCAACAGATGCTCGGTGATGAGCCGCACCACGGGGTTATAATAGCCGAAGATGAGCAGGAGCATGGAGCCCGAGATGCCCGGCACGACGAGCGCCGCCGAACCCGCGATCCCGACGAGCACGAGCAGGAGATACCCGCCGAAGTCGAGGTGAAAGAGGTCGACTTCCCGCCCGAGGGGAAGAAAACAGAGCGACGCCGCTAAGGCAAGCGGGAGCGCACAGGCAAGGAGATGTTTCCACGAGGGTCTCTCAGGTCCCTTCATTTTATCGACAACGGAGGGAAGCCCGCCGAGCGCCAGCCCCACGAACAGCGTAACGGTGGGCATGGGGTAGTGTTTCAGCCCCCATTGGATGGGCAGAATGAGCGCGGCAATGCCGAGGAGCATTCCCAAAACAATGGGAAGCAGGGTGAGAAAGCTCGACTTGAAGTGTTTGAAAAAGTCGGCGATCGCCCCGACGAGTTTTTCGTACACGCCGAGGATCGCCGCGACCGACCCGCCCGAAAAACCCGGGATGATGAACGCCACTCCGATCGCCACCCCACGCAGAATGTCGAGGAGAAAGCGAACGAGCTGATTCTGTTGTTTTTGCGTTTCTTCCATGTTTTATGATTATTGCGACCGGTTGCGGAAAATGACTGCCGATGGCTCCTCCCGAGGAGGAGCTGTCACCGAAGGTGACTGAGGTGGTGGCATTCACCACACCCACCTCGCGTCATGTGACTTCTCAAAGCGTCATGCTGAGCCGCATTCCATTTACGCAGTCCCGTAAGCAAGTCCGCGAAGGCATCTTGTTGCGTTTGGGTTTGTTCTATCGCGCCTCGACGTAACAAGATTCCCTCGGAGAATTGCCATTTCGAACTTCGTTCTTTCCGCTGCGGCTACTTCGGCGCTGACGCTCCTCGTGCCGCCCTTCGGCAACATAGAACGTGCGGGCGGGGCGGAATGACGCAAAGATTGGAATGGCACCCCCACCTGACGCCTTCGGCGCCACCCGCCCCCGTAAACAGGGGCAGGACCCCCTTCCCTACCCTTCCCCCGCACAGCGGGTGACGGCAAGAAAAGATGTTCCCACAATCACTGCGCGTTGGAAAATCACACTTTTCCATAAGCGCACTCAATCTGTTGCACACTTGCAACTTCTTGCCAGACAACGCGAACAAGAGGATGAGAAAGTTAAAACGTAAAAGCTCATTTCCTCACGGAAAAAGCTTTTGCCAAAGCAAAAGATTTTTCGCGGATAAAATTCCTTGCGCGAGCAAAACCGCGCTTTTGCGCTGCGCGACCCAATTCGGCAATTACTTTTGCCTTAGTGCCCGACAACGCGACCGAGAGGACAACTGAGTTAAAACGTAAAAGCTCATTTCCTCGCGGAAAAGATTGCGCAGCAAGATTTTCCGCGAAACGCTTTACATATTTTTCATCCCTCTCTTGCCGTGGGAGAGCTTTCGCACCGAGGTGCGGTGTTCCTCGCCCGCGTAGAGCCGCACGAGGTTCTTGCGGTGCGCAAACCACGTGAGAACATTCAGCGCGAGAAGCATCATAAAGCAGGCGATCACCCAGCCGTTTGCGATCTCCGCCTCGTAGCGGAAAAAGAACATCAGCCCCTGCCAAACGGAAAACCCCGTTACGCCGAGCAGCGAGCCCATGCTCCCCCACTCGGTATAGGCGATGTACCCCACAACACCGAAGAGCAACAGCGCAAACATGATGAAAAAGTACCACCATGTTTCGCAGGAAATACAAAACCAAAACAACCCCAAGGTGGAAGCAATGCCCTTTCCGCCTTTGAATTTCATCGTCACGGGCCAGATGTGCCCGATGATGACGCAGACGCCGCAGAAATAGCGTGTAAAGTCGGAGATCACGACGTTGGTGCCCGCAAACACATAGCTGCGGAAAACGAAATAGCTGATGAGCGCAGGGATCCCCCCCTTGCAGGCGTCGAGCAGAAAGTTCACAAGCCCCACTTTCAACCCGAACTCGCGGGAAATGTTCATCGTGCCCGGGTTCCCGCTGCCGATCTTGTGCACATCCTTGTGTTTGAACCGCGCGATAAGCACGGCAAAGTTGAAACAGCCGATGAAATAGCACACTACCGCCATGAGAAGGAACCAATACCATAGCTCGGAAAAGGCGAGAGATCTCTCGACTGCGGCTGCGACTGCGGCTGCGCCTGCGCTCGAGATGACAGAGGGGGCAGGCAGCGCGCTCGAGATGACAGAGGGGGCGGACAGCGCGCCTGTTCTAACTGCGGAAGCGGACAGCGCGCCCGTCATGGCTGCGGAGAGGAGCGGCATCACGTTTCCTCCTTGTTGCTGCGCACTTTGATGCGGATGGGCGTACCCGAAAAATCGTACGCTTCGCGAATGACGTTTTCGAGATACCGCGCATAGGAGAAGTGCAACAGCTTTTCGTCGTTGACCATGAGCACGAAGAGCGGCGGTCGGACCGACGCCTGCGAAGCATAGTAGAGCTTCATCCGCCTGCCAAGGTAGCTCGGCGGCTCGGAGACGCGCATGGCGTCCATCAACAGGTCGTTGAGCGCGCCCGTCGGCACACGGAAACTCGCATGGGCATAGACCTCTTCGGCGAGGTCGAGCAACTTTTCCACCCGTTGCCCCGTCTTTGCCGAAATGTATACGGACTTGTAATAGTCCATGAATTTGAGGTCCTCTTTGAGTTTTTCTTCAAACTTTTGAATGGTATGGGTATCTTTTTCGATGGTATCCCACTTATTCATGACGATGACGGAGGGTTTGCCCTCTTCGTGGACCTGCCCGATGATCCGTACATCCTGCTCGGTGAGTCCGACGCTGCAATCGACGACGAGGAGCACCACGTCCGCGCGGCGGATGGCGTCGAAGGCGCGGAGCACCGAATAGTACTCCACATCGTCTTCGACGGAGCGCTTTCGGCGGATGCCCGCCGTATCGATGATGGTATATTTCTTCTCTCCGCGCGTAAAGGGGGTATCGATCGCGTCCCGCGTGGTCCCCGCGATGTCGGTGACGATGGTGCGTTCCTGCCCCAGAATTTTGTTGACGAGCGAACTCTTGCCCGCGTTCGGCTTGCCCACCACGGCGATCTTCAAACGGTCGTCCTCGGCGGTTTCCCCTTTTTCGAACCACTCCACCGCTTTATCGAGCACATCGCCGATGCCGCGGGAATGCTCCGAGGACACGGCAAACGGCTCTCCTAGCCCGAGAGAATAAAATTCGAACACCTTGTCGGGGGAATAATCGTCGATCTTGTTGACGACGAGGATCACGGGCTTTTTGCTGCGGCGAAGGTAATCCGCCACATCGTAATCGGAGCTCGTGAGTCCCTCTCTGCCGTCCGTAAAGAAGAGGATAACATCTGCGGTTTCAACGGCGAGCTGCGCTTGGAGAGCGATCTGTTTCCACATCACATCTTCGCTTTTGAGTTCGATGCCGCCCGTATCGACGAGCGTAAACGGCTTGCCCCGCCACTCGGCGGTGACGTAGATCCGGTCGCGCGTGACGCCCGGTCTGTCTTCCGTAATGGAAATTTTCCGCCCCGCGACTTTGTTGAAAAAGGTGCTTTTGCCGACGTTCGGTCTGCCGACGATCGCAATTAACGGTATCATAACGATTTTATTATAAGAAAAAATCCGCTTTTTGTAAAGAAAAACAGGGGCGGAAAAGGGAAAAAGCCGTTTTTCCGTCAAAAAACCGCCTGTACGTTCCCATTGTCTGACCGAGGAACCCCCCTTTCGGCACTACGTGCCCCCCTCCTGAGGAGAGGGATAGGGGGGTGGTGATGCTGTCATACCGAGGCGAAGCCGAGTGTATTTCCGTGGTCGATGCACACCCAAGGGGATTCACTCCCCCTTCGCGTTGCTCATTCGCTCGGCATATACAACAAGCCGTAAGTGTGCGGCAAATGTTGTCACGCAGCGCAAAAGCGTGGTTTTGCTCGCGCAAGTAATTGAGGAATGCCCCCTCCAAGGAGGGGGGTAGGGGGGTGGTGTCCTTTGCTTCCGAATCATCACCACCTCAGTCACCTACGGTGACAGGTCTCATGCGGGCAGAACCCCGCATTCGGTCATCGTTCGCGCGGCAAATGCGCTCACTCATGTCACAGTGCACCAACAGTTATCAACTGTTGGTAGAACGCGCTGTTCCACCTCCTAAGGAGGCGCCTTTCTTGCCCTCCCCCGCGCATTCGCGCGGGGGAGGGGTAGGGGAGGGGGCACCATGCTTCCACTGTCATACCGAGGCGCAGCCGAGCGTATCCCCTCGGTCGTTCTTTCAATCGCGTTGTACGATTTCGAGTATGCGGGTGAAATAGTCGGGCAAAGGCGCGGTGAAGGTCATGCGCTCGCCCGTCGTGGGATGGGTAAGTTCCAACTTGTAAGCGTGCAGAAGTTGACCCTCCAACGTAAACCGTTGATTTTTATATCCGTAAAGCCTGTCCCCCACCACGGGGTGCCCCAAATACTTTGCATGCACCCGTATCTGGTGGGTCCTGCCCGTTTTTAAGGCGAACCGCACGAGGGTATTCTTTGCGAAACGCTCTTCGACGAAGTACTCCGTTTCGGCGTACCGCCCCTGCCCTGCGGGCAGCACCGCCATTTTCAACCTGTCCTTGGGGTCCCGCCCGATCTGCGTTACAATGCGCCCCATTGGCTCCTTTACCACCCCTTCGAGAAGGGCAAGATATTCCCTTCGGCAAGTTTTGTTTTGAATTTGCGCGGAGAGCGACAAGTGAGCGCTGTCGTTTTTGGCAACGACGAGGAGCCCGGAAGTATCTTTATCGATCCTGTGCACGATGCCCGGACGCAGCTCCCCGTTGATCCCGCTCAGATTTTTCAGGCGGTACAGAAGCGCGTTGACGAGCGTGCCCTCGTAGTTGCCCGCGCCCGCGTGGACCGTCATCCCCTGCGCCTTGTTGACGACGGCAAGATCGTCGTCCTCATACAAAATTTCGATGGGAATGTCCTCGGGCTTTGCCGCGATGGGAATGGGGTCGGGGATCTCCGCTAAGACCGTTTGCCCCGCCTTCATCATCTCCCCCGCCTTGACGGGTCTACCGTCCAAAAACACTCTGCCTTCGTCGGCGAGTTTTTTCACGGCGGAGCGTGTAAGCCCCGATTTTTCGCTCAAAAAAACATCGACGCGGAAAGAACCTTCCGCGACGAATTGCTTACTTTCCATTCTGCGTTTCCTCTTCGGATCGCGCTTGTTCCTGCTCTTCCCGCACCTGTCGGCGATATTTCCCGAGTGGGACGACCGCATCTTTCCCCACAAACAGGATGACGATGAGGAGCGCCACCGCGCCGAAGGTGATGTAGAAATCAGCAAAGTTGCAAATGTTGAAGCCGATGGGAGAGACGTCCACAAAGTCGCGCACGTAACCGAGGCAGAGCCGATCGACGAGGTTGCCAATGGCGCCCGCTTCAATGACCGCCAAACACAGCTTCCCCGCGGTGTTTTTTCTGAATACGGTAAAATAGAGCACGCCGATCGCCAAAATCATAACGATCGTGAGCGCGGTGATGATCTTCATGGCGACTTCAGTCTCGCCAAACATCCCCCATGCGATCCCCCGATTGCCGCCGGGGAGATAGTTGATGCGGATGAATCCGAGAAAATAACTCGGCTGACTCACCCGATAGGCATATGCCCACGCCTTCAGAATGAGGTCGAGCGCGAGCAATACGAGCATGATGAGCCCGCCGACGATCGCCGAGATCATGAATCTTCCTCCATGAGCCCGAGTTCTTTGCACAGATTGCCGAGGTCGAGCGGTTCTTTGGGGTTGAGCACGTCGTCCAAATTAAATCCCGTCGCTTCCTCCTCGTCTTCCTCCGGTTCCTCGCCGAGATGGGAACGGAGCGCGTCCGTAAAGGTTTTGAACTCGGCACAGTCCTCTTCGTCCGGATATTTTTGCAGCAGCCGTTCCGAAAGGATGCGGCACTTTTCGGCGAGAAGCAACAGTTCCTTCTTCTCTCCCTCCGCCTCTTCGGCGCTCTCCTCCTTGATGCGCTCTCCCTCCTTAACGGCGCGCATGAGCGCCACGGAGACTTCGCTCCGCTGGGATTCGAGCACGGACAGCCGCGCACGAAGGAGTCTGTTTTCCTCTTTGAGCTCCTCCTGCTCCTCACGCAAATTGCGCACCACGCCCTCATACTCCGCTTTGAGACGGGCAACGAGCGCCTGCACCTCTTTCTCCTTGTATCGTTTGAACATTGTTACTCTCCTTTATATCCGCGCACGAGCTCCGACTTCAATTCGTAGAGCGATCGGGAAAGGTCCACTTTATAGATATGCGGCACGTCGAGACGGGTATACTCCTCCCAGAACCTGCCGTATTCGGCATTGAAATAGGCGTTGATCTCTTGAAGCGGCTTGGGAGGGTCCACCCGTTTGCCGCCTTTGATGAGCGGAACGCGCAGGTCCCGCACGCGGAAATCGGTCAGCGTCATGCGCTTCCACGTCTCCACGGGGTGGAAGATCTCAAGGGGCGCGGTCTCGTCGATCCTCTCACCCTGCCTTGTGATCAAATCGGCGATTGCCTTGTCCGTCTTCCCGTCGTAGAGGCGGTACACCTCCTTCATGCCGGGGTTGGTGATCTTCTCCGTTGTATCCGAGAGTTTGATCTTGGGGATCTCCTTTCCGTCTTCGAACACCGCGCAGAGCTTGTATACCCCGCCGAGCGCGGGCATATCCGCGCTTGTGATGAGCTTGGTGCCGATGCCCCAACTGTCGATCTTTGCCCCTTGCTGTTTGAGAGATGTCACCGAATATTCGTCGAGATCGCCCGAGGCACAGATGATGGCATCGGGAAAGCCCGCTTTGTCGAGCATCTTCCGCGCTTCCTTGGAAAGGTAGGCAAGATCCCCCGAATCGAGGCGGATGCCCTTGGGTTCATAGCCGCTTTGACGCAGTTCCCGAAAGACTTTGATCGCATTGGGAACGCCGCTTTTGAGCGTATCGTAGGTATCCACGAGCAGGAGGCAACCGTTCGGAAAACTCCTTGCATAGGCGCGGAAGGCTTCGAGCTCGGAGGGAAAATTCATCACCCAGCTGTGCGCCATGGTCCCCGACACGGGAACGTGGAAGAGCTTGCCCGCATATACGTTGGAGGTGCCCACACAGCCGCCGATCATCGCGGCGCGCGCGCCGTAGATGCCCGCGTCCGCACCCTGCGCCCGCCTGAGCCCGAATTCCATGACGCCGCCGCCCGCCGCACGGCAAATCTTCGCCGCCTTGCTCGCGATGAGCGTCTGGTGATTGACAAAGGTGAGGAGCGCCGTTTCGACGAGTTGCGCCTCGATCATGGGCGCTTTTACGGTGAGAATGGGCTCGTAGGGAAAGACGATCTCCCCCTCGCGCACCGCAGTGACATCCCCCGTAAAACGGAGGTCTTTGAGATAGGCGAGGAACTCTTCCCGAAAAATGCCGAGAGAGCGGAGATAGGCGATGTCCTCCTCCGAAAAGTGCAAATTTTCAAGATACTCCGCCGCCTGTTCCATGCCCGCGGCGACCGAATAGGTGATGAGTTTGTTGGGACGGAAAAAGATGTCGAACGCGGCGAGCTGTTCGTGCTTGCCCTCGGCAAAATAGCCCTGCCCCATCGTCAGCTGATACAGATCGGTCAAAAGAGTCAGATTTCTCATTTCTTCTCATCCTCCGTTTGCCCGTTCCCGGGCTGTTCGGGTCGTTCCGCTTGTTCGGATCGTTCGGATCGTTCGGGTCGTTCGGTCTGCTCTTCGGGCTCTGCCTTGTCCCGTGTGAACCACCCCTTCACTTTTGCCGCAAACCGCTGCCGCTTATAGCGGGTGGTCTCCTCCTCGGGCATGGGCGGATAGTTCGCGCCGAGCATGTTGATCTTGCTGAAATAGGGCACCTCGTCCTTATAGGCGGGAATAAACTCCGTGATGCCGCAGGGGTCGCCGTTTTTGCTGCCGATGAGGGCGCCCTCCTTGCGGTAGTTGAAGAAGAGCAAGAGCCCGATGCCGATCGCTCCCCCCACGATCATGAGGATGGAAAAGACGAGCGACCACGGCACACCGCCGCCGCTCAGGATATACTTGGGATCGCGCAATGGCTCCATGACCGAGCGCACCGTGCCGTACCACACAAAGTAAGAGCAGACGAACAGTCCGTTGGGTTTTTTCGCCCATTTCCACGCGAAGGTGTAGAGCAGGGCGAATCCGCCGGTGTTGATGACGCTCTCATAGAAGAAGAAGGCATAGTGCCACTCGTTGCCGATGTGCACCGCGAACGGGAACCATTGCAGCGCGGGGTCCGTTACGAGCCCGCCGTACACCTCTTGATTGAAATAATTGCCCCATCTGCCGATCGCCTGCGCGATGAGAATGGTGATGACGACGCAGTCCGCCGCCCGCAAAAAGCTGATCTTTTTGACCTTGCACACGACAAACCCCGTGCCGACGCCGCCGAGCGCACCTCCCACGATGGAGAGCCCGCCCTGACGGATACTTTGCCAGCTAAACCATTCGTTGAAGGGAAGCGGCTGCGTGATACAATAGAAGAGGCGCGTGCACAAAAGCGCCACGGGAATGCAGAACACGAACAGCGTGAAGATAAAATCGGAGGACATGTTCCGCCGTTTCATGAGCAGCGCGGAAAGCGAGGTGGCAACGATGATGCCCGCCACGATACAGAGCGCATAATAGTAAATTTCAAAGCCGAACAGGATGATCCCGCGGCTGTTCGCCCCGAACAGGGGATTGCTTGCAAGGAAAAGCGACGTCATAAAGAGTCCTCTGCGTTATGGTCTTTTCATTATAACACGTCCGCAAAAGAAAAGTCAACCGCTATGGGTCGGCTTTGGGAAATTTCACTCGATTTTGAGTTTGAGCGGCTTGATCGCTTTGAGCAGCGGCACCACGACAAACAACAGGGCATAGTTGACGACGCTGTTGAGGATCTGCAAAAGAATGAAGAAACGGATGACGAAATAGGTGCCGAAGTTGAGGGTGCCACCGAAGTATTTCATGGCGGCGTCGAGCACATTCCTGTCGGTGTAGAGGGGCAGACCGAGATAGTACATGCCCGTGGTGTTGATCCCCACCGAACAGACGGCAAAGGTGATGACAACGATGAGGGTGAGTTTTACGTAGACGCTGCCGCGCATTTTGAGAGGGAGCTTCATCACAAGCCCCGCGACGATCGCCATCACGGCGACCGAGAGCGCCACCCACCAATAGTAGGGAAACCCCATGCCGCCGATGATGTAGCCGATGCCGTCGCCGAGCAATACCGCCGCCGCACCGAATATGGGTCCGATGAGGATGCCCGCAAGCACGGACATAAACAGCGTGAAGGAGTACTGCACCGACAAAAACTTGATCTCGAAGGTGTTCACAACGATGCAAAGCGCCGTGACGATACCGATGTAGGCGATCTTTTGCGCAATCGATTTTTCCAGAATGAGCGGGGAAAAGAGTGCGCGCTGCCAAAGGGGTCTTGTCGTAACTTCCTGCATAAAAAATAACCTCCCTGTCTGAGGAGGTCCGTCGTCGGTATTTCAAAATACCATAAACTCGCAAAAAATCTTTTTTCAAAAGGTTTTTTGCGAAGAGAGGGCGCAACGGAGCGCATTTGCCCTTTGCGCCATAGCGCGAAGGGCTCAAAGCGTAGTTTGCGCCGACGAGCGGACGCGCCGCGGCACCGCAGGGCTCGGAGAGAAAGATTTCTTCGCCCTTTCGTTTGCGAACAACGTCCCGTTTCGCAACACTTAACGCGCCTTGGCTACTCTTCAGGAGTCATCATAGCACATTGCGCAAAAAAACGCAACGGTTTTACATACATTTTTCCGAATGAACAAAACTATCAACATGGTACTCGTCATGATCCGTACGGCGGTCATTTTCGTCGTTCTCCTCGTCATTATGCGGCTCATGGGCAAGCGGCAGATCGGCGAAATGCAGCCGTTCGAGCTCGTCATCACCCTGCTCATCGCGGAACTTGCCTGCATCCCCATGGCGGACGCCTCCATTCCTCTTTTATACGGGATCGTCTCCGTCGTGACGATCTACATCCTGCACGAGATCATGACCCTTTTCGACCTCAAAGTGAAGCCGTGGAAGAGTTTTATCAGCGGAAAGCCTTCCGTAGTGATCAACAAAAACGGCATCGACGACTATCAGCTCAAGCGCAACAATTTAGACGTCTCCGACCTCATCGAAAGTTTGCGTTCGGCGGGCTATTTTTCTCTCGACTGCGTGGATTACGCCCTGTACGAGGCGAACGGCACTTTTTCCGCTCTCCCCAAACGGGACTATGAACAGATGCAGGATTCTTTGCCGCTCGTCATCATCGACAACGGCAATTACGATGAAAAAAATCTGGAACTTACGGGACTTACCAAGGAGTTTTTCGATGGCGTTCTGAAAGAGCAGAAGGTGCAAAGTGTAAAACGAGTACTCGTTTTGACCGCCGACGGCAACGGAAAACTCTATTTGCAGGTGAAGGGAAGGAAGTTCGGGACCCTGCACGTCGACTACCCCGAACACAAAGTTTGGTGACTCCATCACACCCCCACCGCGTCATTCCGCCCCGCCCGCACGTTCTATGTTGCCGAAGGGCGGCACGAGGAGCGCCAGCGACGAAGTAGGCGAAACGGAAAGAACGAAGTCCGAATTGGTACTCTCCGAGGGAATCTTGCTACGCCCAAGTGCGTACGCCCGCGGGGCGGTATGACAATAGGGAAAAGAATCGGGCGACCCTCTCACGGAAAAAGATTTTGCGCAAGCAAAAGATTTTTCGTGAATAAAATCTCTTGCGCGAGCAAAACCACGCTTTTGCGCTGCGCGACAACATTTGCCGCACTCTTACGGCTTGTTGTCCATGCCGAGCGAATGAGAGAGTGACTTCGTTGATGCACAAAGCAAGTTTCCTCACGGAAAAAGATTGCGCAGCAAGATTTTTCGTGAACCTTACATATGGTCAAATCTTTAACGGCGATCGGGGTGGCGGTGCTGCTGCTCCTCGGCGCGGGACTGTTTGAATGGCGCTTTGTAAATACGCAGTTCGGAGAATTCCGTGAGGAACTTTTCGCGCTCTATCAAAAGGCGGACGACAACACCGCCAACGGCGAAGACGCAAAAGCCGTGCAGCTCTCGTGGGAAAACCGCAAGGAAAAATTGCATGTGTGGATCCCCCACAACGACATTTCGCGCGTGGACGACTATATGTCCGAGACGGTGCGGCTCATCGCCGAAGAAGACTATTCTCTTGCGCTCGCGAAGCTCGAGATCCTCATTCATCTCGCCAAGTGCCTTCCCGACACCTACAAACCCGCCGTGGAAAATATTTTTTGAATTTTTGCCGCGGGGCGGCGCCGAATCGGCGCCGCCCCGCGGCAAGATTTTTATTCGCTCATACTTTTGATATATCCGTTGAGCGCCGTATAAAATTCGTTGCTTTTCTCCATACAGGAACAGAGAAGATTGACTTCAAGTCCACCGGCGGATGCGATATAGATACCATTGTATTTACACGTATAAATCAAATGATTATTCTCTCTGTGTCGCATGTCGCGGCTACCGTCCTTATTGTGATAAAGCCACCTTTTTGAGACGACCGTCGCATCCTTCGGGGCATCTGTTTCATCCGATAAAACTTCCTGTTCGGTCATGGAAATCTCCGAATACTTTACTCCTACCCAACCGCTTTGTTGTTTGACAGCCAAAAGATCGGGCAAAAACAAAAGCTTTTTATGATAAATTTGCATTTCGAAAATGCTCAGATTCGTTTTGATGTAAGTTTCCAATGCTATGAATTTTATCTCTTCTTTTGCTATTTCGGAAATCGTCTCCGCAGAATTTCCATCCGCAAGAAGTTCCCATAGTTTTTCATTTTCCCGCAATGCAGACAGCCCCGCCGATAAATTTTCATAACTTTTTTTGCATGCCTCTTCGGCTAAATCATATTGCAGTGCGAGGTCTGTTTTTTGCAATGCGAAAAACAGAGCCGCCCCGAGCGAAAACGCCCCGAGGAGCCCAAAAACGATTGCAAATGGCGTACCGTCCACCTGCTTTTCCACCCCTTCGGAGACAAGCGTCATCACGTTTCCATTATGAATGATCGAAAACGTAACGGCAAAAAAGGCAACCGCCAAAATCGGAAAAACAATTCGGCACACCTTAAAAATCGAACTCAACTTATCTGCACGGTTCAGTTTGTCTATCATTTCATTGGATGTGCTGCCGACGATCTCTTCCTCATAAAACTCGGGTGCCGTCCGTTTATTATCTTTTGTCGTATGTACCGTATCCGACCCGCTCGCTCGTTCGGGTTTCTTGCTGTCCTTTACATAAGAAAGCCCCGTTTGAGGAACATGCAAAGTCGTTCGGGTTCCGCCTCCCGCTTTTTTCGTAAAACGAAAACCCCTTACTCCAAAGCTATATCCTATCCCCGATTTGCTCAAATTGATGCGAAATCCTCCCAAATTGAAGCTCTTGCGAAAACGCAGACCCATAGACACCTCCTTTGTTGATTATGCGAATTCGCATATCACCACATATTTTATGCGAATTAGAATAAAATGTCAATAGAATTACGGCAAATTATGAATTTTCATGAAAAACTGGCAGCCAGCTTAAAATATTGGAGAGAGACCGCAAACCTGACACAGTTGGCACTCTCACACAAGACGGGCATCAATCAATGTATGATCTCCAGATGGGAAGCGGGTGCCAATCTCCCCTCCATAAGAGACCTGGTAACGCTTGCGGACTTTTACCGCATTTCCCTCGATGAATTAGTGGGCAGAGAAGAATATTAAAACGCTCCGATAACAAATATCCACCGGCATAGCCGGTGGTTTTTCGGTTTCTCCGGCTATTAGCCCTCATCATACCGACGGCGCGCAAGCCGCACATATGGCGACCCGGCAGTTGTGCGTTTGTTACTTGCCGCCCGTGAACGAGTCGTCCAAGTTGTCAAAAGTCCGCAACGCGATCGCTTCACGTTGCGGACTTTGATTCAAAGATACAAATGCGTCATGTCGGGATAGATAAATTCAAAAGTCACATCATAAAACGCCACATTGTATCCATACCCTCCACTCAAAGTTATCTGTCCTTTCCCTGTACCGGAATAGTAGAAATAAAGAGCGTTATTTTGAATTGTGCATTCTCCGCTCAAAGAATCGGAGCAATAATTCTCTTCGCCCGTGCCATGAGAAAGGCTTTTGCTCCCTATTTCATAAACAGAGCTGAATTCTTTCCCGTCGTATAGTGCCACTTGCGCCGTTGCCGCGTAATGTTGATAAGTATTCCCCCATTTGAATCTCAGATGATATGAGATGGAAAGTCCGCCGGACGGGATCGTGCCTATATAAGCAGACAGATCGATCTTTTTCCTTTGGCTTTCTTTAAGCGAATGCGTCCCATTCATACTGCCGTCTTCAACTTTTTTGCTGAGATCGTTTTCGATAACGACGATCGTTTCCGTTCTCTCTTTATACCATCCCGCTTTTAAGGCAATTCCCTCTGAGGGCATTTTCGTCTGCGTGTATTGTTCTTTCCCCGCCGCGTACCAACCGGCAAAAACATAACCCTCTTTTTCGGGCGTAGGAAGCGTAATGCTCTCCCCCGCAGGCTTGGAAATGTCGTTTACATCGGAGCCGCCGTTTTCATCAAATTCGATTTTTCCTTGCCACACCGCATGGAGCGTTATGCTTGCGGCGGGCATTTTCGTAGAAGTGAACACCTCTCCGTTTTCGGTTTCCCAACGCAAAAACATTGCAAGCGGCTTTTCCGGCGTCGGGAGGGAAATCTTCGTTCCCGCCTTCGCCACGATCGGCGCAACGTCGGTGCCGTTTCCGTTGAACTCGATAACGGGTGCCCATTCTTTTACATATAGAGTAAGATCGTCTGTGACGTTGCCGTCGAATATCTCTCCGCCACGGCTCTTGCTCCAAGTTAACCCCGCTTTCTTTTCCGCGTTCCGCGTTTTCAGCATGATTTGGCGAATGGGGGTATTATAAGGGACCCTTACTTGCTCGCAATCCATTCCTTCGTCGAAATAGAAGGTAACGGTGTAAGTTTTAAGCGCGAAACCGGCATAGAGATAGACACGCCTGCTATCGTCCAATGTGAAATTTTCTTTATTCAGCGTGGAGACAACGGGCAGATTGCCGTAGGCATCGGCGATTTGCGTGCCTTTCCCGTCCGCCTCGGTGTACCACCCCGTGAAATCATTGTGCTCGAGTGTAAGGTTCTTCGGAAGTTCGGGAAGATCTTCATCGTAGGCGACCGTAATAGAGCGCTCGCCCGTTACCTCCGCTTCGCCATAGTCCAAGATCACGGTATAGTCGATCGGCTTGAAATGCGGGAAGAGCACCTTGTTCCCCTTGTCCGCGTAAGGGGCAAGGGAAGCGCCGTTTGCTCCGACATATTGCGTGCCGCCCGTCTGCGCATCAAAGAGTCCCAAAAACTCATAGCCATACCTGCTCGGAACGCTTTTCAGGGAGTACGGCTCCCCTTCCGTTACCGTCAGCGTGTGCACTCCGGCATCATCCGAATATTGAATGGTGTACTCCTTCGAGGCGCCGAATTGCATGCCGAAAAAATCACATCCTGTGAGCGCGGCACATACAAGCATAACGCTTGCAAGAAATACGCTGATTTTTGCGATAAAGTGCTTCTTCATAGTATTCTCCGATAATAGCGTGACGCTATATTTTGAAAATATTATATAGCAACAGGCTATACTTGTCAAGAAGAAGATGATCGTTTTTCAAGAAAAATTGAAAGAAATGCGGAAGATGTGCGGACTGACCCAGCAAAATGTTGCGGAAAAACTCGGCATTTCACAGCCTTCGTATATCCGCTATGAAAACGGAACTGCGGAACCGACCCTCGAAAACCTCGTTAAACTCGCCGACCTTTTCGATGTGTCGGTAGATTTTCTGCTTGGCAGAGAAGAATATTAAAACGCTCCGATAAAATGCCGCCCCGCTGCAAGTTTGCAGCGGGGCGGCATTTGTTGAGTCGGTTATTCGAGCGGGACGAGTTTTGCCGTAAAGTGCCGCAAAATGGGCGGCTCCTCCACGATTTTATACCCTTTGACGGAGCCCGCGCGCTCCTTGATGTTGATGAGAGCGTCTGCGATGACGTCGAGATGGCTCTGCGTGTACACCCTGCGCGGAATGGCAAGACGGGTGAATTCGAAGTCCGCTTTGAGCTGTTTGCCCGTATCGGGGTCGTTGCCGAGCATGAACGAACCGATGTCGCAGGCGCGGATGCCCGCCTCTTTGTACAGCTCGATCGCAAGCGCCTGCGCGGGGAATCGGTCGTACGGAATGTGCGGCAGAAGTTTTCTCGCGTCCACAAACACCGCGTGCCCGCCGACGGGGCTCTGGTAGGCGATGCCCGCCTCGTCCAACCGCGCCGCAAGATATTCCATCTGCCCGATGCGGTAACGGAGATAATTTTCGTCGATGCCCTCTGCAAGCCCGCGGGCGAGCGCTTCGATGTCTCTCCCGGACATGCCGCCGTATGTAATAAAGCCCTCGAACGAAATACAGCGCTGCTTCACGAGTTCGAAGATCGCCTTGTCGCGGCAACCGATGAGCCCGCCCATGTTGACGATCGCATCCTTTTTTGCGCTCATCGTGAAGCAATCCGCTCCCTCGAACGTCGCCTTGACGATCTCGCGGATGGTGCTGTTTTTGAATTCGGTTTCCCGCTGTTTCACGAAATAGGAATTTTCGGCATAGCGCGCCGCGTCGATCATGAATTTGATGCCGTATCTATGCGCGATGTCGCGGGCGGCACGGATGTTGGCGACCGACACGGGCTGACCGCCCGCGGAATTGTTTGTGATCGTCATGATGACGACGCCGATGTTCTCCGCACCGAGCTCATGGATGTACTGTTCGAGCTTCGCAAGGTCCATATTGCCCTTGAAATCGAAACGCTTCGTCGTATCGAGCGCTTCGGGCACGGTGCAGTCGATGGCGCGGGCGCCCGCGAGCTCCACGTGCGCTCTCGTCGTATCGAAGTGCATGTTGGCGATGGCATACTTTTTCCCCTGCAAGAGGATGGGAAGAAGCACCTTCTCCGCCGCCCTGCCCTGATGGACAAGCTGGATATAGGGAAGCCCGAAAATTTCTTTCGCGCTTTCCTGTACGCGGTAATAGCAGTCCGCCCCCGCATAAGATTCGTCGCCGAGCATCACGCCCGCCCACTGGTCGGAACTCATGGCGCCCGTTCCGCTGTCGGTGAGAAGGTCGATATACACATCTTGCGCGGCGAGGGAAAACACGTTATAACCCGCCTCCGCGATCTTCTGTTCTCTCTCCCGACGGGTGAGGATCCTGAGGGGTTCCACGCTCTTGATACGGAAAGGTTCGGGGAAATAAATGGATTTCATGCAAACTCCTTATACAAAACAGATTTTTCTTTCGGAATCATTATAACCGACCCGCTCCCCTTTGTCAAGACGGGTCGGGAAAATTTTTTCGCCGCGGCGCCTTGCTCCGAAGCTCCGTTCCCGGCGGAACGCTATGCCTCTTTTTTTCGCTCCGTGCGCGGTCTTTTCGCCGCGGGGCTCTTCTTCGCGCCCACATTCTTCACGCTCGCCTTCAATGCTTCCATGAGGTCGAGCACGGCGCCCGCCTTTTCCTCCTTCGGCACCGCGACCTGCTTCCCCGCGATCTTGTCCGCGATGAGCGCTTTGAGCTTCTCCTGAAATTCATCGCGGTATTTCTCGGGCTGAAAGGGTTCCTCCATTCCGCGGATGAGCTGCTCCGCCATGTCGAGTTCCCCCTGCGAGACCTGCGGACGGTCGTAATCGACGGGGATATCCTTGATGTCGTCCCGATAGAGCAGGGTCTGCAAGAGCATCCCGTCCCGACGGGGAAGAATGACGAGCAGCCGCTCGCTGTTGCCGAGCACCGTTCTGCCGAGCGCGGCGCGCTGTGTGCGCAGCATCGCCTGCCGCAGCAGTTCGAGCGCTTTGCCTCCCCCCTTTTGCGGCACGACGTGATACGCCCTGTCGTAATATACGGGGCTGATCTCGTCGAGCCCGGTGAAGCTCAGGATGGTGATGGTGCGGTCCTTTTCCGTTTTGAGCCGCTCGATCTCTTCGTCCGTGACGATCACGTACCTGTCTTTCGCATATTCGAAGCCGCGCACGATGTCTTTGGCTTCCACTTCCTTTCCGCAGTGGGCGCATACCTTTTTGTAGCGGATGCGCGATTTATCCGCCTTGTGCAGTTGATTGAATGCGATGTCGTTGTCCTGCGTCGCCGTATATAGACCGACGGGAATATATACGAGCCCGAACGAGATCGCCCCCTTTTGAACGACCGCCATGATCTCCCTCTTTTTTTCCGATTATTGCCCCGATGCGCCTGCAATATTCCCGCCGCGCCCATAAAAACGCGGCGGTTGCCGCAAACTGTCGGTATGGCACAAAAACTCGCGACCTATCGGAAGAAACGCAATTTTGCGGTGACGCCGGAGCCGTTCGGCAAAGTTGAAAACGGCGGGTACGGATTCTGCGTACAGCACCACCTCGCGCGCGCCGATCACTACGATCTGCGCCTTGAATGGAAGGGCGTCGCGTTGAGTTGGGCGGTGCCGAAGGGTCCCTCCCTCTCCCCTTCCGACAAGCGCCTCGCAATGCGGGTGGAAGACCACCCGACGGACTACATGACCTTTGAAGGAGTCATTCCGCAAGGGGAGTACGGCGGCGGTACGGTGATGCTCTGGGACGAGGGAACATGGGCGCCGCGGGGCGACCCCGCCGAGGGGCTTCAGACGGGCTCCTTCAAATTCCGCCTGTTCGGAGAACGCCTCAAAGGCGATTGGGCGCTCGTCAGAATGGCGGACGGGGAGCGCGGGGAGCCTTGGCTGCTCATCAAAGAGAAGGACGCCTTTGCCCGCAAGACGGCGGGGATCGCCCGATATTCCCGCGGGGTGCGCTCGGGCAAGACGATGGAGGAGATCTCGGCGGGGCAAGCGCTTCCCTTCTCCGCGGTACGACCGATGCTCGCTCGGCTCACGGATCCCCTCCCCGCGGGCAAGGGGTGGCTGTTCGAACTCAAATATGACGGCAATCGCGTGCTCGCCTTCTCACAGGGCGGCAAGACGACGCTCAAAACGCGAAACGGCTGCGACTGCACCGACAAATTCCCCCTCGCCGCGGAGAGAGTGACGGCAATGCTCAAGGGGCGGACCGCCGTCCTCGACGGCGAAATGACCGTTGCCGGCAAGGGCGGACTGCCTGATTTCGGTGCGCTGCAAGCGTACGGACCGCGGGACGGCGGACTTTGTTATGTACTTTTCGACCTGCTCGCCCTCGACGGGGAGACGTTGCGGGAGCGCCCGCTTTGGGAGCGCAAGCAAAAGTTGCAAGAGCTCCTCGTGCAAACGCCGCCGGGGCTCGTTTACAGCAGTCATACCGAGCGCATGACGAAGGCGGAATGCGAACGCCTCGCCGCCGAGGGATGGGAGGGGATCGTTGCCAAGCGCGCGGATTCCCCCTACTCCCCGGGCAAAAACGGCGACTGGCTGAAACTCAAATTCCGCAATACGCGGGAATTTGCGGTGGGCGGTTATACGAAGTCGGAGACGGGCGGGCTGCGCGCGCTGCTCGTGGGCGCTTACGAGGACGGAGCGCTCGTCTTTGCGGGAAGTGTGGGAACGGGCTTTTCCGCGCGGGACCGCACCGAGCTGCCGAAAAAATTCCGCCCGCTCGAGCGGAAAACATCGCCTTTTTCTTCCCCCGTGAAGGAGGCGGGAAAGGAGACGGTCTTTTTGGAGCCGAAAACAGTCGTGCAAGTGGAATTCGCCGAGATCACCGCGGCGGGACGGCTGCGGCAGGCGAGTTTTTTGGGCTTCCGCGAGGACAAGGCGGCAAAGGAGGTCCTCTCCGACGGCGCTCCGCAAAAAAACCGACCCCGTTCCGCAAAAACGGAAAATACAGTGCTCGGGGTGAAGATCTCGCACCCCGAAAAGATCATGTACCCGGAGGAACATTTTACCAAACTTCAGGTCGCCGAATACTACGCAAAAGCGGCGCCCCGCATGCTCCCCTACCTCAAAAACAGGGGGTTGAGCCTCGTCTGCTGCCCCGCGGGGATCGCGGGAGAGAGCTTTTTCCGCCGCCGCCTCGACAGAGAACTTGCGGGCGTGGGAAGATCGGACGGAGAGCCGTTTGTCCGCACGGCAAGGGGCATTTTATCGCTCGTACAGAACAACGCGGTGGAATTCCACGTGCAGGGCGCCGAAAAGGGGTCCGAGCCGGACATCATGGTGTTCGACCTGGACCCCGACGAGGGACTCAGCCTTGCACGGGTGCGGAAAGGCGCTTTGGCGCTCAAACGGACGCTCGAAGCGCTCGGGCTCCTCTCCTTCCTCAAAACGAGCGGCGGCAAGGGATACCACATCGCGGTCCCCTTCCGCCGCGGCACGGACGCCGAACGCTTCAAACAATTCGCAAAGCGGGTCGCCCTGCTCATGGAGGAACGCTATCCGGACGAGTTCACCGCGAGCATCTCCAAAAAGGCGCGGACGGGGAAAATTTTTCTCGACTGGCAGCGGAACAGCCCGTCCGCGACGAGCGCAGCCCCCTATTCTCTCCGCGCAAGGGCGGGCGCGCCCGTCTCCATGCCCATTGCGTGGGAGGAGCTTTCCCGCGTCGCCCCGAGCGGGATCACCTTGAAAACCGCTCTCAAACGGCTCGAAAAACCCGACCCGTGGGCGGATTTCTTCGAAATCAAAAAGAAACAGAGTTTGAAAGAATAGGAAAGGCGCTCCCGTTGCGGTCGCAACGGGAGCGCCTTTTACCGAAGGGTTTACCACTGCATAATTTCCACAAGGGTCAGCGTCCATTCGCCGCCCTGTTTGGAAATGTTGAAATAGTAGAAGTCGGAACCCACATCGATCTCGTAGTTGCGGTCATCGTCTTCACTGTGCGCGGAACCGCACCAGTCGATCGGGACCTCTTCGAGTCCCGTACCGCTGTCGATCTCGAACTTCGTGGCTTTGTAAATGATTCCGCTTTCGGTAACGGTCACGGTGACGCGGTATTTCCCATCCGCGGAGGCGACGACCTGTTCGGTGAGCAGGTCGATCGCGGTGGTTGCGCTTGTCGCAAGATAACGCTTTTCGCCCTCCTCCGTCGTCAAAACGATGAGCAGATAATCTTCGCCGCCGATGGTGCGGGATTCGTAAACTACTTTTTCCATTGCGTCTTCGCCGCCGAACGTGGCGGAGACAACGCTCACGATCGTTCCGTTTTCGCGGATGAGAAGAGTGATCACAAAATTCGTTGCCGTATGGGTATACGTTTTTTCTTCGAGCGGATAAATGGAACAGCTGCTCGAACCGAGCGTCACATAATAGAAGGTCCCGCCCTCCGCAAAGATGTAATATTTATCGTATTCTTCCCCATGTTCGGTGTAATTTGTATACGCCTTCCCGTCTACGGTGAGCGTCATGCTCTTGATCGAGCCGTCGGGATCCCGTTCCATGCGCACAGTCCCTTTCACATCATCCCAATCGGCGCTTTGGTAGGTCCTGTCCGCAAAGACGATGGTAAGCGATTTGCTCCCGAGGTCGAAGGTGACGTAGTACTTGTTCCCCTCGAATGTGACGGTGTAATAGCCCTCTTCCTCGGTGACGGAAGAGTCCTCCACCTTGCCGTACACTTCGTCCGCGCCACGCATATAGAGCGCCGTGCGGGTCTCGCCGCGGAAGAACGCGATGACGTACACGCCGTCGAGGAATCCCTTGACGACCGTGCCGCAGGCGAGAGTCCCCGTGAGGTTTTCTCCCTCGCCCGTGAGGGTGAGAGTGAACTCGCCCGCGTAGTTATATTCGTAAACCAACCAGTAATAGACGTTGTCCTCTTGGGTATAGACCTTGTTCTCCATGTCGTTGCCGATCTCTCTGCCGCTCACATAGAGGGTAGCGCTCGTCACCTCGCCCGCGGCGCTTTGGGAGAGGATGACCTGCGCCGAGCCGTCCTCCGCATCGATGACGATCCGCCGTTCGCGCACAAAGGAGTAGGTAAAGCTCTCCTCTCCCGTGATCGTGAAGGTGATGCGATAGCTGTACCCCGCATACACATGGGAGTCTACAGTGGTGAACGTACCGTCCGCATCCTTTGTAACGGGCGCCTGCTTTACGTTGATCGCTCGCCCGTCATCGTCGACAATGCCCGCAAGCACGAACGATGCGGTGTATTCGGTCCCGTCGCGGTCGTTCTGCGAGAGGACGAAGAGGCTCGTGTCGTCCGCTGCGTAAGCACGGACAACGGGGTTGAAGACGGGCTCATCCAGAGAGGCGGTCAACGAGTCTCCACTCGAGGAGACGGAGGAGATGCCGTAGCGATCGCCCTCCGAAAGGAAGTAGAGGGTGGAGGAGAAGTAGCTGTCGTAAGAGAGACAGACGGTGACTTCTTTCGGCGTCCCGCTCTTCGTCCAGACGCCGGGAACTTCGTAAACGGCGCCCACGGCGAAGGAGGTGTACTCCGCGGGCGTGAAGACGAGGGTGCCCGCGTCCTCGGGGTAGGTCAGATTGATCGTAACTTCCTTTCCCGCTTTGACGTACCTGTCGAAGTCCTTATAATTCTCCTCCACCATTTCGTATCCCCATGCATTATAGAGGAGCGCTCCGTCTTCGGTGAAGACGCCGATTGCCTTTTCCCGATAATGCCCCTCCGCGGAGGCGTCGTACTGCAAAAGATACAGGATGTTGTTCCGCACTTCGTATGCGCCGTGCAGATCGAGACTGCCATAGACCCTCCTCATCACGCCGTTCAGAACGATCGCGGAGACGGAAAAACTGTAACGGTAGTAGGTGCCGTCGAAGCCGCTCTCGCAGCCGAGGTTCCGATCGTATGCGCCCCAGCCGTCGCTGAGATAGAATTGCTTGACGGCGGAGATGTCGGGCACGACGACGGTGTAGGTCTCCACCCCTTCGAAGAGGTCGGCACCGACCGCGGGGACCGTGCTCCCGAGCAAGGTCACTTTGAGCGAGGACTGCGCCGGCGCACTGCTCCTTGCAAACACGCCCGCAACGGACTCTTCGGGAGTGCCGAGCTGGACGAGGTGCTCGCCGAGCGTGACCGATCTCAACGCATGACAGTCGTAGAACACGCCTTCGTACAGTTTTTCGGCGGCGGGAAGCACGACCGTAACGAGTCCGGAGCATCCGCTGAACGCAGAGGAGTAGAGAATTTTCGCCTGCGCAAGTTCCACTTTCCCGAGAGATTCGCAGAGGTGGAATGCCAATTCGCCGATCTCCGATACGACGGGCAGCTCGAGCGTTCGGAGCTCGATGCAGGCGTAGAAGGCGAACGCGCCGACCGTTTTCACATGCCCGCCCTTGACCGTCGTCAGAAAGGCGCATCCGTCGAAGGCGTATGAACCGATCTCCTCCGTATCGTTCAGATCGACGGAGACGATCGCCGCGCCCTCATACAGGGCGCCGTAAACCAAACGGGAGAAGGCGAGAGGTGCGATCTTCTTCACCCCGGACGGAATGCGGACCTCCCTTTCACTGCCGCCGAGGTATTTGACGAGGGTGTCTCCGTCGACGACCATGCCCTGCGTGGGATGGGTAAAGGTGTTCTCCTCTCCGAGTACGAAGATCTGTGCCTCGTCGAATGCGCTTGCGGTAAAGCTCACGGCGTGCTCCGAGATCTTCGTATAACTGCCCTCATAGGAGGCGCCGTACCGGTCGGTAAAGAGCGCTTCTCCGTAGGAGTCGAGGGAGAGATATTCCCATTCGTCGCTCACATAGGTGCCCGCCGCCGTGAATTCCACGGTGTAGTAGAGGGAGACGTCCTCGCCGTCGTAACTCCCCCAGATGTGGATGCGGAAGTTCCTCTCTCCGAGGGTGACGCGAAGGATCTCCTCCTCCGTATTTTCAAAGACATATTCGCCCTCTTCGAGCGGGGTGAGCGAGGTTCCGTCGCTCTCGCGGCGGTCGATGTTGTAACGGACGACCTTGCCGTAGCCGTCGAGGAAGAGGACGTCGCCCGAAGTGTCGTCGGCATAGTACTGCCCCGCTTCATAGCCGCAGACGGTAAAGGTATCGCTGCCGAGATAGAGATCGAAGTATCCCTCGTATACCCCCTCTTCCGCCGTGGCATACGCATAGATGCGGTAGGCGTTCTCCTCGTTCAGCCTTCCGTAGAGATAGTACTGCATCCCGATCCCGTCGTAGTCGGCAAATCCGTAGCCGTCGAGGAGCAGCGTCTTGCCGTCTTCGCTTTTCAAAGTTTTTGTTCCGCTCCAAAGATCGGTGTGGCACACAAAGCAAGCCGTGCCGTCCTCCGCCGTCACGAGCAGGAAGGAAAGTTTTCCTCCGGAATGGGTCAGCACAACCTCCTCCGTCGTCGCCGAATAGGTGTAGCTGCCCGTGACCGCTCCCTCTTCCGTGCTGTAATAAGCAACGGGCGTGTCGTCCGAGAACAGGAGCAGGAAGGAGCTGCGGTCCACCGTTCCGCCGTCGTAGAGGGCATAGTATCCGGACTCGCCCCCGAAGAGCGAGATCTTCCCTTCGCCCGTCACTTTGAAGTAGAAGGTATCGCCGGTGTTGATGTCGATGAATTCGATAAAATCAAAGCCGATGCCGGAGAACGTCCCGTCCGATGCGAGCATATAGCTGCCGAGGCGGGAAAGCGTGCCGACGGTGTAGATCGCGTCGCCGAAGCCGTCGCCGTCCTCCTGCACCAACAGGGTAGCCCCGTCCTCCGTTTCGTAACTTTCGACGTCCGAGGACGCAAGGGTGGGGTAGCGCTTGAAATAGTGATAATACTCGGTATAGATGCCCGAGGGGAAGAAGCCGCTGAACAGCTCGAATTCGAAGATCACGGAGCGGTCCGTTGCGGTGAACAGGAAGAAGCCCTCCTTCCCATCCGTTTTCGTCACCGTTCCGCTTACGCTCTCCTGCGCGGAGGGGTAATAGAGCGCCGTGTTGTCTTCGCCGAGGATGAGCGTTGCATTGCCGAGCGGCGAGGCGCCCGAAGCGCCGTAGTACACATAATATTCCGCATAGTCTTCGCCGCCGAGCAGTTCGAAATGCTTTCCCTCCCGATCCAAACGGTAGGTGGCGACCTTCTCGCCCGTTACCGCAAAGCGAAGATAGGTCCCGAGCGGGGAGGATTCGAGCACATACATCCCCTCCTTCCGCGTACCGTCCGCCGCGGTGAGGACCGCGCTCTGTTCGGTGCCGCTGAACCCGTCGAGCGTGAGTTCTTCCCCCGTCTCCGCCGAATAGGTGCCGGCATAGCCGTCCTCTTCGAGGTAAACGGGCTGACCGTTATATTCGATAAGTTTTCCGCGGACGTTGCGCACATTGCCCTCTGCGTCCAGAAGCATGATCTCGAGGATGCCGTCGTCCGTGGGAAGATAGGTCCCGATATAGTAGAGAGCGTAGGTATCCTGCGTCGCGGAGATGGCATACACGAGCACGGTGCCCATGCCGTCGAAGGAATAGAGCAGAGGAGAATATGCCTGCACATCCCATCTGTTCTCTCCCTCCTCGTAATAGAACACAAAGCAGGGATAGAATTCCGCCGCCGCTTCGGCACCCGGGCAGAGGAAGACCCGCTCGCTCTCATCCCCTACCGAAAGATCGGTGAGAAGGAAGCTGAACCTGAGGTCGCCCGCCGTAAAGGAGTAGAGCATCGAGTCGAGGTCGTAGGAGATCTCCCCCGTCGTTGTCGTGCCGCCGAGCGTGTAATCGGCGCTGCCGTAGCCGTCGAATGTGAGGGTCGCGCCGTCTTGATGCAGTTCGTCCCGATAGGCGTCCGCATGTTTGTATACGACGTCTTTCAGCGCTTCGCGATAGTACACAAAGGTCCCCGCAGCGCGGTTTACCTTGCCTTTGAGCACCTCTTTTCCGTCGTTTTCAAAGGTGAACGTATCCCCTTCGCAACTGCCGCGGTGCTCCTCTCCCGCACGCAGGAGAATGACAACGTTCGGCTCCGTCTGCGGGAAGAAGAGGAAATCTCCGCCGCCGAAGCGGTCGTAAAACGCTTCTTCCCAAACGGCGTAGAGGAACATTTCTCCCGCGGGAGTGACCGTCTCTCCCGCCCGATAGGCGAGCGGACCGTCTGCCGAGGTCGCCCAACCAGCAAAACGATACCAATCGGGATGGGTGAACCCCTCCGCGTCCGGCAGGGCGAGCGAATTGCCGTAGCGGACGGTGGCGGGGAACAGGACGCCGCCGAATCCCTCCTGCGGTCCGTTGACATAGTAGTGAACGCCGTATGTCTCCCGTTTGAGATAGGCGGTGAACGTCTCGTTTTTGCCGAGTTTTTCCGAGGAGAGTCTGTTTTCCCTGCTCCCGTCGGGCAGATAGTGCTCGCGGGCGGGAGTATAGGTAAACGCGTCACCGTAAAGGGCGCTCCCCGTAATGCGCTCCGGCGTACCGTAGGCGCCTTCCGCGTCTTCGAGATAGAGTTCCACGGTGTAAGTTGCGTTATATTTCGCCGTGAGGGAATACCCCTCCGCGGGCATGGTCTCCTCGCCGAGAAGGTTCTGCCCGTTGTACCAACCCGCGAAGGTGAGCCCTTCCTCGGGAACGGGCGCGATCCCTTTGAGGAGCTCTGCGATCGAGGTGCCGACCTCTATTTCGTAAGTCGTTTTTTTCAGCGTGCCGCCCTCGCCCGCCGAGAGCGTGAGCGTTGCCGTTTTTCCGTCCTCGCCCGACTTGCATGCGCCGGCAAAGGACAGAAGTCCGAAACAAAGCACCGTACACAAAAGTGCGACGAAAAACCGTGCTTTTTTCATGATTACCTCCCGTGTTCCGTCCATAGGACGGAAATTTGTGTCAGTATATAACATTTTGTCGAAAAAGTCAAGGAACGGAGGGCTCGAAAAGGTTAAGAGTTGCTTATATTTTCGCCATGATATCGCTTTGCGGAAAAAACACCGCGGTTTTCGCTTTACTTGCGCTGCGTTTTGCGCTATAATGGAGCTCTGCGGTGAGATGTTCGCCTTGCCAAACCATCTGCGCCGCGTTCCGCAAGGAAAGGCACCTTCGTGCAATAAAAAACAAGGAGTTGTTATGAAACACAAGATTTCGGACTTTTTTTCCGAATGCGGCATTTTGCTGCGCTCTCTTTCCCCGCTCGCTTTTTCCCTCTTTTTGCTCTCCGTTTTCGCAATGAATCTGCTCGCGAACAAGAGCCTCGACATTCCCCTCGACTGGCTCGCCCTCGACTGCGGCATCATCGTCTCGTGGGTGGCGTTCCTCTGCATGGACGTGCTGACCAAGCACTACGGGCCCAAGGCGGCGACGGTCGTCTCCGCAGTTGCGATCGTCATCAATCTGCTTGCCTGCCTCATCCTATGGCTCGCAAGTCTCATTCCGGGCACCTGGGGTGCGTTTTTCGATTTCGGGGAACAGCCCGTCGTCAATTCGGCGCTCGATTCGACCTTCGGCGGAACGTGGTATGTGCTCCTCGGCTCCACGGTCGCCTTTCTCGCCTCGGCGGTCGTCAATAACTTTTCCAATTGGGGAGTCGGCAAGCTCTTCAAGAAAAACCCGAACGGCTTTTTCGCCTATGCCTGTCGCACCTACCTCTCCACGGCGCTGGGGCAGTTCTGCGACAACCTCATCTTCGCCTTCCTCGTGAGCTATTTCTTCTTCGGCTGGACGGCGGTGCAGTGCATTACCTGTGCGGCTACGGGGATGGTGGCGGAGCTTCTCATCGAGGCGGTCTTCTCCCCCATCGGCTACAAGATCTGCGACGTATGGAAAAAACGGGGCGTCGGCAGGGAATATTTCGACTACGTAGCAAAAAAACAAGGATGAGATGTCCCGACTATGCTACTTCGTCAGCGGCGCGTGGAGAATTTAACACGAATGCAAAAGGAGAAAACGAATGAAAATTCTCGTTACGGGCGCGAGCGGCGGCATCGGCTGCGCGATCGCGAAAAAATTCCTCGGCATGGGGCATGAAGTCGTAGGGCTCGACCTGCTCCCCGCCTCCTTTGCCGAAACGAACTACACCCACTTCGTCTGCGACGTGACGGGAGCGCTGCCCGATATCGAAAATGTGGAGATCCTCATCAACAACGCGGGCGTGCAGGACAGCGGGAAGGACATCGAAGTCAACCTGAAAGGCGCCATCCGCGTGACGGAAAAATACGGCATTCAACCGCGTATCCGAAGCGTGGTGTTCATCGCCTCGGCGAGCGCGACGACGGGGGCGGAATTCCCCGAGTACGCGGCGAGCAAAGGAGGACTTGTCTCCTATATGAAAAACGTTGCCCTCCGCGTGGCGGAGTGGGGCGCGACCGCAAACAGTCTCTCTCCCGGCGGCGTAACGACGGCGCTCAACCGCCGTGTGATGGAAGACAAAAACCTGTGGGCGCAGATCATGGCGCTCACTCCGTTAAAAAAATGGGCGACCCCCGAAGAGATCGCCGAATGGACGTATTTTATTTCCGTTGTCAACCGCTCGATGACGGCGCAGGACATTCTCATCGACAACGGCGAGAGCGCCGACGCAAAATTCATTTGGTGAAAGGTAATAATGTCATGCTGCCCCGCGCAATTCTGATTCTCTAAGCGCGGCACGAGCCGTAGGCGAAGTAGCCGTAATGTCTTTACACAGTCCGTGAAGGCATCTTGTTGCGTTTGGGCTTGGTTTTGAACGTACTTGAACGTAGCAAGATTCCCTCGGAGAGTACCGTTCGAACTTCGTTATTGCTTGTACGGCTCGGAATGACGCGGGCGGGGCGGAACGCCTTTCCAAAATGTCATGTCGAGCGAAGGCGTTAGCCGTAGTCGAGACATCTCTACCTTAAAAATTCTCCAACACCTCGTCCGCCGAACAAAACCGCACCGACAGGTCTCCTTTTTCTCCCGGAGACAGGCAGACGGAGAGAACATATTGCGGCGCCCCCGCTCCAAAGGGAATGAGCTTCCCCTCGGACAGGGCAAAAGAGCGCACCCGTTCTCCGCTCACGTTGACGCCCCGAACGCTCCCCTCGCCGCGGCGTTTTACAATGCTTTCCCGCCTCGTCCAGAGGCGATAAAATTCTATGAGCGGCGCCTCGGAACGGGCGATTTTTTTTTGTTCCGCCGAAGAAAAACAGCGCGCCGCGACCGTGGAAAAATCCCGCGGCACGACCTTTTCGACGTCTGCGCCGACGGGCGATCCCGCCGCCGCGAACACGACCGCTTCCCCCGAGTGGGAGAGATTGAAGCAAAGCCCGGGCGCCTCCGCAAGATAGGGTTTCCTCTTCTCTTTGCGCAGGACCGTAGGGCAGGTCAAGCCGAATTCAAGCGCAAACCGCCGCACGAGCGCCTCGCCGACGACCCGCTGCGCCCGCGCAAGTTCCCCTTTCAAACGACAGATCTCCTCCCGCCGCGGGGAGGGGATCCGATCGAGCGCACTCCGTATGAGTCCGGACGGCGTTCCGCCGAGATCGACGATGACGAGGGTCATTTTCCGAAGGCGTCCGTCGCCGCCGCGATCTCCGCATAGACCGCCTCGTCCGCATAGCGTTCCACATCGCTCTTCCCCCGCTCGCCGTGGGTAAGACAGCCCGCACCGCCGATGCAACCGCCCGCGCACACCATTCCTTCGATAAAGTTGCCTTGAAGCACTCCCTTATTTGCTTTCAGGAGCGCGGAGCGGCACTCCTCGAGCCCGCTGCACAAGACCGGTTCGAAGGCAACCGTGCTCCCCCGCTCCGCAAGCGCCTGTGCGACCGCCTCCGCCACGCCGCCCGAACGGGCAAACCCCCTGCCGAAGGGCGAAGCGTCGGCAAGCGCCGTCTCCGGCAGTTCCGAGACGGGAATATCGCGGCTGTCGATGAGCGCCTGCAATTCCTCGAAGGTGATCACGCTGTCCAACAGCCCGCGGTATTCCTCGCGTTGAAATTCCGTCTTTTTTGCCGTGCAGGGACCGATGAACACCGTTTTGCAGTTCTCCTCCCGCTCTTTGAGCATGCGGGCAAGCGTTCCCGCAGGGGAGAGTCCGTGAGAAATTTTATCTTTCAGATTGGGAAAATTCTTTTCGAGATAGGACACGAACGCGGGACAGCAGGAAGAGGTGAGAAAGCCCTTTTCTTCGAGCTCCTCCGCCTCGCTCCTTGCGACCGCATCCGCGCCGAGCGCGACCTCGACAACGCCGCAGAAGCCGAGCTCCTTGATCGCCGTGATCACCTGCCCGAGCTTTGCGTAGGCAAACTGCCCCGCGATGGACGGTGCAACGAGGGCGTAAACTTTGTATTTCGTATTCCGTTCGCTCTTTAAGAGCAGATCTATCACGTCCAATATGTAGGAGCGGTCGGTAATGGCACCGAAGGGACAGGCGTACACGCACGCGCCGCAGGCGATGCACTTTTCGTAGTCGATGACCGCCTCCTTTTCGCTGCCCACCGAGATCGCCTTGACTTTGCAACTCTGCTCGCACGGGCGTTTGTAATTCTGGATGGCGGAATAGGGGCATGCTTTGGCGCAGGCGCCGCACTCCACACACTTTGTCTTGTCGATGTACGCCTTCTGCCGATGGTCGAAGGAAATGGCGTCGCGGCGGCATGCCTCCTCGCAGCGGTGGGCAAGACAGCCGCGGCAGGCACTCGTCACCTCATAGCCGCCCGTGGGGCAGTCTTCACAGGCGATGTCGATGACTTGTATCACCTTGCGATTGTGTCTGTTCCCGCCGATGGCGAGTTTGACCCGTTCGCTCAGAATGGCGCGCTCTTTGTAGACGCAGCAACGCATGGTGGGAATTTTCCCGGGGGCGATCATCTTGGGGATCTCGGTGACATTCTCCAACAGATCGTCCGTCCAGGAGAGCCGCGCGACCTCTTTGAGCACTTTGTATTTGAGCAGTTGTACCTTTGTGTCGAATTTGTGCATATTCACCCCTCGACCGTCCATTGCAGAAGTTTTGCTTTTTTCACGGGATCGGTCGCGCGCGCGAGTTGCGCCGCCGCGATGAGCGGCACCCATTCCATGGCGTACTCCCGCTCCACATTCGCCCGTGCGATGAATTCTTCGAGATAGTCTTCCGCGAAACCGTCCGCACCCGCGAGGCGGAACAGAAGGTAGCTCTTCACCGCGTCCGCCGTAGCATTCCCCTGGCTCGCGTGCGACCAGTCCAAAATATAAGGACCGTCGCTTGCGAGGATGATGTTGCTCGGCAAAAAGTCGCCGTGCAGCACGTGCGTATGGCGGCGCATGCCGTTGAGGCGCATGGAGAGATCGTAGCGGGTGGAAGCGTCGAGCTCGGAGCTCAGGATCTTCATTTTGAGCTTGTCGATATACTTCGTGAGCAAGAGATGCTTGCGGGAATGCACATCCCGCTGGATGGAGACGAATAGATGCAAAAATTCCCCACGTTTTTCGGGGAATTTTTGCATGAGAGAAGCGAGGGTCTCGCCCTCGATATAATCCATGACGATCGCCGACTTGCCGTCTATGACCGTCACCTCGCGGAACAGGGGGATCCTGAGCCCCGTTTCGGCGACCCGCGCCTGATTGATCGCCTCGTTGAGAATGTCCGACTTCGAGTAGCTCTCGTCGAACATCTTGATGAGCTTGTCCCCGTCGCGGCAGATGACTTTATCCTTTCGCTTTGCGATGATCTCCATATCCCACTCCCGCGGTTTAACGGATGAAATTGGTGCGGATGCGCGGTTCGTCGACGGGTCTTTGTACGCCCGCATTCTTTCCCGCTTCGATATTTTTGAGCAGCCACGCCGTTTCGCGGGCGAGCGTGCGCATGGTTTGCAGACCCTCGCCGTCCTCTCTCACTTCCTCGGGCGTGTTGCCGTGGACCTGGTTCCAATATTGGGAGGAAACGACGGGCATACGGTTCATCATAAAGTACTTGTTCAGGCGGTCGAACGCCGCGCTCGCGCCCCCTCTGCGGCAGCTGACGACCGCCGCGCCCGGCTTCCCCGCCATTCTTTTGCCGCCGACGTAGAACAGACGGTCCAAAAACGACGTGATCTGCCCGCTCGGACCCGCATAATAGACGGGCGAGCCCACGATGAGCGCGTCGAACCCGTCGAGGCGGGCAAGCACTTCGTTGACTTTATCTTTGAAAACGCAAGTGCCGTGCTCTCTGCAATGCCCGCAGGCGATACAGCCCGAAACAGGCTGTTTGCCGAGCCAGAATATTTCGCTCTCCACCCCCTCCTCTTTGAGGGTGTTCGCGATCTCCGTAAGCGCCGTAAAGGTGCACCCTTTTTCGTTCGGACTGCCGTTGATCATCAATACTTTCATACTTTCCACCTCCGCGTTCTATTATAAACGCATTTTCCCGCGCTGTCAAGGGAGAAAAAAAAGAATGCCGAGAAATTGCAACAGGGTGCCCGCCAAATCGAACAGATGCCAGACGGAATGAAAATATCGCACCCGTTTGCCGAAGGCGAAGAATACGATGCCCCCGGTATAGGCGATGCCGCCCGCGAGCAGCAGCCAGAGCCCGACGGCGGGGACGCTTCCGAGCACGGCGGGAAGTACGGCAAGCGCCGCCCAGCCCATGACGAAATAGAGCGCCATCGAAAGTCCCTTGATGACTTTGTTCTTCATGGCGATGGCGTTCATCGTGATCCCGCCCGCGGCGCAGACCCATTCGCCGACGAGGACGCCGATCCCGATCGGGGTGAGCCCGAGCGCAATCACGCAGACGGGGGTGTACGTGCCTGCGATGAGCAGAAAGATGGTGCAGTGGTCGAAGATGCGGAATACGCCCTTCGCCCTGCCGTCGGGGAGAAAGTGATAAAGCGCGCTCATCGTGTAAAGAATGATGACGCACACGCCGAATACCGCCATTGCCGCCATCGCCGCCCCCGACGGATAGGCAAACCCAATCCCGAGCGCGAAGATCGCAAGCCCGAGCGCGCCGCCCACGATGTGCGATACGGCATTGAAGATCTCCTCTCCGCGGGTATAAAACGAACGAAAGCCTCTCTTGCAGGATGTGATTTCCATAAGTGTTCCTCCGGACGTTACCAGTATACCCGTTTTTCCGCCGAAATGCTACCTACTTGTTCGGAAGGCGTCTCTCCTCCCGCAAACCCGGTTTCTCTCCCCGGGAAGTGCCTCTCTACTCCGAAAAAAAATCGCTCTACCGGGAGTAGAGCGACGCAACGATCATTTCCAGAAGAGGTACCAGCAGACGAGGACCGCGATCGCGATGACCATGCCGACCGAAAAAGTAACGATCTTGATCTTTTTGATCTGTTTGTCGGTGAGGGGGGTATAGCCCTTCGGCTTTAAGGGATGTTTACAGCGCGGGCACTCCGTCATATGGTCGAGCACCTCCGCGCCGCAATTGGGGCAGAGCACGGTGTGCTCTTCCAGATACTTGCGCTTTTTTTCTTCGCGATCTTCGTATACCGTTGTCTTTTTGTTTTTCATAGATACCTCGTTGAGTCCGTGGTAATACGCTCCCTCCCCTAATCGGTTGGGAGAGGCTTTCTTATTGTCATGTCGACTAAGCGCAGCGCATGGAAACATCTCTACCGCAGCGTTAAAACAGGGACCGCCAAAACCCCGTACTTCGCGGCTATGCCGCTCGTGCCGCCCTTCGACAACATAGAACGTGCGGGCGGGGCGGTATGACAGAAGGAAAAGAATTGTGC
>CANQRP010000004.1 GCA_947626305.1 uncultured Clostridia bacterium | reverse complement strand
GTGATGCCCTTGTTCTCACGCGCGGCGGAATCCCAACCGGCGTCGTTGTAAGTCGCGGTGAGGTCGATGTCGTACACCGCGCCGCTCTCGTCGATACGGGCGGGATAGAACGCTCTCCCCTCGCTGTTGACGGGCGTGTATTCCCATACCCAAAGCCCCCAGTCGCCGTAGACCGCGCTGTCGATCTGCGTTGCATAGTGGGTATCCTTGGCGGGGTTGACGGTGCCGTGCTCAGAAGGATCGTCCGCGCCTTTCAGGTAATGGACGTAGAGGTGATCTTCCTGCACCCAATCAAACTGTCCCTTTTCGAGCTTTTCTTCGTACTCCGCCGCCGTGTTGTTCGACTCGGTGGACTGCCACTGCGCCGTGAGCGTAATGTTGTCCGTGACCTTATCGTTCGAGAAATCCCAATCCGCGGAATTTCTCGTCCAACCGACAAGCTCGTGCGTCTGCCACCATGTGCTGTCCGCCTCATACTCCGCAGCGGGCTCCACGGCGGTGGAACCGTTCTTCACGGTCTGGTCGGCAGGCGTTTTAACACCCGCCGAACTTGCTTCTGCGCCGACGTCGAACTTGACGGTGTAATTCACCGTCGGCGTGTTGTCATCGGGACCTACGGGCTGCGGCGTATCGTCATTACACCCCGCAAGGCACCCGAGTACGAGAATGAGCGACAATGCGATGCAGCTCAAACTTCTCTTCCTCATGCTTTTTCCTCCTGATAAATTTTTTTTATTTCTTAGGTAAACCGTTTTACCTAACTCCCAAAAAAAACACAAAACTGCGGACTTTTGCTTATGCCCGCTCACTTTGTGGTGCGATCGCAGGGCTGTTGCCCCGAATATGTGCGTCTAATATCTAATTAGGCGGCTTTTTTACGGTGTCATTATACTACATACCTTCGCTTTTGTCAATACTTTCCGTCAAAAAAAATCTGATTTTTTCATAAAATGTTCGATATTGTCAAATTTCATTATAATGGTCGCGCAATGTGTTCCTCTAATTAGATAATAGGCGGCTTTTTTCGCGCCGAAAATTCGGCAATCGGAAAGGCACACCCGCAGGTGTGCCTTTTTTAAGTGAGTGATCGGGGAGATCGCGGCGGCATGGAATATCCGTCTGCGAAGCCCCTACATCTCGTGGAGTTCGTAATTTGTGTCCTCTTCGATCATTTCCAGCATGATCTTGGCGAAAACGGGGTCGAATTGCGTTCCTATTCCCCTTTCCGAAAAGGATCGAGAAGGTCTTTTATCCCATTCCGTGTCGTTTTTCAATTCTTTCCCATTGTAATACGCGAGGGCGCGCTTGTCAAGATGTTTATGAATTTTTTGCATGTCCGCGCGTTTTTCCGCTCCCGCGTGTTTTAAGCACGCGACGACGGCAAACGGCTTTCCCGTGCCGCAGAAATTGCAATCGAAAAAAGTAAAATTGCAATTGAAATTTTATGAAAAAAATTGTATAATCGAAACAGAATGGGAAACTCATTCGGATCACAGGAGGTCTCTATGAAGAAATCAACGGGAAAGATCGTTCAACTCGTCGTTTGCGGCGTGCTTGCGGTCGTGTTCATTGTGGCAAATGTCATTCTGAACAACTTCAAGGGCATCGTAGACCAGTACCTCGGCGACAACTTTGCGCCCGCGGACACGCTGGACCCCACGGACGGCGACCTCGCCGTGCAAAAAGTGGCGGAAGAGGGATTCGTTCTCCTCAAAAACGAGCAGGATACCCTCCCCTTAAAGGACGTGAAAAAGGTCAACCTCTTCGGCTGGGGCTCGAGCGACGAGGGCATGCTGATGTGCGGCGGCGGCTCGGGCGACTTCACCATGTGGAGCAACGGCGACACGCGGAAGGAGATCGTGAGCCTCAGAGAGGCGCTCGAAGGACTCAAAGAGGAGCCCTTCGAAGTCAACCCCACGCTCGCGGAATACTACGAGAGCTACTGCACCGTAAACCGCAACGGCGGCACGGACAGCCGCCCCGGTTGGTTCAACTATAACGGCGATCCCAAGTATTTCCACCTCGTGGAGCCCAATATCGCCGATTATCCCGCGGACGTCCTCAATTCCGCGTCCGCTTTCAGCGACACTGCGATCGTCGTCCTCACGAGAACGGGCGGAGAATCGCTCGACCTTCCCAAATATCAACTCAAATTCAAGCCCTCGTCCAACCCCTCCAGCGCAAACGGAACGGTGACGCGCGACGAGACGCGGACCTATTTGCAGCTCTCGACGGAGGAAGAGGGGCTCATCGACTATGTGGAAAGCCATTTCGAAAACGTCGTCGTGCTCCTCAACACTTCGGCAACGCTCGAATGCGGCTTCCTCGAGAGCGACGGCATCGACGCGGCGCTCGCCATCGCAACGCCGGGACAGAGCGGGCTTACCTCCCTTGCGAAGATCTTGCGCGGACAGGTCAACCCTTCGGGCAAGCTCGTCGACACCTATGCCTATGACTTGAAGACGGCGGCGACGTATGCCAATTCGCCCGACTCCAACGTGAAAAACGGCGCCACGGGCGAAAAGACGTACACGAACAGCACCAATGAACAGTATATCGACTATCTCGAGGGCATCTATGTCGGCTACAAGTGGTACGAGACCGCCGACACGGAGGGCTATTGGGACAACGTGAGCAATGAATACGGCACGGGCTATGACGGCGTTGTGCAATATCCCTTCGGCTTCGGCATGTCCTATACCGACTTCGAGTGGAACATCCGCTCGGTCAGCCCCGCAAACGGTTCCACAATCACCGCGGACACCGAAATCACCGTCGAACTCAACGTCATCAACACGGGCAACTGCGCGGGCAAGGACGTGGTGGAAGTCTACTATGAACCCCCGTACACCCCCGGCGGAGTGGAGAAATCTTCCGCCAACCTCGTCGCCTTTGCGAAGACCAACCTTCTCGACGCACAGGGCGGCGAACATCCCGCACAGACGGTCACGTTGAAGTTCAAGGCGGAGGACATGAAGTCTTACGACTGCTATAACCTGAGCGGAAGCGTGGGCGAGGACGGCGGCTATGTCCTCGAAGCGGGCGAATATGCCATCAAGCTCTCTACGGACGCCCACCATACCAAGGCGGCGTCGGGCGCGGGCGTCACCGACGGCGTGATTACCTACAAAGTGGCGTCAAACATCGCCATCGAGACGGACAGCGCAACGGGGACCGAGATCGTGAACCGATTCACGGGCGAGAACGCGGACGGCGGCGTATCCATCGACGGCTCCAACGTCTCGGGCTGGAATCTTCAATACCTGACCCGCGCGGACTTTAAGGGCACCTTCCCGCAGGAGACGAAAGAGCGGCGGGCGAAGGACACCGCCCTCTTCCACTCCAACGGCTGGCTCACCGACAAGGAAAATACGGAGACGCGCCCCACGCAGGGCGCCGAGGGCAGCCTCCGCCTCGTGGAGAACTTAGGGCAGGAAGGCTCCTCCTACAACGACGATCTCATCTTCGAACTCGGGAAAGCGGAGAACTATGACGACGACTCGCTCTGGGATCCCCTTCTCGACCAGATCACGGAGCAGGAACTCTTTACCATCATCGCAAAGGGCGGGTATCAGACCGCTCTCGTAAGGTCCATCGGAAAGCCCATGATGGTCGACCTCGACGGTCCCACGGGGTTCAACCGGCATCCTCACAGCACGCCCCAGTTTTCGGGTTTCCCTTCGGCGATCGTGGTAGCCTCCACGTGGAATACCGACGTCGCCAACCTGCTCGGACAGGTGGTTGGGAAAGAGGGCGCCACGGCGGGCTACGGCGGCTGGTATGCCCCCGGCATGAACATCCACCGTTCCCCCTTCGACGGCAGAAATTATGAATATTTCAGCGAAGACCCCTTCATCTCGGGCATGATCGGGGCGAGCATCATCTATGGCACGGCGCAAGAGGGCGTTTACAGCTACATCAAGCACTTTGCCCTGAACGAGACGGAGAATCAGAGAAACGGGCTCTACACCTGGCTCTCCGAGCAGGCGCTCCGCGAAGTCTACCTGAGACCCTTCGAACTCAGCGTCAAGGTGGGCAAGGCAAGCGCGATCATGTCCTCGTATAACCGCATCGGCGACACGTGGACGGGCGGCAGCCATGCGCTCATGACCGAGATCCTCCGCGACGAGTGGGGCTTCAAAGGCACGGCGGTAACGGACTATCTCGACGGAAACGACAGCTATAAGACGGTGGACCAGGGCATCCGCGCGGGGAATGACATCTGGCTCGAAAACGGCAACGATGCAAATTACGGTGCGATCGGGCTCAAGGATACGACGAGCGCGACGGCGGTCGCCTGCGCGCGCAAGGTCGCAAAGCACGTCATCTACACCTATTGCAACACGCGTACGATCGCGGCGGAGTTCGGAAATGCCTCCGAGACCGTCACGCAGTACGAGCAGTCCTTCTCGACGTGGAAGATCTACTGGATCGTGGCGGACGTCGTTGTCTTCGGCGGACTTGCGGCATGGATGGCGATCGTGACGGTCAAGCTCATCAAGGGCAAAAAGAAAGGATGATCCCCTCTTCAAACACATCGCAATATGCAGCGACCGGGAAAACCCGGTCGCTGTTTTTTCAATGCGGCGTTCAAAAGAAGAGATAGATCAAAACAACGACGACGATCACCGCGAAATAAACCAGAGAAAAAACCGTATAATTCCGCTTGGCGACGGGTTTTCTCTCATCGAAGAAAAACAAGAACGGGATGCAGAATACGGCGTAGTAGGACTTGCCCAATCCCCACTTCGCCGCGAACGGCAGACCTCCGAGCAAAAAGTCCACCGCGCTCAGTAATAAGAGACAGACGCTCAGAAAGACCGCCGTTTGGAGGGACCTTCTTTTTGCCGTTTCCGCTGTCTCGAACACGGGCGGCACCGAGCGGTATATCTTTTGGGTAGAGGGCACAGACCCGAACCCGATCTCTCTTTTCGCTCCTCTCACGAGCTGCGAGCGATTGCAATACAGAATACAGCCGATGAACAAGAAATGCGGCAGACGTTTTGCGGGGAACAGACTCATCAGCGTCAGGCTCGGAGAAAGGACGCCCGAGTGCATCAGTCCGTTGAAGACAAATGCAGCAACGATGTAGGCGGTGGGCAGGACTCCCAAGGCGCGGAACAGTGCCCTTTTCGCCCCGGTGTTCGCCCATTTGGGACGAAAACAAAAGAACACGCACAGCAGCAAACAGAGCAACTGGTCGAGAAAGATGTTGAAAGAGGGCATATTGTTGAGCAGCGTGAGCGTGAGCCGTTCGGTAACGAACTTCTCGGCGAATGCGAGCGCCGCGCTTGCGCTTTCGAACGGGATGAGTTCCGCCTCGGCATTGAATGCCTTGATGATCTGGTCCACGATGCCGACGATATCCGAGTACTGCTCCGCGACCAAGGCAAACAGGCTCTCCGCCAGCACCGTCACGACGCCGAGAAGAACGACATATGCCATCAGCTCGGCAAAAGAAAGCAGAATAGCGATGACAGCGGTGCGGCGGGTGATCTTGCCGATCTCTCCGCGGTTGAAGTTGAGCACGAAGGAGATCGTTGCGATGAAGTACAGCGGGATAACGAGACATCCCAAATTCCGCATGATCCCGACGACCGTGCCGGAGGGACCTTCGAGCCGGAAGGAGACGAGGGAGGTGACGACCCCGACAATGTCGCGCGATTGCAGCGCGTTCAAGGCGTTCGATGCCTGCGTCAGAACATTCAGGATGACGAAATAGGTCGCAAACTGCGAGAGAAAGAAGAAAATAACGGAGACGTATCTCAGATATACAAATCCGCCGCGCCTACCGTAAGCGAGCGTCTCATGAAGATCCATTTTCCCCTCCGAACCGTCGTGCCGCACGATTTTCGACACCGTTTTGCACATTATATCATAATACCCTAAAAATCACAAGCGTTTGACCGCGAGGTTCCATCAACGGGCTTTTTCTCGCCCCGACGGGCGGCTTTCTCCAAGGGCGGCATGCCGAAGTCCTCTTTTTTCTTGAAAAAACCGAGAGCAAATGATATAATGTTCCAAAAGCATTTTGCGGAGACGGCGATGTCAAACGAAACGACAACTCAGGATCAAGAAGTAATTTCCCTCGTCGAACGGCTTAAAAATCGATCGATCGGCTTCTATGCGGTCCCTCAAGAATATCGGTATCACCCTTCCGTTGTCGCTGCGGAAAGGGAGCTGGGGCTGCGCAGGTCGATCCGCAAAGGATACGACATTATTCGGAACAATTTTTTCGTTGACGAATGCGTCGGTGGTATCGATTGCATCGCGGAAGACGAACTGACGGTTTGTTTCGACGATTTTTCCGCCTATTATGATTTTTTGCGGGGCGATATCTACGACAATGCCTGCTACACACATGCCGCTAAAAGATTGGTGTGCCGATCTCAAACCGCAGAGTGGCTTTGTCTATGTTAACGGTCATACGCACAGGAACTATTTTCACGACGACGGCGATTACAGGATATATGCGGACAATCAGATCGGTTATAAACACGTCAACGCTTACCTCAAATATTTTTATATCGATGACGACTACGACATTTTCGCCGATCGTGAAAATGGGATCTATGAGTTGAGCAGAGAAGAATATATTCGCTTTTATCGCGGAAAAAACATCGGGCTCACATTCAACAGAAAATTTTCCAAACTCTTTATGTTGAAGAAAAACGGATATTATATGTTCCTCTTGCGAGCTCCGGGCGGAAAGCTGTCTATCTTGAACGGAGGCGCCTTAAAGTGTTTGGAGCAGCGGGATGTCCGTTATTATTTCGACAGAATGGATGAGGTGATCTCTTATATCAAAAACCCCCTGGAGCGGTTTACCGAAGTCCAGAAACACATTTCCGAGGCGATCAAAGCCATAGGCGGAAGCGGCACAATTCACGGCGCCATTGTGGATATCGATTTCCTCGATCATATCTATGTCAATCCGTTCGATCTTACCGTAACGCCGTATTTTGCGCCGGACATCGTGCGGAAGATGATTTTTCCCGATATGCCTGCACTTTTACAAAGCACTCGCCCCGACCTTTACGGCAATTACCTGAAACAGGTCGAAGGCAATGCCGCATTTGCGTTGGCGTTGCGGAAGAAAACGGACCCCGTTCCGGATCCGCAGCTCTACCTGGAGACCGATATCTACCGTGCATCGAGAGAGATCAAAAAAAAGCAAAAGTTAAGCTCGAATATTTTAAGTATTTGGGTCGAACCTCCCGCGAACAAGCTGCGGGACAAACCGTAAATACAATTCACAAAAAACGTTGCTTGGGACGGAATATTTCCCGATAAAACACAAGCGGCGAATTTTTCGCCGCTTTCCGACTACGACAACGAACGATTCTCTTAATTTACGTGCGCGGGGAGCACGGAGGGGTCTTCGCCGGAGCGGGCAGGAGCCCCATACAAACCAGGGTGTAGATGCGGTTGTAAATGTCCTTGTTGATGCGGCACATCGCGCTGTCGTCGAAGTCCCAACGGCGGGTGCAACCGCGGAGAAATTCGCCGCCGAGCAGATAGACCGCCTTGTCCTTGGGCGGTTGCGTCTGCAAGAGAACGGGAGGGTCCCATCCGAAGCCCGGTTTATAGGTGCAATAAAATGCGAACTCCTGCGCGTAGTGCAAAAATTCCATTGCGCGCGTGGGGTACATGGCGTTGACGACGGACGCGAGCTCCTCCTCTTTTACCGAGAGAAGCAAATTGTGATTGCGCGCGACCTTCCGAAGGTTGGATGTCACGATGCGCAAAACCGCCGCGTACAGCTTTTCGTCCATGCACACATTTTCGCGGTGATAGTCCTCCACCGCGGTGTTTCGGTAGAGAAAATGCGCAAAAATTTTGGCGAGTTCTTCCTTGGAAAGTCGATCGACGATCAAACGAGTGCCCTCCTCCCGTATCGGATAACTTGATTATAGCACATTCCGCGCCAAACGTCAATCTCTCAAATCCGGCGCGCCGCATTCTCCCGCCCGAACATCAAAAAAACAGCCGAACCAGCTTCCGGGAGTACGGAAGAAGTTCGGCTGCATTCGCGATAGTCCGAATACAAATTGTTCGAAATGAGGATATGGGGTGCGTTTTTCCGAAAAAACCGCGCCGCCCGTCAGTGATTGGTGAAGACGATGATCTTGTCGTTCTTTTCGAGCCTGACCTTTCTGACCGTGCGGTCGCCCTCGAAGAGCGTGATCCTTCCGCCCGGTTTGACATAGCCGAGCACGACCGTGGGATTTTGTTTTTCCTTCGGGATGGACGGGTCAACGGAGGCGTTCCACACGGCGCGGATGAGCTCCTCTTCGGTGCACTCCCCGGGGATCTTCTCGAAGAAGGCGGAGACCTTTTTGGTGTACACTTCTTTGCTCTCGTATGCGTCGGCGTCCTCGGTGTCGTAGGTCAGAATGTCGGTATAGAAATCGAAGATCGCCTCTTTCTCGCCGATCTGCGTGATCATCTTGCTGATGTAGCGGTTGCTGATGACGACATTGTCGACGCTGTAACTGCTCACGATGTCATGATGCTTCGGGTCGAGGATCTCGACGATGACGTCGATGCTCTCCACGTCGAAATTGCTGTCCCGACTCTTTTTGGCGCTGATGATATCCTGCACATACACGAGATTGGCGAGCGCCTTGGCGTCGATGTTTTCGGTGAGGGCGGAATCGTCGGAGAGGATCAGGATGCTCGTGTCGTCCTCGTTGGCGTCCACAAAGCGCTCAATCGTGGAACAGATGCGCGCTTCGTCGTAGACGGTAGCGGACACGGTTTCGGTGACGAAGGGATATTCGCGGTAATAGTTCATCTTTTCGAGGCTCTGCTCGTCGTCGATGACGATGATGTTGAGGATCTCGTCCTCTCCGTCCTTATAGTTCCACTCGTCGCGGAAGGCGCAGAAGCCCTGCATGATATCCTTGCTCTTGCTGTTGTGCCCGAGGATGATGACGTTTTTCTTTTCGATCCAATAGTTGCGGTTGAGTTTGACGGTGAAACCGGTCTCCGTCCGCTCGTACGTCTTCTGAATGTCCTTTTCGTTCCCCGCGGCATAGACGAAATAGTCCTTGTCGCCCGAGTTGAGCGTCGTGAGCGGGATCGCCGAACGGTGGTTTTTCAGATACTCGGTGATATAACCGCTCTCGTCGGACACCTTCTTTTCTTCGACGAAGAAGGTCGCACCCTTGTTGGAGAAGAGCTCCTTGTAGACAAGGTTGAGCTCCGGCATGAGCGAGAATTGAGACAGGATTTGCCCCAGCACCTGATTGACCCGCACGGGAACGATGTTGCACTTGCCTTGGACCTGTTTGTAGCTGATGATGCGCTGCACGAGCTCCCAGGTCCAGTCGTCGGAGATCTCGACGATGATCTTCTGATTGTCGAGAGAATATTCGGCGCCCGTGATGTCGGATACCTGCATGAGCGTCTTTACCGTTTGGGCATTCCCCCTGCCGTTCTCCTCGATCCTCTCCCGATTGCCGTATTGGCAGATGGAATTGTTGACGTCGTTGCCGAGGATCACCACCGAACGGGCGCGCTCGATGGAGATGTCGTGGAGCTGCTTTGCGGAGAACACGTCGCCTTCGCGGAGGATGACCGTTAAATTGTTGTGCAGCTTTTCCCGGAAGTACACGAAATATTTGCGGAGCCCGAGTTTGCGGCAGCGCAGCAGGAGCGCACTGTTTTCGCGGTGGATGGTATCCGTGATGCGCTCTTCGATCTCTTTCTGGATCTCCTTCTTTCTGCCGCCGACAAGCACGACGACCTTTTGCCTCTTGCGGCAATACAGAAGGTCGTTGATGATCTCCGAAGCGCGCGTATTCCAATTGAGAATGACGAGGTGGTAGGAGATCCTGAGCCGACGCATGCCCGAATTGGAGTTCTCGATGAAGTTGGAGATGTAGTTTGTGACATAACCGATGACGGCGCCCGTGAAGGAGACCATCCCGATGAGGACGATGACGAGACACACGACCGCGATCGCGATGCCGGATTCGCCGATGTCCGCAACGACGAATTGGATACATCCCGCATCGAGGATCATGGTGATCGTATAGAACGCCGCCTCGAATAAGCTCATCTCTTCCGTTCCGTTCAGCGCAAGATTTTTGATGACGAGCGCCGCCGAAATGAAAAAGACCACGTTGAACAGCAAGATTGCGAGAAGCACCACACGGGCGGGGTGCTTTGCAAGCTGAATGCTGAACCACTCTTTGAATCTTCTCATGAAAACCTCACTTTTGTATTTTACTTTGCGATCCGATCGAACTCCGCCCTGAGTTCCCTGATTTTCGCTTCGCTCATGTTCGGATCCTTTTTTAACATTTTATAGATGCGCTTCAACTTCTTCTTTCTGATCGCCTTGACCCGAAAGAGCTTGTTTTGAAGGGCAAGTTGTTCCTCGGAAGACGTGCAGGCGGCGCGGAAAGAAGCGCGTGCTTTGCGGAATTTCGCCGTCTTCGCAAGTTTTACGGCTGCGACCGCGGCGATGAGGATGCCACCCGCGATCGCGGGAAGCAGGCTGACGAGCGCCGACGTGCCGACAAGGCGCAAGAGCACACACAGCACGGCGAACGGGAACAGGATGCAACCCGCAAACATGAAAAAGTTCAACGGGTCGTTTCCGAACAACCTTGCGCTCTCTTTTCCGATCTTCCGATAGGCGGAACGGCTCCCTTCGAGCGACGCTTTCAAGTCGGAACGCACGCCCTCGAGTTCCTCCCCCAAAGCGACGATCCGCCGCGCAAAGTACCGTTTGCATTCGCGATATGCGGCGCTTCCCGCCGCCCCTGTCTTCGCCATATTACGCGAGCTTCTCCTTGATCTTTAATTTATGGGCGTACTTGTCCGCGATCATCTTGCGGGACAGGGCGCAGCCCCCCGCGAGCGCGGCGGTCGAGAGCAACGCCACGAGCGCCGCAACGAAGTCGGGAAGGAGCACGATCGGTCCGTCCCCGAAGAGCGGCTGCACGCAGAGCGCCGCGAGGAAGGCAACGAGGACGCCGAAAAAGAGATATTTGAAGGTCTTTAATGTCCTCGACAGATAGACCGTCTGCGCGAGGCGGTCGTTGAGCGCCCCCATGAAGCAGCCTGTCAGCGCCGTGAGCAAGACGTAGGGAGCGAGGGAGCAGACGAAGCAGACCAGGCAATTGCCCGCTGCGGCAAACGCCGCGGCGAATTTCCCCGACGTCTCCGCCAGGGCGAGGCTCTGCGACAAGATCGCCCCCGAGACGCCGCCTCCCCTCTCGGCACCCGAGAGAAATTCTCCCAGGCGGCGGAAATAGGCGAGCGCGCCCACCTCCTCCGCGCCGAGGTGAAGTTCCTGCCCGAAATCGTACGCCGCAATGCCGCCGAAGCCCCCCATGCGGTAGAGGAGCACGATCGCCACAGCCGAAAGGACGCAAAAAAGAAAGGCAAGGATGCTCGTCGGCTTTTCCTCGTCCGTCAATTTCAAGAGCGCCAAAACCGCAAACACGACGATGGCGGCGATTTTGAGCCCGAATATGTTTTCCGCAAGGTCACGGTACAGGGGTGCGCCCGTGAACTCCGCCGACATCATCGCAATGATGTAAAAGCAGAGCAATGCGCCGACAAAGCCGTACCGAAATGTCTTTTTGAACAGCCCAAACACAAAAGAGAGCAAAAATGCGGCGCAAACGAGGGCGGAAAGTGCATTGAGCACGAAAAAGATCACGGAGTCCGCCTTGCCCGTCAACGCAGCCGAAGCGCCCGAAAATAGGGTCAACGCCGCAAAGACCATCTGCGCGACAGCGAGCCCGAAGAGCGCGAAACTCAAAACGATCTTCGCGATCTTCACCACTTTCGGGTTGAATACGGTCTTCTTCAAAAAGCCGTAGATTTTTTTGAACAATTCGCAGATGCGTTTGACCCATTCGAAGGACAAAAACTTTCGCCCTATCTTTGCAAACCATCCGCCGACGGTGCCTGCCACGAAGCCGACGCCCCGGATCACTGCCGAGGAGACGGCATGCCACGCGGAAGCGATCGCCGCAAATACAGCATTCATTTTTTCATATCCCCGAGGCGGCGGCAGAGGCGCCGCCGCCCGTTCTCATGTTCTATTTCGCTTTTTTGTAGAAGATCTTGACGACGGACGTATAGCCTACGGAGAGGAACTCCACCCGGCGGTCGAACAACCTTGCGGCATGCTTCTTCTTTTTGAGGAGCTTTTTGGCGTTGTCCACGATCCTCTGATAGGTGGCGGGGTTGCGCAGTTTGTTCAAGAGATCGTGTGCAAGCTCCAAGCTCGTGCAACGGAAGCTCACGGAGAATCTGCCGTCCTCCTTTGGGTTGTAGTGCTCGGCGCAATAGGCGAAGATGCGCACGAGATCGTCCTCGTTGTAGCGGGACAACAGCGCCTTTCTGTACCGATAGTACTCGTGGCGGTTCGCCTTCAATTCCTTCTTGAACCAAGGGTAGATGTCCGGGTCGGGAATGTGGTTGTGGACCGCGCTCTCATGCGCCATGATGAATTCTTGATACGGCACGCAGCAATAGTCGAAGTCGATCAAATCGCGGTACTCGTCCCCGCGCTTGGTGTTGGAGCGATCTCCCCACGTCGCGTCGAGATAGTAACAATATTTGCCGATCTTGACGATGTTGAAGGCGTGCCCGGAATTGCCGACAAACTCGCTGCCGACATAGGCGCAAGGAATGCCGACCCGCTGGCAGAGGTACTGCATCGCCGAGGCGTAGCCCGCGCAGACGGTTTTTCTGCGCACGATCGCGCTGTGCAGCGAGCGCAGACGATCGTCTTTGGTGAGATCCGCATCGATGCCCGCTTCCAGCCCCTTTCCGTCGTAGTCGAGGGTCAGGATCAGACGTTTATAGATCTTGATCAACGCCTTGTAGGGGTCCGTCTTTTTGGTAATGCCGCGGGTGAAATGGCGGGAACCGCGCTTGATCTCGCGCAGTTTTTTGAGGATCTGTTTGACGTCCAACCCGCCCGACGGCTTTCTGCAACGGAAGCTGAGGTGCACCTTTTCGCCCGAATAGACATAACCGCTCAACCAGAAGAGCTCTGGATAGTCGCCGATGACGCAGTTGTAGATCTGCTGCAACCTATCGTTGTCGACCCCCTCCCGCGAGAAAGATTCCTCGTCGAAATTGTAGGCATGGCGCACGAATTCGTTGTAGACGCGGATGGAGGGATTCTCTTTTTCGTCCTCTTCGTAGGGCACGATCTTCAGCCCTACGTTCTTCTCTTGGATCCGCCGCAGGATGCGCTCCTCGCTCTCATCCTCCCGCTTTCCCTCTTTCTTCTTCGCCGCGCGACCGACCTTGGCCGCGCCCTTTGCCGCCTTCTCCTTCTTTTTTTCCTTTACGGGCTCCTTTGCGGGCGCCTCGCCGTCCTCGTCGAGGTCCTCCGTAAGGTCCTCATCCCCGAGATCTTCGTCCCCGAGGTCATCGGAAAGGTCTTCGTCGAGGTCATCGGAAAGGTCGTCTGTGAAATCGTCCGAAAGCGTTTCTTCGGGCTCTTCGCCGTCCTCTCCGAGGTCCTCCGCAAGGTCTTCGTCGAGGTCTTCGGGGAAGTCCTCGGTGTCATCCGAAAGCGTCTCCTCGGGCTCCTCGCCGTCCTCTTTGAGATCCTCCGCGAGGTCCTCGTCTCCGAGGTCTTCGTCTCCGAGGTCTTCGTCCCCGAGGTCTTCGTCGAGGTCTTCGGAAAGGTCGTCTGTGAGGTCGTCCTCGTCGGGCGGCGGGCAATTGTGCTTCGCGGGACGGTAGACCCCGCAATTGAGTTTCGGCGCCGACCCGCTTTCGGTCTCTTCTGCGCTTTCGGTCTCTTCCGTGCTCTCGGTCTCTTCCGCGCTTTCGGTCTCTTCCGTGCTCTCGGTCTCTTCCGTATTTTCGGTTTCGTCCGTGTTTACGGTGTCGTCCGTTTCGGTCGTTTCGTCGGGCATCTCTTCCTCCGTTTCGCCCTCTTCGGAGTCGCCTTCGGAAGGCTCCACGGCGTCGTCGTCCGAAGCGATCTCCCCGTCGGTTTCGTCATCCGAAGGTTCTTCTTCGGTTTCGTCATCCGAAGCGATCTCCTCGTCGGTTTCGTCGTCCGAAGCGATCTCCTCGTCGGTTTCGTCGTCCGAAGGTTCTTCTTCGGGCTCGTCGTCCTCGGGAGAGGTCTCGTCCAACGCACTGTTCCTGAGGTAGCGCTTCCAGAAGCGAGGCGTCTTGCGGGGATTGTAGAGCCCGTCGGAATAGTCTTCGCCCTCGATGTCTTCGTAGTCCACGCCATCTTCTTCCTCGCGCAATGCGTCGCCGAGTTCGCGCATGGCGGAAAAGCTCGTGTACTTCTTGTCGTCGCTGTGCGCCTTGATGCACTCTTTGATGGCATTCACATTCGTGCGGCGCTCTTCGCTCATGTTTTCCGCAAGCCATTCCACCGTTTCGGGGTCGCCGAATTTGCGCAGATATTTCCGCTCTTCATAACTGAGTTGTGCGCCCGAATATTCGGTCATGAGGTCGTTGTCGTATTGCCAGAAGGAGATCATGCCGAGCAAGATCGCGATCCTGGCGTTTTTCTCGGGCAGATCGTAGCCGACGACGATCTTCCGATGGTCGGGGTCGATGCGGAAATACCATTCGCCGAGATTTTTGAGCGGCTCGTCCTCCGCCGCGAATTCCACCTCGGCATGCCCGAAGGAGATCTCGGGATAGGTGGCTTCGAGGTACTTGCGGACTTCGTTGTCGAGCTCGTGCAGACGCTCCGGCTTGCCGACCAGATCCATACAGTCGGCACAGACGTACATCGTCTTCTCCTCGTCGAAGAAGCTGTATCTTCCGCTTTCCATACGCTTGTGGCAGAAAGAGCACCGACGCATCTCCTCCTCGTCGCTGTCCGAAGCGGTCTCGTAGTTCTGTTCGCCGTTATCGCTGATGATGATGTTGTAGTCCGCCAGCAGCTTGCACGCCCCCTCGAGGTCGTAACAGGAAGGCAGGGCGTCGAACCCGAAATAAATATAGTGGTTGAGGTCGCGGCGGGCGTTCAGCCAATACAGGTAGGAATAGACGTTGATGAGCAGTTCCTGCATATTGCTCGCGAGCTTATCGTAGAACCAGTCGAAGACGCCCACGTCCTCCGTGCAATCGTTCAGGAAGAGGAACTGCATCCGTTGCGCGTCCGTCTCGCGGAAATCGGCTCTTGCCGCGGCGATCTTCGGATAGAGCGCAACGATCTTCTTGACGCACTTGCGGTCGGCGGGCAAAAGTCTCGGACAGAGCTCGTCGAGCTTCTCGTCGAGCGCTTCGTTCTCTTCCGCGGGGTCGGGATAAAACTTTTCCAACGTATCGCGGCATTCGGGATGCTCCGCAAGGAAGGCGCAAAGATCGAACGGCTCCTCGGGCTCCTCAGGCGTTTCGGTCTCCGCGGGCGTTTCGGGCTCGTTTGAAGAAGGTTCTGCGGGAACCTCCTCGGTCTCCGCGGTCGCAACAGGCTCCTCGACGGGTGCCTCTTCCGCCTCTTCCGCTTCTTCGGCGCTCTCCCCCGTGACGTACTCGTAAATGCGGGCAACGGCGTCGAAGAAAGATCCGCCCACGTCCACCCGATAGGGATAGAGGCGCTTGATCTTTTCCACGGCGCGCGCATCGGCGTCGTCGCACTCCGGCTCTTCGGCGGGGATCTCCTCCATGAGCACGGGAAGAACGGCGATGCAGCGGTACGCCATCGGGAACATAGTCTTGATGAATTCGTTGAATACGGCGGAGAGGAGCATCCTCATGCCGTCCGTGCACTCCATGCCCGTATCCAGCGTGACGCGCAGCATTCTGCCGTCCGAAAGGACGCGGCGGTTGCGGTCTACCATCTCCCGTTCGAGGTGGGGGTTCCCCTCCACGCCGCGCTTGAAGTTCAGCGATTGGTTGTTGGACATCAGGTTGTAAAACCCGTACGTCTCCCCTTCCATGCCCACGCGCTGCAAGGAGACGCGGATCTCTTTGAGAAGGGAGCCGGAATTGTACACGGCGCCGTCCTGCCCGATCTTTTCGCTGTAATAGATCTTATAACGGCGTAAAAACAGGGTATCGAGGCAGTTTTTGTAGGTGACGTTCTCCCTGCGCAGGAAGACGATCTTGTTGTCCGCGGAGATCTGCTCGATCTCGTATTCCACATTGTTATAGACGATGGACTGACCGACGACATATTCGAGGGGAAGCCGGGTGGAGAAGGTATCGAGGCTTCCGATCGGACGGTCGTTGAGGCAGAGGACCACCCTGTCGTTGCAGGAGAACACCTTTTCGAACACCTCGCGCACCTTGCGGAACACGATGTACTTGCCCTTGGTGAGGGAATACTGTTCGCGGTTGATCTGGTCGAACACCAGATAGTAATCCTTCGCTTTGATGGCGTGGCTGTCTCTGACGTCGGTATCGGGATCGTCGCAGAGCGCCGCGATCAGGTAGGCGGCGTAGTCGTACTCCGTCAACCAATCTCCGAGCTCCCGATAGAAGGGATCGGCGCAGAATTTGCACAGCGGCACGTCCCCGCGGATGCGGGAGAGCGAGATGACATCCCGCATTTCTTTGATGAACTCGTCGACGCTGATGCCGCCCTCCGCGGACGCGCGGCAGAAGACTTTGAGCAGGCTGAGCTTTTCCTTCTTGGCGTGTTCGGTGATCCTCGGCTGGATGTAGGAGGAACGTTTGATGAAATTCTCCTTCGTCGCCTTCGCCATGAAGTAGTCGCGGAGGAGGTAGGGTTTGCTGATGATCTGGCTGACGGAATTGCGCTGTCCCTTGAAGCGGGTGCAGGCGTAGATCGCCGCCGCGAGATTGCTGCGCTCGTCCGTATAGATCATGTAGTTGATCTTGGGAACGTCCTTGAAGAACTCGTTGATCTCCACCCCGTGCCCTTCGAGCACCTCTCTCTCACCGTGGTCGATGGAAGACGCCGTGATCACACGGATGCCGTCTACGCCGTATTTGTAGGCTTTTTCGGCGATGATGCCTTCGAGGCTCATGAGCTTCTGCCCGTATTTGTAGTAAATGCGGTTTTTGAGGCTCTCTCTGTTCCAAAGGGTATATTCCACCGACTCGTTGTCGTTTGCGCTCGAAAAACTGAGCACCTTTTCCACACAGAAGAGCTTGGGCAGGCTGGACGCCGCAAAGCCGCGCAAGAGGTCGGTAGAGAGGAACAGGAAGCGGATCCTGTCCGACGTTGCCTTGTGCAGGCGAATGGCGAGCACGGGACAGAGATAGCTCTCGAGGGAGACCACCTTGTCCGCGTCGATGAAGACGGCATTGCACACTTCCTCGAAGAAATCGGGGAAATTTTCCACGATGTTGTCGTCCTTGAAGTCCTCGGGCGAAGCGACGAGGATGTCCGCCTGGTCGAGACGGTCGTCGCTCGTGTACACACGCCAGGTGGTCTCTGCGCTTCCTCCCGTCATCTCCACGAGACGGCTCTGGATATATTTCCGTACCGCGTTCCGCTTATGTGCGTCGTTGACGATGAAGATCAACCTTGCGCCGGAAAGCAGACGGGTATAGGTGTAGGCAATGACATATTCGCCGATCTGGGAATAGAAGGAGCCGCAGAAATAGACGTGCTCTTCGTTATAGAGGGCGTCCATACATTCGAGATAGGATTGCCCGCTCCCCCACTTGTTGGCGAATCTGCGGCGGATATATTCGAGCGCCGCCATGTATTGGCTGTTGGTGAACCGATATTCGAATTTGTTCGGCTTGACTTCCGCGCCCGGATAGAACCGAAGTTTGTGGTCGCGGTCGAAGTACCGTTTGAGCTCGGCGGCAAGGTCACGGAGCGCCACCTTGTTCTCTTCGATGAGTTCTTCCTCCGTCTTCTCCTCCTCCTTCTTTTCCACGGGACGGAGATCGGTATGGAAGATATTGCAGATCTCCTGCAACATGATGAGAGACAGGAAGGGATAGTAATACCAGTTCCGCACTTGCAGCGTGTTGAGCAAGAAATTATATACCCCGTGCGACGCGGGGAAGAGCGCGGAGAGGAAGATCGCCGCAAAGAACAACAGGAAGAACGCCTCCGTGACATACACGAAGTATTGCAGAATGATCTCCATCCTGCGTACCCACGGTTTGGCATACAGATATTCGGGAGATTCAAAGAAGAGCCGCACGAGAAAATTGGGTTTGCGCTTCTCTTTTTCCTCTTCCGTCTTCTCTTCGCGGGTGCGTTGCTGCGCCCGTTCCCTCTTCTCCTCCTTCTTTCCCTCCTGCTTTTTCCCCTTTTCGTCGCCTTCCTCCTCTTTGCGCACATGCTTCAGGACGGGGATGTTGTCGGTGACGAGGGGCTTTTCTTCGGGTTCCTCCCCTTCCACGGGGAGCACGAGGTCGCGCTTGTCGGAGCGATTCTTCTTTTTGTGCTCTTCCTTCTTCTTTTTTCTTCTCTTTTCTCTCCGTTCGCGCTTTTCCTCATCGGTATAGACGAACGGGTCGAGAATGGCTTTGAGCGATGCCTTGAACGCCGCATACACGTACACAATCAGAAGATTGGACAAAAGAACGGTCGCCGCAAAGGCGATGTAGCCGAGCGTGGGGTCCACCCGCGCGAGCACGTCCGCGAGGAAGGTACCTACGAAGGGGATCGCCGCGATCAGCTCTCCGAGCATGGAGATCCCCCTCGCCGCGATCGCAAAGGCGATCACTTCGGCGATCGACAAAAGGAGAAACGCCGCATTCATGCGAAAATGCGGTTTTTCGTATTTGAGCGTTGCGATGGTCTTGAATCTCCCCCGCTTGGTCTTGATCGGGAGCAGAGGGAAGAACATCAAAAACAGTGACAGAATGAGGATGAGAACTTTGATAAACGTAACCATATTAACGTCCCTTCCCTCCGAACAGATTCTCGATGGCATCCAAGGAGAAGATCTTGTATATCTTGTTGTAAGTGGACCGGAACGACTTGCTGACGTCGAACTCGTCCTCGAGATCGTTATAGTGCACGACGACGGGCGCCACGCCGAGGTTGTTGAGAATAGCGCTCAGCTTGTCCTCCACCATTTCGAGCATCTGGCGGTGCTCCTCGATGTTCCGGTTCTTTGAGCGGTTTTCATTGTACAGGCGGGTGACGTTTCTCAGATCGTAGCGCAGATTTTCGATCTTGATGAGGTCGCGCTGATAGCGGGACTTGTAATTGAGCAGCGCCAACTCCTGCTTGGCGCGGCACTCCCGATAACACTTTTTGAGCAGCTGCTTCGCCCGATTCAGTTTATGGATGAGGGGCAGAATGCGCAGGACAAAGGCAATGACGAACAGCCCCGTGAACAGCGCGCCCGTAAGAAGGTAGACGATGACGGCGTTCCCGTACATCCCCCTGACGGCGATGAACGGAATGAGCATGACGAAGAGCGCCAAAAACCACACGCAAAAGTCGCCGAAGAGCCGCTTGCCCAAATTCTGCTTGGCGGAGACATAGTCCGCGTACGCTTTGTCTGCGGTCTTGCGCTGTTCGGTGTAGTCTTTGCTGATATATTCCACCTCGATCGTCTTGCTGAGGAGCGAGGCGATCTCCTCCTTCTTTTTTGCCACGACGTTCTCGTAGTCGTTTTGCGAGGGACACTGCGGGATCATGTTGCAAGTTTCTTTGAGGGCGCGGAATTCGTACTCCGCCTCCGATTCCTTGGTGTCGTCCCGCTTGACGAGGTATTCCGCCATGAGCTTGTCCAGCTCTTTTTTGTCCTTTTCCGAGAAGGTATCCGCCTCCTCCGAAGCGATCGCACAGATCGAATCGTATATCTTTTTGGGCGTGAAGTTCTTCGACTCGGCGCGCGCCTTGTTCTTGCTCTCCGTAAGCGAAAAGCTCTTTTCCTGCCGCGCGATCACGTCCGGCGTCTCCCGTTTTTCTTCGACGAAGGACTTGATGTCGAAATACTTCGAACTGTTTTTGAGCGCGATCGTCCTCGCGGAGCAGATCTTGTTCCACGAAGTGATGAGAAGACGTTTGAGTTTTTCGGGGTCGATGGGGTCGATGACGAACTCGTTGTCCTCGTTGAGGCGTTCCTCCCGCTCGTAGAGCTTGATGAGATAGAGAGACAGCGAGAGATTGTCGAATGCGGCTTTCGCGGCGCCGCTGCCGAACGACGCATAATAATGGTGGCGGGTGATGCCGTTATACTGGCTCTCCCGCAATTTGAAGGCGAGAAAGAACTCGTGGAAGGTGAGCCCCTTGCGGTTGGTATAGGGATAGTCGCTGATCTTGATGTCGAGCGAGAGCCGCTTGGTGCAGTGCAGACGGAAGCGGGAATAGCGCTTGCACGGGACGTCGACATACTCCTCTTCGGGTTCTTCTTCCGCCCGCTCTTCCTCTTCGTCCGCCTCCCGTTGGAGATTCCGCGCCGTCTCCTCCCGACGTTCGAGGAGCTCCTCCTCGGTGAGGTCGGAAAGTTCCCGCACCTTGTCGGCGTACTCGACGATGATCGACTGCCGCTCGGCTTCGGTCAAATCCTTCTGCCCGAGTTCCTTGTCCCGCTCCTTTTGCCGACGGCGCTCGAGCTCGGAACGGAGGACGGGGTTGTTGACGATCTCGGTGACGCTCTCTTCCTCCGGTTCGAGGATAAATTCGAGCTGCTCCTCCTTGTTTTCGAGCACGTTAAAGCCGTCGTTCTTGTCTCCCTGAATGTAAAAAACGTGTTTTTCCTGTACGACGAGATCTTTTCTGCGGATGCGCGAGAAGAGATGGTCGACCATGTACGCTTCCAAAAGCGGGAAATAGATGCTCAGATCCACTCCCGACTCGACGGAGGAATATCCCTCCGCACCGTATATCGTTCTGACGCGATCGAACCCGTAAAAATCCACGAGAAGCACGATACGGAAGTCCTCCGCGCCGAGCATCGTCTGCCGTTCGCAGATCTCGTCCGCGCACTCCTCGAGGTCTCTCAGCCCGTAATTCATCCAGCGTATCTTATTATAACCGACGAGCTTGAAGAGCGGGTCGCTTTCCAGCGTCTTGTTTTCCGATGTATTGATCACGTAAGTCAGCATAATTTCCTCTTGATTTCAAAGGTCGCGTCGGAGGAACTCAGTCCCGTTCTTGCTCCGATTTGATCAGGGAAAACGCTCTTTGGAATTTTTTCGAATCCGCTTTGGCGTCCTGCCCCTCCGCGCACGCTTTCCGAAGGCGGTCCGAAAGTTCGCGGTAGAGCGAGCGCGTGAGCTCCGCGTCGCTGAGCGGTCTGCTCGACGCAAGCGCTTCGAGCAATGCCCCCACCGTTCTTCCGAGCCCCTCCGCTTCCGTTGCCGTTGCCGCCTTTGCGGAGGCGGCACACAGAAGATCGACGAGGGACACCCGTTCGAGCGGTCTCGCCGAGCGGACGTTCGCCATGAGATCGCCCGAAAGAAAACGGAAGGTCTTGCCGTTCACGATCGCGCGCTTCAACACGGGAAGGTCCGTCTTTTCGAAACCGACGGGAGGGAGCAGGGAGAGCTCTTTTTCGAATTCCCTGTCGAATGCCGTGCCGTAGATTTCGGCAAGCTCGGGATTTTCCCGCACGAACCCGAAGAGCCGTTCGGGCGCCGTGACGCGCTTCTTTTCGACCAGCACCTCCGTCTTGCGGTCCTCTTCTTTATAGCAAAAGTAATCTTTGTCCCCTTCCGCCTGTTCCACGCTCAAAAGCCCGCTCCGCAAAAGGCAGAGTACGGCTTTATACACGCTCCGTTCGAACTCATCCCGTTTGGCGGGGTCGATGAAGGGCAGAAAGTCCCCCGCGTTCTCCTTGACGAGATGGGGATCCCACATCGGGGAATCCTGTTCCTTTTTGACGCTGAGCGCCTTTCTGTAAAACTTGTAGTAGCCGGCGCCTTCGCCGTCTTCGTTGATCTTGTTGAAAAGGTAGAGCGGAAAACCGCGCACCTTGCGTGTGGCGAAGAGCCTGTTCTTCGGAACGGTATCCGAGACGAGGACGCTCGCCTCGAAGCCGCCCTGAGAGTAAACGTATTTCTCCGCCGCCTGACGGGGAGAGAGATCATCGTCGCGGAGGCGGTCCATGGCGAACTGCGCCGCTTCGGCAGGGACCATCGTCACCGTCTCCGTATCCACGGGCTCGTTCGTGTACGGGTCCCGCGGTTCGAGATCGAGCGGCAGAGGGACGAGACCGAACGCCTGCTCGAAATCGCGATATTCGGTGCGTTCGGGGAGATCTTCCCGAAAGAGGTCCCGATCCAGAAGAACGCGGAAAATATCCCGCTCGCACGCGGTTTTGATCTCGCGGTTTTCGAGAACGCGCTTTCTCTCCTCTTCGCAGAGTTCGGCAAAGAGATTCTCCTTGCCCTCCCGCACGGCATGGCGGAAGAAGATCCTGCCCGTCGTCTCATCGCGGGAGGCGGCGGCTCCCTTGTCCTTGATGTACCGCGCATATGCCTCGTGTTTGTTCTCCTCCGAGCAACCGACGTTCATGAGCGTGCACGTATCGGAGGTGTTTGCGACGAGGGCGAGTTTCAGGTCCGTGCGGTGATCGGACAGCACGGACGGGATCGCGTCCAACAGCTCTCTGTATTTTTCGATCAAGGCGGAGAGCGCCCCGAGTGCAAGATCGAGGAAGCGTTCCGCGAGCTTGCCCGTGAGGAAGGAATAGAGGTCGATAAAATCCCGCTTGATCTCCGGGAATGCCCCGACGAGCTTGGGAGACAGGCTTTCCGCATCGGAAGCCGCCAACGCTTTCAACCGCGCGGGACCGAACTGCGCATATTCCCTTGAAACGTTCTGGTCGAGCGCCGCACGCGTAAACACAAAGTCGGGCAGCTCCTTGCCGGAGAATGCTTCGCCGAAGATCTTGTCTTTCTCGGCGGTCGGCGCCTCTCTCCGAAGGAGAAGATAGACTTCGGACAGGAGCAAAAGCGCCGTGACGGGGTGCAGATATTTTCCGTTGCGGAGAATGAGATTGTTGAGCAGGGAATTGGGATCCGAGGTGGAGAGCAGTTCCGCCCGCACGCGGTCTCTCTTCTCCCGAACGGTCTTCGTGCCTGCTTTGAAATAATCGAGGAGAATGGCGTGGTAGCGCGCGGCGCGGTCTTGCACCGCCGCGACCTTTTTCCGCTTCTTCGCCTTGCCGTCGAACAGACCGATCGGCGCCACGTCCTTGTCGGCGTTTTCGATCTCCTCCTTCGCTTTTTTGGCAAACTCGTTGTCGAGCAGGGCAAAATACCCGTCCGTTAGCCGTTTTACATAGTCTTGAAGTTCCTCTTCGGACACGGACGGTTCGCCGTCCTCTTCCCCGGAGAGCACCTCCTCTTCCGTCTCTCTGCCGAGCGCGAGATGCTGGCTGTAACGGTTTTGCGTATACAGCGACCGATAGAGCGCGGTGAAGTTCTCCGCAAATTCCGCGGTATTTTTGCACTCCTCGTCCTTGGGCGTCTTTTGATAGAGCGGAAGCCACTCCCGCTCCATATCGTCATATACTTTCTTCTTCGCGACATACTCGACGATCTTGTCGCCCGCGAAGACGACTTCGGCAACGGAGATGCCCGAATAAAGTTCCTTGGTGTTCGGAGCTTCGTCGTCTACGATCATGCCGAGAATGCGCGCCATGACCCGCTCGTGCGCGGGGACCGTCTCCGTGCCGGGGATCTTATCGAAGAGATACACCCCCGCAAAGGGCTGCGCGGAGGGAGTGGCAAACTCCGGGTTCGAGGCGTCGAACAGGACGCCGATGCGGCTCTTCAAAGAGCCGATCCTGTAATGGACGAGGCACCTGCTCTCCTCTTTTGCCTGTTTGTTGTATCCCTTGCACACGAGGTCGACGGCGTTGAGTTCCTGCAAAGCGGCATAAGCGTTTGCGCATGCCTTGACCTTGTTTTCCGACGTGAGCGAACCCGCATACACATCGGGGCATGCAAGGAGCGCCTTGACCGCGACATCCCGCCCGAATTTCGAGCGGAAATAGCGCTTGATGTAGAGCGCAACGGGCAAAAACAGTGCGCTGCCCGTTCCTCCCGCCAGAGAAGCGACGATCGTCACCGCGATCTTCGCATAGCGGTCGTCCTTCTTGACGAGTGCGTCGAGCGCGCTGTGGAACTCCCCGCACTTTTCGGAATCGGACAGCATACATTCGAAGGAGAGAAGCCCCTTCATGCGCCATCCGTTTGCACCCTTGCCCATCTCCAGCGTTCTGATGTAATCCGCCTTCCCCTGCGAGGGATCGCAGGGGAAAAATTCGGATACCGTTTTTTTGTCCAGCTTTTCGACGGCATTCCCGAGAGACATGTTCTCGGTCATGCACACTTTGGGACAGGAGAGCGCCGAGATCGCCTCCGCGTCCGAATCGAGCACAAAACAGGAGACGTCTTTGCGGTCCGCGAAAAAGAGATCGACAACATTCGCTCCCGTTCCGCCCAGTCCCAAAATAAGAACATTTCTCATACAAAGCCCTCCTTTTTTGCCCGGTCCGCACAAACAACGTCTCGGTTATGCTTCGCCCTTCTTGCTTCTCTTGCCGCCCTTCGCGTCGTCGGCGACCGCCGCCTCCGCACGGAGCGCCTCTTTGAGTTCGCGCTCCTTTTCACGTTCTTCTTCGGCAAGTGCGTTTTTCGCCGCCCTGTCCTTGACCTTTCCGATCGCCTCGCGCGTCTTCTTGAAGGCGTCGTTTTCGAGGGAGAACTTGATCATGGGCGCGCCGCTGTCGTCGGAGATCGGCTGGGTGACGAAGGTATTGCGGCTCTCGCACCAGCTGATGATCTGTTTGAGCAGTTCCTCGCAAGCGGGTCCCGCCGCCTGAATGGTCCACGATTTCGCGAGTGAGGCGAACACGTTGTCGAGTTGCTGCTTATAGATCCGGTCGAACCAATCGGGCACGACGTCAGGATTGGCTCTGAATCCGATCAGTTCTTTGAAGATGTCGTAACTCGTGATCAGGATACGGTCGGCGTAGTCGCAGTCTCTCGACGCCTCTTCGCTGGTCTTCAACATGTAGGCGAGTTCGAGCAAGGTGCGGTTGTGGTCCTTGTCGCGGAACAGCTTGGAGTGGAAGAAGCTCAGGAAGGTGCTCCGTGTGAGCTCCGTTTCGAGCGTGGCTACCTGCGCCTCCGTGGTGACGTTGTGCAGTTCGTTGTTCTTCTGGAATTCGAGCTTGGCGTCGAATGCGCTGCTCCATGCGTCTACGATGTCATCCTCTTTGCGCAGCCAATTGATGAGGTGCACGATGTTGTCCGTCGTGACGGGCGTGCCCTCGTCGCTGCGGATGATGCGCCGTACGCCGTCGTTTTCGTAGCGGAAGCTGAACTCCTTGTTATAGCCGATGCCCTGTTTGAAGACGATCTTCTCTTCTGAGAGCCCGTAGATGAGCGCCTTCACCATCTTTACGTCTTCAAGCTGTTCCTTCTTCTCGTTGAGATAGGGCAGATACCCTCTCTGGAACAGGTTGTTGCCGATGTGCGGGTTCCACATATCGGTGTTGTACTTCTTGAAGTTTGCGATCGCCTTAGAGTAGTTCTGGAAGTAGATGTTATCGCTCTCGTCGCTGAGTTCGTTGAACTTGGGGATGCGCAGAGGCGTGATATCCATGATCTCGCCCGTGCAGTAGAGCACGGCGTCGGACACATCCTTGACAAGCGCAACTCTCGCGCTCTCGTCGCCCGAATACTTGCGGATGAACTCGGAAGCGCAGGCTTTGATCACATTGTCTTCCTTCGTCTGCCCCTGCGGCAGGGTAAGGTTGAATTCTTCGGCGTGCTTCTTGATGTATTTGCCCGTCTCCTTAGACATCATATACACGATGACGTTGGAAGGTTCCACGAGGTCGCCGAGTTCCATTCTCATATCCACTTTGAGCGGCGGCGTGGCGAGGCTCTGCATCTTGGTGAAGTATTCGCTGAACACGCTCTCCCGCGTTCTGTCGCTCCCCTCGCAGGAGGCCTCCATTGCCTCGACGATGTTGTAGGAGGCGATGAGCTTGAATGCGTCGCTCTTCTTGATGAATTCTTTATAGCCGTTGATCATGCTGCCGAACAGGGAGCGGAATGCCTCGACGTTGCGGTCGTCGTACTCGGCGTCGTTCTTGGTGGCGGCGGCGGCGATATACACGCTCGTGAACACGCCCTTGCCCACGAGATCGTCCGTCACTTTGAGGTCGTTCTCGCTCTCGGGTCCGACGTTCTTGAACACCTTGTCGAGGATGCGCTTCTTGTCCTTCTCGGAGGAGTAAACGTTGAGAACGCTGTCCACAAGTCCGCTGTCCTTGCGAAGGGCGGTCTTGGTGTCCTCGACGAGATTCTCCTTCTCCTTTTCGAAGCGGGAGAAGAAGGTCTTGTATTTTTCGATGAGAAGGTCGAGATTTTTGGAGAGCCGCTTATAGACGAGAAGTTTGAGCTGGCTGACGGAATCGCCCATGAGTTTGTTGGCGATATAGGTGGCGTCCGCCTCGATAAACGCGATGTCCGCGGCGCATTTCGTGCGCTTTCTGCTGTCGAGATACTCGCTGCCGTCGTTGATGGCAAAGTCGTAGAATCTGTTCTTCTGTTCTTCGGTAGAGGTGGCGTAAGCGCTCTTGGAATCGGCATAATTCGTGCTGACTTTTGCGGGGTCGGTGCTCAACCGCTCTTCGTCGGGCAGAGGGATCTCCCGCTGTTTGAGTTCACGCCATTCCTTGCAGTTGAGCTGGTGCTGAAGGAGCAGAGATTTCAAACGGCAGAGCTGGACCATTGCGGTAACGGGATGGACGAACTTTCCGTCCTTCTGCAAGAGTCCTTCGATGAGGGAGAGCTTGTTGCTCGCAAAGGGATCCTTGTCGGCGTCGAAGGTGATGATGGACTCCGAAAGGCTGCTTGCCGTTCTCTTGATCGCACTCACGCAGTCTCTGTAATAATCGTTGATGGCTTCCTTGATCCCGTCGCAGGCGCCGAGAACGTCTTCTTTCGTCTTGCATTCGTCGGCATCCGCCTTGAAACGTTCGACTTCGGGTGCGGGGATCTTCGCCTCGATCGCCTCCTCGATCTTATGGAAGTAGAGGTCCGCGGTGGTATCCTCCGTGAGTTTTCCGTCTTCGTCGTAAACGCTTGTGCCCCGCTCGACGAGCTCGTACACGCCGCCCTCGTTGTCTTCGGCTTCGTTCCTGAGCGCTTCGAGGATCATTTCGGCATACTCACCGTCTTTTGCGATGTATTTGTGACCCGCGTCCTCGCTCTCCTGCTCCTTTTCGCGCATCTTCTTTTCGACGGCTCTGTGCAGAACGAGCCACTCGCCCTCGCATGCTTTGAGCGCCTTCTCGTGCGCCAAATAGTCGAGAACGGACTCAACGGGGAAATTCATCTGCGAAGTGGAGACGCTGGCGTAGATCGCATTGCTGCCGTTGTTCTGCGAACGCAAAATTTCGTGGTTGGACGCCTCGCTGTCGAATTCGACGCCGATGTCCGTGCAAATAAGGGTATAGAGCGAGTTGGCGAGCACGATGTCGTGCGCCTGAATGGAGAGCCCGGGGATGCGGTCGAGCACGAAGATCTGCGTGAAGGGCGCAGCCTCGGGGGTCCAGAACTGTTTATCATCCGCGTCGAACAACAGTCCGACGTTGGGTTCGTTGGGATTGCCGATGCGGAATTTGACGGGTGCCGATTTGAGCGCCGCACGTCCGCCCTCGTTGAAGTTTCTCGCGACGAGATAGATCGCGTTCAATTCTCTCAAAATCGCATACGCGTTTGCATAGATCTTGATGCGGTTGTCCTCGGTCTGCGCGCTGGCATAGATGTCGGGCAAAGCGACCATCGCGTTGACGATGGGGTTCTTCCCGAGCTGTTTGCGGAGATACCGCCGCGCATAGAGCGCGATCGGGATGAAGGAGCCGGAGCCCGTGCCGCCCGCAATGGAGGCGATGACGTAGACCTCGCAGGTGGCGCTGGGGTCTTTGGACATGTTTTCGAGCGCGCTGATGAACGCCGAGCGCGCCTGCGGCTTGTTCATGAGGTTGAGGAACGCCAAATAGCTCTTTTTCCGCCACTGGGAAGCGCCTCTCACCATTTCCTGTGCGCGCACCGCACGGTCGTCGCAAGGGAACCATTCTCTGATGTATTCCTTGCCCACTCTGTCGCAGATCGTGCCCACGCTCGCGGGGTCCGCCATGCTGACGGGCACCGCTTTCTTGATCGTTTCCACACTTCCCACGTCCGTATCGAAGACGATCGCGTTGACTTCGCTCTTGGTAAGATTGCCGATCTCCTGCATCTTACTGTACAGAATGTCGACCGCGTTGCTGCCTGTTCCGCCTACACCGATCAAAAGAATGTTTTTCATAAGTTTCTCCTCTCTTTTTTCTATGATGATGTTTTATATTCAAATCGACCGTCGCCGACGACGCTCAATGTTTTTTCCGTTTGCGGCGATACTCTACGAAGTGGTAAGCGGCTGCCTCGCTCGTCCGTTTCGTACGCGTATCCACAACTTTCAGCACGCAATACCAACCGGGGATCCCCTGCGGAGCGCCCTTTTGGATGACCTCGTTGGAATTCTTCCGCAGGAAAGTCATGAAGGTGCGCCTGCTTATCTTTATCTTTCCGGGCATTTTTCCTTGGGCGGCATCCGCAAGCACTTCGGCGAGCGCTTGTCCGTCCTTGGAAGAGAGTTGGACGTATTGATATTCCGCCATGTCCTTCGTCGGCACCAATTCGGGACGTCTCGTCTTTGCGTTGACGCGCAATACGACCTCTTTGCACGATCTCGGGCGCTGGTTGGCGAATTCCCTGAAGGGAATAAAGCGCGAGAGATGCCACAGGAAGATCTCTTTGAAGGTCATGTTGATTTTGGATGCAGACGGCTTTGTAACGATCCCGTTCGGCTGCGTGGGGATACTGAAGCGGAGCATCATGCCCTTCGGGAGCCGCTTTGCCACAAAGAAGCCAATCACAAAGAGGGCGATGTGCAGCAAAATGAGCAGGATGATGAGGAAGAGCACCCAACGCCAGATGCGTTCTCCCCAGTTGAGCGTTTCGATCGAGATCGTGTCGCTCGCAGTTGCTCCCTCGTAGGTAAGCGTCACCGTCTTTTCCCGCGCGAAGATGAAGGTGGCGAGGAAATAATCGAAGGGCGAGGCGATGTCCTTTTTTACACTGCAAACGATCTGCGGGTCGCCGTTGTCCTCCACGGAGATCTCCATTCCGTAGGGAAGACAGGTGAGCCAGCCGAAGGGAGCGGCATCCGTCCCGACCGCCCCGCTTTCGAGCGCGGCGGAAAGTTCCTCCGCCGTACAGGGGATCTCGTCCTTATAGACCCGGAAGGAGACCGCCGCCTGTTTGTTTTTGAGGTCGTGCACGTCCAGCTCGCGGGAGCCGTTTTCCACCGTCTCCACGCGGTAGACGGAGCCGACGATCTCGAACTCGTAACTCGCCGTTGCCGTCGTCTGCCCGAGGATGTCCGCTTGCAGCCGGAGCGTCTTGGTGCCGATCGTGAGGTCCGACACCACGTCGTCGGACAGATAGATCGTCAAATTCCCCTTTTCGACGGTGCTCTTTTCCGTTACATCGTTTTCGCCGAGGAAGAGCTTGTAGCGGATGAGCGAATTGGAAAAGGCGGTCGGCGTGCCGTCCATCAAGGCGGAAAATTCCACTTTGAAGGATTCCTTGCTTAAACGAAAGGCGCTGACGCGGAGTTTTTCCGACGTGTTGCACGTCACTTCGAACACGTTGGGAACGACGGGCACCGTTTGGGTGTTCACCCGCGAGAGCCCCGTCTCTAAATCGGTGACTTTTGCCGTAAAGACGTACTGCCCGTAGTCGAGCGACGAGCCGTCGAATTCGACGCTCATGCTGCCGTCCGCGGCGGTGCTTGCGATCTGCGCAGAACGGTCCGCGCCGTCCGGATAAGTGACCTTGACCTCTACGTTGTACCCTTTGAGCCCCTCGCGGTCCACTTGCCGATCGTTGACGAAAAGGGTGTAGACGACGGTCGCGGTCCTGCCGCTCTTCTGCTCGACCCTGCCCTCCAAACGGTAATAGGTGGGGTTCTCCTCGATATAGCAGATGATGGTGGAGTACATTGTATAGGAGCCGTCCAGCACGGAGATGGCGACGGAGATGGCGTTGCTCCCCTTTTCGAGAGGGATGGGCGCGCCGACCGCGTACCCCCTGCCGCAGTAGGTGACTTTTTCGGAAGGTTCGCCGAAGATCTCCGCAAGGTCGATCTCTTCGTCCGTCGCGGAGCTGTAAACTTTGTATTGCACGCGGACTTCCTCGCCCGGGCGCATTTCGCCGTTGATCTCCTGGATATTCGTTTTGACCCACGCGCCTTCGACTTCGCGTTCGAGATAGGCGTCGATGTAGATCGCGGGCTCCACGAGGATGGAGACATCCTCGCCGACCTCCCGATCGTATACAAAATGCACCTGCCCGCCCGACATGCAATCGCCGTCGGACACGACCGCCACATAACCGTTTTCCACGAGCTGCACCGGCGTTTCTTCCCAGTTGACGAAGGAGCCGTTGAGCGCGCTCTTCTGGGTGGGCGAAAGGGTCTTGCCCCGATAGGTAACGCTCTGCAACGTGGCGCCGCAGTCCTGCGCGATCACCGCGATGTTGTTCACCGCAAACTTGAATCGGTCGAGATCGACGACGACTTCCTTCCCCGAGACGGAGTATTGCGCGTCGGCAGCCTCCGCCCCGTATCGGCTCGAGATCTTGTTGGACACATCCTGCATTGCAGAGACGAGTTCTCCCGAATCGACCACGTAGTAAGCGGAGAAGGGATAGTTCTTGTTGAGGGCGATGTTGGGGTCCGTAAGATCCTTCGCATCCCCGCCGAAGGCGATGTACACGGTGTGCAGCCCGAGATAGCCCTTGATATTCCGTTCGATCAGAGCGTCGGTATTTCCTTCGTCGAAATTGCCGTCCGTCAGCATGACGAGCCAGTATTCGGTATCCGTCGTCTCGGTATAGGAGGCGTCGCCCGCAAGGGTAAGTCCTCTCCCCGTAAGAACGGCAAGCGCCTTGCCGACCGAAGTGCCCGGTGTGGTGCCGTTCGGGTGCAAGGCGTTGGTATCGACGATCTTTTCCCCGATCTCGGACTCTCTGTCCGCCGCGGAAAGGTCGACTTCGATGGTAGACTCGTCCCCGTCCGCGCGGGGATTCATGGTGGTGATGTAGAGCTCGTCCTGCTCGCTCAGAAGGGCGGCGAGCATTTCGAGAGAATACTTTGCAAGTTCCGTTCTGTTTTCGTTCTGCGACCCGCTGTTGCGCATGGAATAGGAATTATCGAAGAGGACGGAGACGATCTTGCGCCGATACGTCACCTCGTCCGCCGCGCGCGCGGAAAGAAAATCGACCGCGAGCGACCCCGCGGCAAAGCAGAATATCAAGACCAATACCGAAACGATCACAAGCGCCCTTGCGCGTCCCTTCGTCATGCGTACCCCCTTCTTCGGTCCCGCGATTCGCGGGTCCCCGGGAAAATGCCGTAATATTTTAACTATTTTATCATTTTTGAGGAAAAGCAGGAAAATAATATACAGTAAGAGTATATTTTGCCGAAGGGTGTCGGCGGAATGCGGAGGGCGGCGCTGCGGCGCCGTCTTTTCGGGGAAAACCTCCCTCATTTTATAGAATAACGTTGCAATCTCCCGCGGGATATGCTACAATGGGGTCGGTGGAGTTTGCGTTCGTGAGGCGCCCGCGGCGCCCCCTTCGGCGAAGGGCGGAGCAGCTCCCGCAAAGCAAAAGATTCGAGAGGTCGTTATGAAGGCGAAAACATTTCTGTCCGCATTTCTGATATTCGTATTCGGGCTTTCCGCCCTCCCCTTTCTTCCCCGCGCGGAGATCTCCGCACGGGCGGCGCAGACGCTGAAAGTGGGATTCTTCGACTTCGACGGCTACCATGACCTCGACGAGACCGGAAGACGCAGCGGGTACGGCTATGAAGTTCTGCAAATGATCGCAAACCATGCGGATTGGGACTATGAGTATGTCCGTTACGACGGGACCGGCATCGAGACGAAGGAACATGAACTGCAATACGACGAGAGCCTCGAAATGCTCGCCGCGGGGGAACTCGACATCGTGACCTCCGTCTCCAAAACGCCCGAGCGCGAAAAACGCTTCCTCTTTTCTGAGCGGGACATCGGGACGAACGCCACGATCTTTACCGTGAAAGCGGGCAATACCGCCATCGAAAAGGGCAGATACGAGACCTACGAAGGGGCGGTGATCGGCGTTCTCAACGGGAATTCCAAAAACGACGTGTTCGCCGAGTTCGCGGAGGGGAAATTCACCTATTCCACGCGGTGCTATGACAGCAACGACGCTTTGACGGAGGCGCTTGCGAAGGGGGAAGTGGACGGCATCGTGACGGGCAGCCTGCGCGTTCCGGGGAACGAGTGGGTGATAGAGGCCCTCTCGCCGAGCCCCTTTTATGTGTGCGTCAACAAGGACAGGAGCGACCTCATGGAACAGATCGACGCCGCCATCGCGCAACTCGATCTGCAAAACCCCGATTGGCGGAACGTTCTCAACAACAAGTACTATTCCGCCGACCTGAACGGCAACCTCATTCTCGATGCCGACGAGCGCGCCTATCTCGCAGAACTCAAACAAAACGGAAGGACGTTGACCGTACTCATGAACCCCGACCGCAAACCCTATTCCTACTTCGAGGGAGACAGGGCGTGCGGCATTTTCCCCGCCCTTTTCGACAAAATGATGGAAGGGGTGGACCTCGACTATCGGTATGAGCCCGTAAAAGACCGCGCCGAATACTACCGAAAACGCGATTCGGGCACGGCGGAGATCGTGCTCGACTTCGGCGACGACCTCTACCTCGCGGAGGAGAGCGGGTACAAAGTAACGGAGCCCTACTACTCCACGACCCATACCATTCTCAAACGGCGCGATCTCGACGGAGCTCCCGTTCGCTTTGCGGTACAGAGATATGCGGATAGTTCCTATTCGGACTATCTCGCAAAATATGTGGGACCCAATACCGTCGTCGTGCATTACGATTCCCTCGACGACAGCGTGGAAGCGGTAAAGAGCGGGGAGTGCGACGCGACCGTGGCGCTCTCCTACGTTGCGGAGCGGTACATCTGGGAGGACGAGCGGAACCGCCTCATCTCCGAGCTGATCGGCGAGGCGACGTCCGCTTACACGTTGGGCGTGCAAAGCAAGCAGAGCTATCTTTTGCTCTCCATCATGAACAAAGGCGTCGCGAAGCTCGACCGCAGCGCCGTTTCGACGATCGTAACGGAAGAAGTGACCAAGTTCCGTCCCTCTTCGGACGGCGGGCTCATCACCTTTTTGCGGCGCAACCCCATCTACATCGTGTTCCTCGTGACGGCGATCCTGCTCCTTTTGTTCTTCATCGCGATGCTCGTGGTGAGAACGCTCAACCAGCGCAGGCTGCAACAGAAGGTCGCCGAGGCAACGGCGCAGCTCGAACAGCAAAAGGAAGAACTCTCGGAGGCGCTGCACGCGGCGGATGCCGCCAACCGCTCTAAGACGACCTTCCTCAACAACATGTCGCACGATATCCGTACGCCCATGAACGCCATCATCGGCTTTACGGCGCTTGCCACCACCCATCTCGACAACAAGGAGCGCACCCTCGACTATCTCACGAAAATTTCGCAGTCTTCCAATCACCTGCTCTCCCTCATCAACGACGTGCTCGACATGAGCCGCATCGAATCGGGCAAGGTCCACATCGAGGACCGCCCCGAAAACCTCGCGGACATCCTGCAAGGGTTGAGGAACATCATCCAATCGGACATCCACGCCAAAAAACTCGAACTGTTCATCGACACGATCGACATCACCCACGAAGAGGTGTTCTGCGATAAGCTCCGCCTCAACCAGATCATGCTCAACCTCACTTCCAACGCCATCAAGTTTACGGGGAGCGGCGGGTCGGTCTTCATCAAGGTCGTGCAAAAACCCTCCGAAAAAGAGGGGTACGGCACTTACGAGTTCATCGTGAGCGATACCGGGATCGGCATGAGTCCGGAGTTTGCCAAGACGGTGTTCGAACCCTTCACGCGGGAGCGCAATTCCACGGTCAGCGGCATACAGGGCACCGGGCTCGGCATGGCGATCACCAAAAACATCGTAGACATCATGGGCGGCACCATCACCGTGAAGAGCGAACAGGGCAAGGGCACCGAATTCACCGTGACGCTCGAACTCCGGTTCGCCGACGGGGAGCCGGAACACTTCTCCCTCGCCGAACTCAACGGGCTGTACTCCCTCGTGGTGGACGACGACCTCGTGTCCTGCCAAAGCGTCTCCAAGATGCTCCGCCAAATTGGGATGCACGCGGAGTGGACGGTGACGGGGAGCGAGGCGATCGTCCGCACCCGGGAAGCGATCGAACTCGGGCACCCCTTCGAAGTGTACATCATCGACTGGTCCATGCCCGACATGGACGGCATCGCCACCGTGCGGCAAATCCGCTCCATTATCGGAGACGGCTCCCCCATCATCCTCATGTCGGCATACGACTGGACGGACATCGAGCAGGACGCGCGGAGCGCCGGCGTGACCGGATTCGTGAGCAAGCCTCTCTTTGCCTCGGACCTGCACCGCGCGCTCGAGAGAAGCCTCGGCAAGAGCGCCCCCAAGGAGGAGACAAAAAAGCCCTCTTACCGCTTCGTCGGCAGGAGGATCCTTTTGGCGGAGGACAACGAACTCAACCGCGAGATCGCGGAAGAACTCCTCACCGAAGCGGGCTTTACGGTAGAGAGCGCCGAAAACGGGCAGATCGCAAGCGAGATGGTTGAGCGCTCCGCACCCGGCTACTACGACCTCGTGCTCATGGACGTACAGATGCCCATCATGAACGGCTACGAGGCGACGAAAAAGATCCGCGCGCTCGAAAACAGGGCGCTTGCCGACATTCCCGTCATTGCCATGACCGCGAACGCCTTTGAAGAGGACAAGGCGGACGCCTTCGCCGCGGGAATGAACGGGCACCTCGCAAAACCCATCGACATCGAGGCGATGCTGACTCTGCTCGAACAAGTTTTGGGGCACGGTCCCGAGGCATAAAGCCGCTCCGCCGCGGAAAACATTCACAAAACCGTCACTTTTTTGAGGCGCGATTTTGTTGACAAACGGGGCGCTTGGGTGTAGAATAGGACAAAAAGGAGGGTCACGGCATGAAAAGAAGACGCTTTTTCGCCGTCACGGTCGCGCTTGCGGTCGTCTTTTCGTTGCTCTTTTCCGTGATCTTCCCTTCCGCGCAGGCAAACCACGTTCATGAAAACGAGGAGACCTGCACGATCTGCGCCACCATTCAGGACTGCAACGAGCTGTTCCGCGCGCTCTCCACGGCGCTCTCCTCCGATGAGGAACAGGAAACGCCCGAGACGCGGTTCCTCGGCAAAGACGAGCGCAGACAGCGCGCATTTTCCGCGCGCCGCGTAACGCCCGTCTCTTTGAAAGTAAAACTCATCAACTGATTTCGGACAAGGGGAAACTCTATCCTTGCCCTTCCGCGTTTTTTGAGGCGGAGTGGGCTCTTTTGGGGTAGGTCGACCTCTTGTTTTTTCATACGTTTTTTCTATTTTCATTCGAATGAGGTCAAAAAAATGAAACGGTTCTCGAAAAAAATCGCTTCGGCGATCTGTCTTCTGTGCGCGGCTCTATGCCTCTTCACCGCCTGCGGCGGCGCGGATTCCTATGAGTTGACCGAAGTCACCTTCTTCCGCGTGATGAGCAACATGCTCTTCTTTCCGGAGCAATATCTCGGAAAGGAGGTCTCACTCGACTGCTTTGTGTATGAGATCGAGGACGCCGAAACGGGAGAAAAGTACACCTGCGGGGTGCGCAAATGCTCTTCCGGCTACGGCTGCACCTGCGGAAACGACACCATTATCGGCTTTATCCTCGACTACGCCGGCGACATCCCCGCCGCCCGCAACCAGAGCGAGGATACCCCCGACAAGACGTGGATCCACATTTCGGGACAGCTCGCGGACGCAGATAAGAGATATGTCAGCGTGCGTTCCTACCAAAACGGACAGCCCACCGACACACTCGAAAAAATTTATTTCTACCGCTTTGCCGTAAACTCGCTCGCCGAGATCGACGGCAGCGGTCTTGCATATTACGTTACAAAATAAAGGAGAACAAAAGAATGGCTGCAAATGCAAACAAGGCGCAGCTGCGTCAACAGCGCGCAAAACAAGCGGAAAACAAGAAAAAATACGAAGAGGCGAACGCAAAGGCGCTCGAGCTCTTCCTCATCATCTTCGGCGCGACCGTCCTCTTCTCCGTCGTGATGCTGATCCTGACCCTTGCAACGGATGCCGTTTTCATCCACAACACGGACCTGACAGAGAACGGCGGGCGGGAGGTCGCCGTCGGCGGCGCGGCGTTTCTGAAAGCGCTCTTCACGGGGAATTACACCGCCGCAGAACCGGGATACGACGACATCGCCGTCCCCTTCTATCTCTATGCGCAGGCATGGTGCGCGCCCGCGGCGGTGTTCGCGCTTCTCACGCTGCTGGCGGTCCTCCTCGAACTTATCGCTTCGGGGGTCGCGCTGGTATTCGCGTTCCGCAAAAAGGAATTCAAGTGGACGATCCTCCCGCTCGGCGCTTCGGCGCTCTGTGCGGTGCTGACCGTCGTCTTCTATGCGATCTGTCTCTCCATGTCGGGCAGCCAAATTTTACCCGTCTATTGCAGCGGGAATCCCGCCTGCTCCATTCGCTCCGACCTCATCTGGAGCGTGCTGGTCGCTCTCTTGACTTTTGCGGGAAATCTTTTTGCCTTTATCAAGTATCTTTCGCTCGAAAAGCAGCGCAAGGCGATCGGAGGTTGACCCATGAAAAAACTCTTTCGCGCCTGCGCCGCAGCGGGCGCCCTTCTCCTCGCGCTCGGCGGGTTTTCGGGCTGCGGGGAACGGGCGGACGCCTCGCTCGACGTCGTATGTACGATCTTCCCGCAGTACGACTGGGTGCAGACGCTCGCCGAAGGGAACGATGACCTGAAAGCTACCCTCCTGCAAAGTTCCGGGATCGACCTTCACAACTATCAGCCTTCCGCCGCGGACAAAGTCAAGATCCTCAAATGCGACCTGCTCATCTATGTGGGCGGAGAATCGGACGAATGGGTGGAAGAGATGCTCTCCGACCCCAAAAAGAATCCTTCGCTCAAAACGGTAAAGCTGCTCGACGCCGTGGATGCGCTCGACGAGGAGGAGGTCCCCGGAGCGGAACACGACCCCGACCATGAAGAGGAGGGAAAGGACGAGCATGTGTGGCTCTCCCTGAAAAATGCCGCGCGGCTCACGCAGGCGATCGCACGGGCGCTCGAAGAGATCGACCCCGCAAACGGCGCCCTCTACCGGGACAATCTGAACCGCTATTCGGCTCGGCTCGACGCCCTCGAAAAAGAGTACGCCGAGGCGACGAAAGCCCCCGCGCGGAAGGTGCTCCTCTTCGGGGACCGCTTCCCCTTCCGCTACCTTGCGGAGGACTACGGGCTCACCTACTTTGCGGCGTTTTCGGGATGCTCCGCCGCGACGGAGGCGAGTTTCGAAGTGATCGCCAATCTCGTGAAGGCGGTGGACGACAACGCACTGCCCTACATCCTCGTGTTGGAGGGGTCGGACCGAAAGATCGCCGAACAGATCAAAAAGAACACGAAGACGAAGGATCAGACCATCCTCATGATGAACTCGATCCAGTCCGTTACGAAAAAACAGATCGAGGACGGCGCCGACTACCTCTCCCTCATGCGGGAGAATTTGCAAACGCTGAAAACCGCCCTCAACTAAGGAGCCGTATGGAACTTTTGAACTGTAAAGACCTCACCCTCGGCTACGAGGGCAAAGCGGTAGCCGAGCATGTATCCTTTACCGTGAGCGAGGGCGACTACCTCTGCATCGTGGGGGAGAACGGGAGCGGAAAATCCACCCTCGTAAAGACCCTCCTCGGGTTGCAGCCTCCTCTCTCGGGCATCATCGAAAAGAGCGACGTACTCAAAAAAGCGGGCGGCGTCATCGGCTATCTGCCGCAACAGACGCCCGTGCAGCGGGATTTCCCCGCCACCGTGGAGGAGATCGTCCGCTCGGGTTTTTTGGCAAAGAGCGGACTTCGCCCCTTCTACACGCGGGCGGAAAAACAACTTGCCGCGGAAAAAATGGAGCGGCTCGGCATCTCGCATCTCGCAAAGCGGTGCTATCGGGAGCTCTCGGGCGGACAGCAACAGCGCGTTCTGCTCGCAAGAGCCCTCCTCGCCACGGGAAATTTATTGCTATTGGATGAACCCGTTGCGGGACTTGACCCGAAGGTAACGGGCGAGATGTACGAACTCATCAAGACGCTCAATCGCGAGGGCGTCACCGTCATCATGGTGTCGCACGACATTCGCGCCGTGCTCACGTTTGCGACCCACATCCTTCACGTTTTGCACAGGACCGCGTGGTTCGGAACGGCGGAAGAATACGCAAACAGCGACATCGGCAGAGCGTTTACGGGAGGTGAACAATGAATTCCTTTCTTGCCGTTATGAGTTTTTCCGATTTTGCGGCGTTCTTCGTTTACGACTTTGTTTGGTATGCCCTGATCGTGGGCGTGCTCATCGCGCTCTGTTCCTCCCTCCTCGGCGTCACCCTCGTTTTGAAACGCTTCTCCTTTATCGGAGACGGGCTCTCCCATGTGGCGTTCGGCGCCATGGCGGTCGCCGCCGTCGCGGGGCTCACCAATGAGACTTGGATCGTTCTGCCCATTACCGTCGTCGCCGCCGTCCTTCTCCTCCGCACGGGCGGAAACCGCGCGAAGCTCAACGGAGACGCGTCGCTTGCGCTCATCTCGGTGTCCGCACTCGCGCTCGGCTATCTCGTTTATAATTTTTCGGGGTCGAGCAACCTCACGGGGGATGTCTGCGCTACTCTGTTCGGTTCGACCAAGATCCTGAGTCTGACGCCGTTGGACGTGGGGATGTGCATCGGGCTCTCCGTGCTCGTCATCGGGCTCTATCTCCTCTTTTACAACAAGATCTTCGCCCTCACCTTCGACGAAACGTTCGCACGCGCCACGGGCGTAAAGACGCAAGCCTACGACCTGCTCATCGCCGTTGTCATCGCGCTCGTGATCGTGCTTGCGATGAATCTCGTCGGCTCCCTGCTCATCACCGCACTCGTTATCTTTCCCGTCCTCTGCGCCATGCGGGTGTTCAAGAGCTTCAAACGGGTCGTCTTCTGCGCGGCGGTCGTCTCCGTCGTCTGCGCGCTGGCGGGGATCCTGCTGTCCATCTGGCTGGAAACGCCCGTCGGCTGCACCGTCGTTGCCGTAGACCTTTGCGCTTTCCTCGGCTTTTACGCGGTGGGCGCGGTGCGGCAAAAAATCGTTTCCCGATAAACGGTGGAAAAAAATCGGTTCCCGACAAAAATCGCCGGACAAACGTCCGACGATTTTTTATGCAAAGAGTTCATTCGACCCGACCGTAATGCCTTTGCTCTTTTATAAATTCGCTTTGAAGAACGCCTCGATCTTGTCGAAGGGAATGGCGTTTTTTCCGCCGCCGTCATACAGGTCGGTATGCACGGCGTTCGGGATAATGAGAAGTTCCTTGTTCCCCGCGTATTTGCTGTCCTTTGTCATCGCGGCGTAGGCGTCCTTCGAGAAGTAGCAGGAGTGCGCCTTTTCGCCGTGAATGAG
>CANQRP010000003.1 GCA_947626305.1 uncultured Clostridia bacterium | reverse complement strand
TGACCTTGCCGGGAATCGAACCCGGGATTGCGCCGTGAGAGGGCGCCGTCTTAACCGCTTGACCACAAGGCCGTATATTTTTTTCGATTCCGCCAAGGGAAAATCGACCGATCCCGCTCGGCTTTTCCGCCGAACAAAAATCGATGCAACCTCTCGATCGCTCTGTGATTATACCATAATCGCCGCGTTCTTGCAACCGATTTTTATAGCCGAATGCGAAAAATTTTTTCTTCGGCGGTAAATTTCGAGAAAAAAAGACATCCGCCTGTGCCGCAATTCGGAAAAGGTTAACCCGCTTCTCGCAGGTGGGTGCCGTGCGCGCGGACATCGGTCTTTCCGCAAAATAGCAGACCTTGCCCAGTCCGCCCGACGTCGGCTCCCGAAATTACATTGTGGATCACGCAGTCTCCGAATTCCGTACACCGCAGGTGTCGTTCTTATTATAACAGGTCCGACGGAAAAAGGCAACCGCTCGAAGGGACTTTTGCAAGGAAAATTTATCCGCCGCCGTCTCGCCTCAGATCCCCTTGATCACGGGGAAGCGCACGGTGAGCACATTCATGTTCTGTTTGGTGCGATAGAAGATCTCGCCCGCGATACGCCGGATGATCGTGACGCCCATACCTCCTTCCGCCAGGGAGTAGAGGTCCTTTTCGCCGCCCTCCACGTGCAGGGGGTCGAAGGGCTCGCCGTCGTCCGTAAAGCGAATGACGAAACTGCTCTCTTCCCTCTCGCAGGCGATCTGAATGGACTTTGCGCCTCCGTGGTTGACGATGTTCGTAAAGATCTCCTCGCAGGCAAGTTCGATGTTCTTCCTCCGGGGGTCGTTTTGCAGCCAATGCTCCAAAAGCTCCCGCATTTTGTTGAGTTCCGAGAGCTGAGGCGCAAGCAACCGCTGCACGCCGGCGGGGAAGTACAGCGCCAAAACCGCACGGTCGTCTCCGCTGTTGCCGAACTCGTTCACCGCGTCCATCACGCCGTCCGCGGCGGTGTCTGCCGTGAGCCCGCTCCCGTAGTGCTCCCCCACTGCCGACAGCAGCCGCTCGTAGCCGAAATATTCGGTGCCGTTATGGGCGTTGACAACGCCGTCCGTATACACGATCAGTCCCTGACCGGGCAACAACCTGCACAGTTCGTCGGTGAATTGCGCGTCGGCAAACAGCCCGATGGGAACGCCTGCGCGCATGCGGAGGAAGCCCGATCTCTCCCCCGCGATGACGGGCGGAAGATGCCCTGCGTTCGCATAGCGCAATTCGCCCGAGATGCTGTCGAATACGGCGCAGAAGAGCGTTGCCGCCATACCGTCCTCTCTTGTGAGCGCGCTCGCGTTGAGCGCCGAGAGCGCCTCGGCGGGGGTGCTGCCCGCCACGAGTTTTTCCCTCAGTTCCCGCAAGAGCCCCGCAACAAAGAGGGCGGCGGGAAGTCCTCTCTCCCACACATCGCCGACGGCAAGAAAGACCCGCCGCTTATCCGGCGCAAAGCAGTCGCAGAAGTCGGCGCCGACTTCCGCGGCGCGCGCGATGTCGATCTGCACGCCGTAGGTGAGAGATTCGAGGGTGCGCTTTTCGGGGGAGACTTCGGTCAGAATGCGAAGGGCGGCGGCGAGCCGTTCCCGCTCCGTCGCCTCGGCGTCCGTCTCGTGCGCGGTCTTTACAAAAAGTTGCGCGAGTTTCCCCTCCTCTTTTTCGAGTGTTTCGGAGAGCGCGCCGATGCAACCCGCGCCGAACGCGACGGGCGCCTCTTCACGGTCTGCGATCCGCTTTGCGGTCTCCGAAGCGCGAAGGCGCAATTTTTTGACCGGTTTTAAGATGCGGGCGGCACAATAGATCAGAGCGAACAGCCCGACTGCCGCAAGCACGACGATGGCGGGCAGAACTTCCCAAAGCACACGGAACAATGCGTCGCGGTCGAAGCTCCACGCCTGCACCGCAACGAAATAGCGCACGACGCCGTAGACGATGACGGCGAGCGCGAGAAGGAGGAAGAAAAGCGCCAACGGAGAAAATAGCGATCTGCGTTTCTGTTTCATGCCAATATGTTCAACCTCTCGTAAAGTCCGGTCATGCGGAGGACGTCGGCGACGGTCTCCGGCACATGCACAACGGTAAAACTGCCTCTTTCGGATATTTTCAAACGCGCACGGGCGAGTTCCCTCAGCCCCGCGGAGGAGACATATTCGAGCCCCTCGAGATCGAGCACAAGGTCGCAATTGTCGGACACTTCTCCCACCGCCGCGGCGAGCGCGGGCGCGGAGAGCGCATCGAGTCTGCCGACGATCGAGAGCATGACGGCGTTTCCGTCGGTGATTTTGTTGATTTCCATGGGCGGCTCCTCTCCGCAGATCATTCTGCGGACTCTGTTTCATTATAACACGGACAACGAAAAAAAGCAAAGGACGAACGGGCATTTTTCGACATTTTTTCGCCTTTTCGGAAAGACGCCGCCCGCCCCGCGGCAAAAGCGCGGGGCGGGCGGCGAAGTTCCGAGCATGCGGTAAAGTCCGTGGGCGGTAAAGTCCGGGCGGGCGGCGAATGCGAAAACAAAAAGGTCCCCCGCGCGGGAGACCCTTTTTCTCTGCGTTTTATTTTGTGATGCGTTCCATCATGTCCGCTACGTCTTGCACCGTTTTGATGTTTTCCATTTCCTCTTCGGGCAAGGTGATGCCGTACTCCTCTTCGAGCGCCATCATGAGTTCCACGACGTCGAGAGAATCCGCATTCAGATCTTCTACGATCTTCTGCTCGGGGCGGATGCTCTCGGGCGCAATGCCGAGGTGCTCGCCGAGCATCTTGCATACTTTTTCCAACATATCGTCCTCCATAGCCGCAAAGCGGTCCTTTTTTTCTTATTGTAACGTAATTCGCGGCAAATGTCAACCCCTTTCGGAAAAATTGCCCGAAGTGCGGAAAATGCGGAATTCCTCCAAAGCGCTATGCCAAACCGCCTCGGAAAAGCGCGGATTGGCGGGCGAGGTGGAGGGCAACTTTTTCGCGATGGGGAGAAGTTGCGGGAAATGCTTTTCCAGCAGCGCAAACGACGTTCCGCCGTTGCAAAAAATTTGCCGGATGGAGCTCTTTGAGAGCAGTGCGGGGATGTCCGCGACGCAGGCGTTGCGGATGGAGGAATCTGCGGAGCCCTCAATCTCGCAGGAGAGCACGACGTCCCACAGCGCGATGCGGCGCCGAAGCAAAAATTCTTGTTTGCCCTCCCTGTCCGAAGGGACCTCTTCGCCGAAAAACCCGCATACGGTGCGCCAAAAACGGTTCTGCGGATTCCCGTAATAGAACTCCGCCCGACGGCTCATGACGGAGGGAAAACTTCCCAAAATGAGAAGTTCGCTCTCCCCGTTGCAGACGGGCGGGAAACCCTCTGCGTGGGTCATAGACGGATGCCCCGCTCGAGATTGCCCACCGAGGCGACGCTCGCCCGTTCGAAATCGAAATTCTGCGCGATCGCCGCACGGATGTCGTCGAGACAGAGCGCGGAGATCTCCTCCATGCGTTTTTCGAAGTCGTACACTTCGTTTTTGTAGAGGAGCTGTTTGCCGTAGAGGAGCATCTGCGAAGAGGTGTTCTCCTGCGCGAAGATGTTGCCCGATCTGAGCTGCTCCCTGCCGCGCAGAAATTCCTCTTCCGTGACCCCGTTTGCCTTGAATTCTTCGATCACGGAGACGACCGCCGCGGCAGCCTCCTCCGCCTTTTGCGGGCTCACCCCCGCATACACCGTGAACAGCCCCGTCTTTTCGTAGTGCGAGGAGTAGGAATAGACGGAGTAGGCAAGTCCGAGCTCCTCACGCACCTTCTTGAAGAGGCGGGAACTCATGCCGCCCCCCAAAATCGCATTCATCACCTGCGTTGCCGCAAAGGCGGGGTCGTCGCGCGCGATCGCGGGAAAGGCAAAGGCGAAGTGCGCCTGCTCGATGGACTTTTTGCGGAACAGGTTGTCCTTTTCCCGCTCCGTGGGCGGGGTCCTGCGGGGGAATTCGCACTGCCGCATGCCGCCGAAATACCGCTCCGTGAGCTCCAAAGCGAGGGAGGGCTCGATGTTCCCCGCAAAGGAGACGACGATGTTCTGCGGGCAATAACGCTCTTTTTTGTAGGCAAAGAGCTGCTCGCGCGTGAAACCCTTGACGTTGGTCGCGGGACCCAAAATATTTCTGCCGTAGCCGCGGTTGCCGTATGCGGCGCGGGCAAGCAGGTCGAGACAGAGGTCCTCGGGGGAATCTTCATCCATGTTGATCTCTTCGACGACGACCCCTTTCTCCCGTTTCATCTCCTCTTCGGGGAAGGTGGAATCGAGGAAGAGTTCGGCAAGGAGCGCAAAGGACTCGGCGGCATGGTCGCTCGTGGACTTGGCGTAGTAGCAGGTCATATCTTTGCCGGTAAAGGCGTTGACCTGCGCGCCGAGCGCGTCGAAGGCGTCCGAGAGCTCGAAGGCGGTATGCCTGTCCGTCCCCTTGAACTGCATGTGTTCGATGAAGTGGGAAATCCCGTCCTCCGCGTCCGTCTCGTAGGCGGCGCCGGTGCCGACAAGGACCCCCATCGTGACGGAGAGCAGCCCTTCCATGCGCTTGACGATCACCCGTATGCCGTTGCTCATCGTTTTTGTTGTCACCATTTGTTTTTCTCCTTATGTAGAACTCTATGCGATGTTTTCGCCTACCGTAATGGGTTTTAAGCCGTTGACCCGATAATATTCGAGGATCTTCGGCAGCGCTTCCGCCGTGTGCTCCATGGGGTGCATGAGGATGAGGTCTCCTCCCTTTGCGTCCTTGGTGGCGCGCCGAAAACAAAGTTCCGCGTCCTTGTCCCGCCAATCCACGGTATCCTTGGTCCACATCACCGTTTTCAGCCCGAGCCGCTCGGCGGCAGTCACCGTGTTTTCGTTATAGGCGCCGGAGGGCGGAGCGAAGAGCAGGACCTCCTTTCCCGAGATGAGGGAGAGAAAGTCGACGCTCGTCTTGATCTCGCCGTAATTTCCCTCATAGTTCAGTTTGTCGTGTTCGCGGTGAAAATAACCGTGCGAGCCGATCTCGTGCCCCCGCGCAGCGATCTCTCTGACGCAATCGGAATTGTCGTCCGCCCAACTTCCGCCGAGAAAGAAGGTCGCCTTGGCGTTATAGCCGTCCAGAATGTCGAGGATGCGAAGGACCTCTTCGGTGCCCCAATATACGTTGAACATGAGCGAAATGCCGTTTTCGCTGTTGCCGCGGTAATAAACGCGGTCCCGAATGTTGGAAGCAGTGCGGGAGGCGGGCAAAAAGCAGACCGCCCCCACGGCAAGAACGATGCAGACGAGAAAGACGTTGGTCAGCGCGGCAAGCGCGCGCGCAGAGAGCTTTTTCATGCCACCCCCATACAATTCCCTTCATTGTATGAGCGCTCGGGAGGAATTATACCGCAGGTTTTTGTGCTCTCCAAATGATTGCTTTCGAAGCGATACCCCCACCCGTCACTCACTTCGTTCGTGCCACCCCCAACAAGTTGGGGTAGGGTCAAAGCCTACCCTTCGCTTGCGAGGGGGAGGCTCCCGCGGAGCGGGTGGTGGGGGTTTCATCCTCAATCACTGCGCGTTGGAAAATCGCCATTTTCCATAAGCGCACAACATTTGCCGCACACTTACGGCTTAGTGTTCAAGCCGAGCGAATGAGAGAGTGACTCGGTTGATGTAGAAAGCACGTTTCCTCACGGCGTTTCTTTTCGAACGACACCCCTTCCGTCTCCTTCGGAGACACCCACCCCTCAAGGGGTGGGCAAGGGGGGAGGAAGAAAAGAAACGCGTGAACCTATTATTTGAGTATTACGATCGTCACGCCCGATTCGCCCTCGCCGTACTTGCCGAGACGAAAACTTTCCACCCGCTTGTGCTTACGCAGATACTCGCCCACCGCCTTCCGCAGCGCGCCCGTGCCCATGCCGTGCACGATGCGCACTTCGGACATGTTTTGCAGAAGCGCGCTGTCCAAAAACGCCTCCACCTCGGCAAGCGCGTCGCTTACCGTCATGCCGATGACGTTGCACTCGCGGGGGAGAGTGGCGCGGTCTTTGAGGTCGCGGGTCACTTTGACGGACGTCGCCTCCTCCCGCTTGCGAACGGGCAAAAAGAGATCGGAGATCCTGACGCGCGCCTGAATGGAGCCGCACTTGACCTCCGCAACTCCCTTTTCCCTGCGCAGGGAGAGCACCGTTCCCTCCGCGTCCATGCTTTTGAGGTATACTCTGTCCCCCTCTTTGAGCGAGGCGGGGTCGACGGGCAGGGCGCGCGTCTTTTCCTCTTCCTCCTCGAGGGTGAGATCGGCGATCTTGTTTTTGAGGGTCCTCGCCTTGATGAGATCCCCCTCCTCCACGAATTCCTTTTTGAAGATGTCCTCGATCTGTGCGAGCAGCTCTTCCGCCTCCGCCGTGCGGGCGGCGACGATGCGCTTTGCCTCCGCACGGGAGGTGAGTTGCAATTTTTCGCGCTCCTTTTTCAGCTGCGCCTCCTCTTTTTCGAGCGCGGAAAGACGGACTTCCCACTCTTTTTTGAGTTCCTCCGTCTCCGAGAGGAGCGCCTCGGAGCGCACCCTGCTCTCCTCCGCCGCGCGGACCGTGTGTTCGAATGCGCGCGCACCGTCCGAAAGATGCCCCCGCGCCTCCTCGATGATGTCCTCGGAAAGCCCCAAGCGGGAACAGATGAGCAGGGCGTTGCTGGGACCGGGAAGCCCGATCTTCAAGCGGAAGAGCGGACGCAGGCTTGCGCCGTCGAATTCCATACAGCCGTTCTCAACGCCCTCCGTTTCGAAGGCGAATTCTTTGAGGGCGGAATAGTGGGTGGTGACGATGCCGCGGCACCCTTTTTTGAGCAGGTGCACGAGCACCGCGCGGGCGAGCGCCTGCCCCTCCTCCGGGTCGGTGCCGCCGCCCGGCTCGTCGATGAGCACAAAACTGTTCTTCCCCGCCTGCTCGCAAATCTCCTTCAAATTCAATACATGGGAAGAGAAAGTGGACAGATTTTCCTCGATGGATTGGCTGTCGCCCACGTCGCAGAACACGTTTTCGAACACCGAGAGGCGGGTGCCTTCGGCGGCGGGAACGAACATGCCGCACGCCGCCATCAGGCAGAAGAGCCCGCACATTTTGAGTGTTACCGTTTTGCCGCCCGTGTTCGCGCCGCTGATGAGGAGGAAGGATTGCGTCTCCCCCACCGAGACGGAGACGGGCACCGCCGTCTTTTGATCGAGCAGCGGATGCCGCCCTTTGACGATCTTCACCACCCCGCGACCGCTCAGTTCCGGCTTGACGCAGTGCAGGTGATAGGCATACTCCGCGCGGGCATAGTAGCTGTCCGTCTCCGAGAGAAGCGCGACGTCGCGTTCGAGGCTCTCCCGCATGGCGCCGACCGCGTGGGAGAGCTCGCTCAGGATGCGCTCGACCTCCTCCTGCTCGTCGATGATGAGGGAGCGGAGCTCGTTGTTCATTTCGAGCACTTCCTCCGGCTCGACGAACACCGTTTGCCCCGTTTGGGAGCGGTCGTGGATAAAGCCCTTGACGCTCCGCTTATATTCCACTTTGACGGGGATGACATAGCGGTCTCCCCGCATCGTGATCACGGCGTCCTGCAAATATTTGCTCTCCTCGCCCACAAGATACTCCGAAAGACGGGCGCGGATGCGGTCGTTCAAGAGCCTGATCTCGCGGCGAATGGCGGAAAGCGCTTCGCTGGCACGGTCGGCGACCTCGTTTTCCCCCACGATCTTCTCGCCGATCTCCTCCTCTAACCTCTTGTCGTAGACGAGCCGCCCCGTGAGTTCTTTCATCCCCGAGACGGTCTCATCCGCAAGGGAATGCACCGAATTGTGACACACCCGCGCGGCGCGAAGCAGGAGCGCGACGTCGGTGAGTTCCTTGCAGGAAAGCGTCGCCCGCTTTTCGGCGCGTTCCAGACTGTCGCCGAGGGGGGGGAAGTACTCCACCTTGCCCGCGCCGAGGCGGAACAGAAGTTCCACCGCCTCCCCCGTGAGCGCGAGGATGCGGCGCGCTTCGGCGAGGTCCGTAACGGGTTCGAGCGCAAGTACCGCCTGCCGCCCGCCCTCGAGAGAAGCGTAGGCGGATGCCGCCGCAAGAATTTTATCGAGTTCCAAGCGAATGTGATGTTTCTTCATAACATACTCCTGTTTGCGTGTCCGCGGTTGACGCCCGTAAGGGGCGCCTTGTCGGGGTCCTTTGCATAGGGCGCAAGCGTTTTTTCGCCCGTCAGATCGAACAGCCTGCCCGTTGCATGTTGTTCCACGCGGAGCAGGGCGCAGTTATACACCTCGAAGCGGCAGGCGTCTCCCGCGGCGCGGTACCTGCGCAGGGGGAATCTCCTTCCCTCTTCGTCGGTGAGGAAGTAGCGGTCTCTCCGGTCGCATCGATCGCAGCTCTTTTCGAAGGGACAGTAGCAAAGGTCCATCACCTTTACGCCGCCGAAATCGAGCGAGAAAACGCCCTCGTCCGCGAGGTCGTCCTGTTCGCGCAGCGTGAGTTCCTTCGAGAGGGCGAGAAGATCCGCTCCCGCCTCCTTTGCGCCCATGACCGCGACCGCGTTGGTGAGGTTCCAACCCGTACCCGCAAAAAATTTCTTGCGGTGCGCCTTGGCGAACGGGAGCCCGTAGTAGCCGTCGCAATAAATGCCGTCGAAAAGAGACAGCGAAGGCAGGATGAGCGCCTCGTCCACCGAAGAAAAGAAGGGAGGCAGATACAAAAACTTTTCGCCCTTGCCCTTTTGCACCTCTTCGGGCAAGATGTGCCGAAAATCGCGCGGCTTATAGATGAGAATGTCCGCTTCGAGCCCCGCAAGATCGTCCGAGACGATCGCCGTGCGGTCCTCCTTTGCCCCTTTCCCGGGTGCGGGAAAGACAACTTCCCTCCCCTCCAAACTCTCCCGCACGGGAAGGAGATGCGATATGAGCGAACGGAAAAAATCCCGCCTCAGGGCGTTCAGCGCCGACTTGGGCAGGAAGGCGCCCGCCGTCTCCACCCTGTCGAAGGAGACTGCAAAGGGCAGACCGTCCGTTTTCGCGAAATTGCCCATGAGCTCTTCCGCGGTGAGCGGCGCCCGCTTTGCCGCCTCCAAAATGTCATATGTCTTCGAAAAATCGCCGCAGGAGACGCTTGCACGCTCCCCCGCGACAAAGTTCAGAGAGAGCGTGAGCTCCCGCTTGCGTTCGGATGTAAGCCGCCCGGGCAGCGCAGTTTCGGTGGTGAGGCGCACCTCGTCCCCCGCCTTGGGACGTTCGCGGGATGTGAGAAAGAACCCGCCCTTGCCGTTCTCACGGAAAAGGGCGCCGCCGACCTCCCGCCCGCCGCGCAAAATTTTGAAGCCGTCTCCCTTTTGGGCAACGTAGTCGCTTGCGCAAAAGGTCGCGCTGCGCATCTCGCCCACCTTCTCGCCGATGTGCCCCTGTACCTTGCGGGAGAGGAGGGAACGCTCCTGCCCGAAGGCGAGCCCCGCCGTATAGTCGCCGCGGTTGTAGGCGCGTTTCAAATCGGAGAGCGCGGAAGCCCCGTTTTCCCCTTCGAGCAAGGTGCGGTAATACGTTACCGCAGCCGCCACATACTCGGGACGGCGCATCCTGCCCTCGATCTTGAGGGATATCACCCCCGCCGAGAGAAGTTCCTCTACCCGCCGCCCCACCGAGAGATCGGAGAGGGAGAGGGCGTAGGCGAATTCCCCGTACCCCTCCCGGTCGATGGAATATTTTTTGCGGCAGGGCTGTTTGCACCGCCCGCGATTGCCGCTGTTGTTGCCCGCAAAGGAAGAAAGATAGCATTGCCCCGAAAAACAGGTGCAGAGAGCTCCCTGTACGAATACTTCCGTCTCGAGGAGCTTCGAGATCTTTCCGATCTCCGAAAGCGGCGTCTCCCGCGCGAGCACGACCCGGGAAAACCCGCACGCCTTGGCAAATTCCGCCCCGCGCTCGTTGCAGCATCCCGCCTGTGTGGAGAGGTGCAGCACGACTTCGGGATACGTCTCTCTCACCTTTTTGCCGAGGAGCATATCCTGCATCAAAACGGCGTCTGCGCCCGCCTCCCACGCCTTGGCAACGCTTTCGAAAAATTCGGAGAGCTCTTCGTCTTTGATGAGAGTGTTGAGGCAGACGTACACCTTGGCGCCGAGCAGATGAGCATACGTCGCCGTCTCCCGCAATGCGTCGTAGCCGAAATTTTCCGCACTGCTGCGTGCGGAAAAGCGGGAAAGCCCGAGATAGACTGCGTCCGCGCCGCAGGAAAGGGCGGCGCGGGCGGATAACATGTCCCCTGCGGGGGCGAGGATCTCATAAGGTTTCATCTTCCGATCGTACGTTGAATGAGTTCCTGCGCCGCATCGTAACCCATCTCCTTCAAACGGCTGTTGCGCGCGGCGACTTCGATGAGGATGGCAAGATTCCGCCCGGGGGAGACGGGAATGACGAGCTTGGGAACATTTACCCCCAAGATCTCCTCGGTGTTGCGTTCGCCGCCGATGCGGTCGTACTCCTTTTCCTTTTTCCACGGTTCGAGTTCCATGACGAGCTCCACCTCTTTCTCCCCGAGGACCGAGCCCGAACCGTACATGTTTTTGACGTTGATGATGCCGATCCCGCGCAGTTCCATGAAATAGCGGATGCGCTCGGGGGAGGTGCCGATGAGTTCGTTCTCCACCCGCTTGATGAGCACACTGTCATCCGCGACGAGGCGATGCCCGCGCTTGATGAGTTCCATTGCCGTTTCGCTCTTTCCCACGCCGCTGCTGCCCGTGAGCAGGAGCCCCACGCCGAACACATCCATGAGCACGCCGTGGATGGTGGTGGAGGGCGCGAGCAGACGGTTGAGATAGATGACGAGATCGCTCATGAGCAGCGTCGTCATCTTGCCCGAACGGAAGACGGGGGTGCCCGTGTCCCGCGCGCAGTTCATAAATTCGGACAAAACGGGAAGATCGCGCGAAAAGACGATACAGGGGATCTCCCCGCAATCAAAGAGCTTTTCAATCTTCTCCTTCCGCTCCTCGTCCGAGACGGAGCGCAGATATTCGTACTCGGTGAGCCCGATCACCATGATACGGCGGGTATCGAAATAGCTGAAAAAGCCCGCGAGCCGCAAGCCCGGGCGATCGACGCTCGCGCTCGTAAAGGTGAGAATGCCCCGCCCAGCATAGAGAAGTTCGAGCCCGAGATCGGTCGCGAACTTGTCGAGCATGAGCGTTTCGCTCGGCAAAAACATTTCGTTCATTTTACTCCCCCATCGCAATGTTGAGCGCTTCCGCTACGCCATCCTCTTCGCACGAGGAGACGACCGTTGCGATCTTTCGTAATTCCTCCTGCGCGTTGGCAACGGCAAATTTGCCGCCTGCCGCGCAGATCATCGGCAGATCGTTGAGTTGATCCCCGATCGCAGCCACCCTCGCGAGCGGAAGACGGCAGTGTTCGGCGAGAAACTCCGCCGCGCGCGCCTTGTTCACCCCCGCGGGCAGCGCCTCCACCAGAACGTCGGAAGAGGCGGTGACAAAACAGCTCTCCCCGAACGCGCGTTGCATGCGCGCGATGAGCCCCTTTTTCTCCTCGGGCGGAAGCATGACGAGCACCTTGTTCACCGTTTTCCGCTCCCGCGCGACGAATGCGGAAAGCGGGTGCGTCACGGCGGTCCGCTTCACGCCGCATACCCGTTCGTAAAGTTTCAGATATTCGTCGTCGCGGTTGGAATAGAGCTTGTCGTCCGAATAGACATGGAGATGCAAGTTCCCCGCTTCGAGAAAACGGATGACCGCCAGCGCCGCCTCGGGCGAAAAGCCTTCGTTGCGTATGATCTTCCCCGTGGCGACCTCCGCGATCATGCCCCCCTGGTAGGCGACGACGAGCCCGTGGTCGAGCCCGAGTTCCTTCAAACGGGGGCGGATGGAACAGAGCATCCTGCCCGTGACGACGGCAAACACGCCCCCCGCCGCGGAGTATGCCTCGATCGCTTTGAGATTCTTTTGTGAGACCGTGCCGTCGGCGCGCACGAGGGTGCCGTCGAAATCGGAGAGAAAAAGCGGATATTTCATAGTTCTTCGAAATAATTGCGGATGCGCTTTGCGAGCCCGGGACCGATCCCCTCCGCCTCCGAGAGTTCTTTTTCGGTGGCGTGCATGATCTTGTCGATGGTGCCGAACTTTTCCATCAGCGCCTTCTTCTTCTGTGCGCCCACCCCCTCGATCTCGTCGAGCACGGAGGCGAGGTTGCGCTTGCTGTGCAGGTTGCGGAAGTAGGTAATGGCGAAGCGGTGCGCCTCGTCGCGGATGCGTTGGACCGTCTGCAAGGCGTAATCCCTGCGGGAGAGCCGCACGCTCTCCGCGCGATGTAACGTAAAGATCTCCTCTTCCTGCTTCGCAAGGGAGATGAGGTCGATGTCCGTGATGCCGAGCTCGTCGAAGATCTCCTTCACGGCGGAGAGTTGCCCCTTGCCGCCGTCGATGACGATGAGCTGGGGCTTGGGGAACCGCTCCTCTTCCTCCGTTCCGAGCTTTGCAAGGCGGCGGAAGAGCACCTCTTTCAGAGAGGCGAAGTCGTCTGCACCCTCCACCGTCTTGATCTTGAAGCGGCGATAAGCGTACTTATCCGCCTCGCCGTCCGTGAACACCACCATGCTGCCCACTTTGTCCACGCCAGAAATGTCCGAAATATCGTAACATTCCATGCGCTTTGGGTACCTTTGCAGCCCGAGCAGCGTTTGGAGGCGCGCGCAGGCGTTCTTCGTCATGTCGTTTTTGTGCTCGATGGCGGAGACCGACTTTTCGAGGAATTCCTTGGCGTTGCCGAGCGCCATGTTCGTGAGTTCCCGCCTCACCCCCAATTTGGGGCGGACGATCTCGGGGCGCTTTCCCGTCTTTTCAAAGGCGTAATCGCGGAAGAGTTTTTCGTCGAAGAGCTCGTCGGTGACGATCTCGTGCGGGAATTCATGGTTGCCGTAGTACTGGATGAGAAAGGAAAGAAAGCCTTCGCCGTCCTCTCCCGCCCCCTCTTCGAGGGGGAAGTTGCGGCTGCCCTGCATGATGCCCTTTCGGGTGACGAGCACGCAGATGACCGCGTAGAGCCCGTTGGAGGCGATCGCCCAGATGTCGGCGTCCACATCCCGCGGCATGGAGGTGATCCGCTTCAACTGCAATTTTTTGAGCATTCCGATGCGGTCGCGGTATTCCATGGCGAGTTCGAACTCCTCGTTTTCCGCAAATGCCTCCATTTTTCGGCGCAGGAGTTCTTCCGCCTCCTCATAGTTCCCCGAGAGGAAGGAGATCGTTTTGTCGATCCGCTCCCCGTACTCTTTTTCGTCGCAGAGGTGGGCGCAGGGGGCGAGACACCGCCCGAGGTGATAGTTGAGACAGGGTTTTTTGGGCTTCTCCGTGACGGTCGTATTGCAGAGGCGGACGTGGTAGACCTTGGCGGCGACGTCGAGGATGTCCTTACAGGAGATCCCTCCCATAAAGGGACCGAAGTATCTGCCGTCCTTCTTCACCCGACGGGTGATGGAGAGATGCGGGAACGGTTCCCGGGTATGCACTTTGATGTAGGGATAGGTCTTGTCGTCTTTGAGGAGGATGTTGTACTTCGGCTTGTATTTTTTGATGAGATTGTTTTCGAGGGCGAGCGCGTCCACCTCCGTCGGAGCGACGATGTAGGAGAAATCGGCGATCTGTTCCACCATCGCCTGCACCTTGACGGGCTTCTCGGAAGAGTGGAAGTATTGCCGCACGCGGTTTTTGAGCACCCGCGCCTTGCCCACGTAGATGATCGTGCCCTCTTTGTCGAGCATGAGGTACACGCCCGGGCAATCGGGCAGAAGTTTGAGTTTGTCCCTGAGTACACTCTCACTCATAGCCTTATTATACACAAGCAAACGATTTTTTTCAAGGGAATTGCGAGAAAATTTTCCGAAACGGCAGAAGATTGTGCGAACGCAAAGCGCCGCCCGCGGACAAATGTCCGCGGGCGGCGCTTTGCTCCCCGACGTCAGTACCCCAAAAACTCCACGCCCTTCAACAGAACGCCGTTGACGACTTCGTCCGCCACGGAATAAAAGATGATCTTTCCGTGGCGCTCCGTTTTTACCATGCCCGCGTCTTTCAAAAAGCGGAGCTGGTGCGAGACCGTTGTCTGGTTGATCCGAAGGACGCGGGAGATGTCCGTGACGCACATTTCGGAAATGGCGAGCGCGGAGAGGATGCGAAGCCTGGTTCCGTCCGAAAAAACGGAAAAAAAACGTACGAGAGAGGAGAGGATCTCCCCCGCGGGGACATATCCCTCCACCATGGACTGCGTGCGCTTATCGAGCAACAATGTTTCCGTCATGACCGTTCTCCTTTTTTATGACAGAATAACATATGTGCACCTGCGCGAATTTTCCCGTTTTGTCGAACGGTATGCGGTTTTGTCTTACGCCACGCCGACGACGGTGTATCCTGCGCCCGTAACGGCGGCAATGAGCACGTCGTCCGCCACATCGCGGTCGAGTTCCACGACGGCGGTGCCGTGTTTTTGGAACGCCTTTTTCAGGCTCACTTCCGCCTTCTTCACGCCCTCCACCGCGGAGAGCGCCTCCGTTACGTGCTGTACGCAGTGCGCGCACATCATTCCGTCGATCTGCATTGTCTTTTTCATGTTGCTATCTCCTTTTATTTGGTTTTTCGTTTTTTCACCCCGTTCGGCGCTGTTCGCCGCTTCCCCCTCAAGGGGGCAGCGAGCGGAACGGGCTTCTCCCCTTTCGGTCCTCTTGCCAAAGCGCATGAGGCGCAGCGCGTTCGTCACCACAAAGAGGGAAGAAAGACTCATCGCCGCCGCCGCGATCATGGGATTGAGCACAACGCCCGCCCACGAAAATGCGCCCGCGGCGAGCGGAATGCCGATGCAATTATAGAAAAATGCCCAAAAGAGGTTCTGTTTGATGATGCGTATGGTGCGCTTGGAGAGCGCGATCGCCCGCGGCAACGCCGCGATGTCTCCGCTCACGAGCACGGCGTCCGCACTCTCGATGGCGACGTCCGTGCCGTTCCCCATTGCAATGCCGACGTCCGCCTCCTTCAAAGCGGGTGCGTCGTTGATGCCGTCCCCCACCATGGCGACATAGCGGTTTGCCTTCCTCGCCGCGGGGAGTTCCTGCTTTGCCCGCTCGTTCCGCTCGCGCATTTCGCGCACATAACGGAGCTTCTCCTCGGGCAACAGCTCGGCGCAAAGACATGCGTCGTAGGGCGGGAAGCCCGCCTCTCTTGCGATATAACTTGCCACGGCGCGGTTGTCCCCCGTGAGCATGAAGGGCAGGCAGCCCATATTGGTCAGCGCGCCGATCGCCTCGCGGCTCCCTTCCTTTAAGGTGTCGGCAAGCGCGAAAAGAGCGAGTACGTTCTTCCCGTCCGCGAGAAAGAGCACCGTCTTTCCCTCCCCCGTGAGCCGTTCGAACGTTTCGAACAATTCGATAAACTTCACGCCCTTTGCCTGCATAAGATTTTCGTTGCCGAGAAAATAGGTCTTGCCGCCCACTTTCCCGACGGCGCCCTGCCCGACGACATATTCCACATTCTCCGCCTCGTAGCCCGCTTTCGTGAACTCCACGATGCACCGCGCGAGGGGATGATTGAGCTTTTTTTCCAACCCATATGCGATTTTCTGCGCTTCCGCGTCCCCCTCATAGTACACGACCTTCGGTTTTCCCTCGGTGATCGTCGCCGTCTTGTCGAGCATGACTTCGTGCACCGTCGCCATTTTCTGCAACGCTTCGGCATTCTTATAGAGGATCCCGAGCGCCGCGCCCCTGCCCGTTGCCGCCATGATGGCGACGGGGGTCGCAAGCCCCAGCGCACAGGGGCAGGAGATGACGAGCACGCTGACCGCATAATTGATCGCCTGCGAAAAGTCGCGCGTGACCGCGATCCAGATGACAAAGGTGACGAGCGCGATGAGGCAGACGGCGGGCACGAACACCGCGGCAACTTGATCCGCGAGCTTCTGGATGGGCGCCTTGCTCGCGCCCGCTTCCCGCACCATGCGGATGATGCCGGAGAGCATGGTGTCCTCGCCCACCTTTTCCGCCCTGATTTTGAGAAAACCGCTCGTGACGAGGGAAGCGCTCATCGCCCTGCTCCCCGCGGTGAGTTCCACGGGCAAACTCTCGCCCGTGATCGCCGCTTGGTCGACAAAGGCATGCCCCGCGGCGACAACGCCGTCTACGGGGATCGACTCCCCCTGCCGCACGATGAGAAGGTCCCCGACGCGCACGTCCGAAAGAGAGATCTTCTCTTCCTTCCCCTCCCGTTCCACCGTGACGACGTCGGGCGCGAGGGACATGAGCTTCTCGATTTCGCGACCCGTTTTGCGTTTTGAGCGGTCTTCGAGCCATTTTCCGAGGCAGACGAGAGTACAGATCATCGCCGCCGATTCGAAGAAGAGGTGCCCGTGTCCCCCGCCCGTTGCGCCCGAAATGAGCACGATCAGGCTGTAAAGATAGGACGCGCCGCTCCCCACCGTGATGAGGGTATCCATATTGGGGACGAGCTTGAAGATTGCGCGCACGCCGCTCGTAAAAAACGGGTAATTGATGGCGAGAATGGCGGTAGCGAGCCCGATCTGGAAGCCGTAGTTCCACCAACCGTGCGGCACGGGCAGATGTAAATTGTCCTCCATGGAGAGCCCCATGGAGAGGTACATGAGGGGCAAAAGCAATACGGCAGAGAGCAAGAACCGCACCAAGAGCGGGCTGACGCTCCTCTTTTTTTGGGGCGCTTTGCCATAGTCATATGCGCCGTAGCCGAGCGAAAAGACGGCGCTCCTGATCTTGTCGTCGCTCAAAAGGGCGTCGTCGAATTCCACGTCCATGCACTCGCCCATGAGAGAGACGGAGCAAGCCTGCACCCCGCCGAGCTTTTTTACCGTGCGCTCGATGCCCGAGGCGCACGCCGCACAGGTCATCCCCGTGATGCTGTATCTTTTCTTCATATTATTGGAAACGCTTGAAGAGGTCCACGACCTCGTCCACAACGGAAAGATTCCCCTCCTTGATGTTTTCGATGAGACAGGAGTGCATATGGCTCTCCAAAATGACCCCCGCAAGGCTCTTCACCGATTTGTCGATCGCGGCGAGCTGAATGAGCACGTCGTCGCAATAGCGATCTTCCTCGATCATTTTTTTAACGCCGCCGATCTGCCCGGCGATGCGATTGATGCGGGAGACGATCTTTTTCTTCTCCTCCTCGCTTCGCACTTTCGTTTTCGTCTGACAGCAACAATTTTCCATACCGTTCTACCTTTATATTATGCAATACCCCGTGGGGGTATACACAGTATATACCTCCTCGGGGTATTTTGTCAAGCGTTTGGAGAAAAAATTTTTTATGAAGCGGCGGCGGGCAGATCCTCTGCCCGCCGCCGCGTTTTATGTGGTTTATTCTGCTTTTTCGAACTCGCTCTTGCCCATGCCGCAGATGGGGCACAGCCAATCGTCAGGCAGTTCTTCGAAGGGGACGTCTCCGTCGTACACGTAGCCGCATACCTTGCACACCCACTTTTCCTTCTTGACCGCAGACGTCTTTTTGCCGTCCGCGCCGACCTTTTGGAAAAATTCCTTGCCCATTCCGCAGAGTGGACATACCCAATCGTCGGGGAGCTCTTCGAAGGGGATGTCGCCGTTGTATTCGTAACTGCAAATGCTACAGACGTATTTGGCTTCCTCCTTGGGCTCATCGGCGACATAGGTGGGTGCCTTGGTGGACGTTTTGCCCTTTAATACCTTGTGATAGTAGGCGTACGTCATGGGGGTGCCCTTCCGGAGGTTCTCCGCCTCGAGCACTTCGCCGAGGAATACGGTGTGCGTCGCCGCCTCCATCGTATCGATGACTTTGCAGACGAAGTAGCAAAGTCCGCCGTCGGGGATGGGGAGTTTGCCACGCACCGAATAGGGAGTCCCGTCGAACTTGTCTGTCTTTTCGCCGCTCATGAAGCCGAACCTGCCGATAAGTTTGGGGTCGGAGTCCTCCGCAAGCACGACCATGGCAAAATAGCCGCAGTCTTTGATGCACTTGTGGGTGTAATTTTCGCGGTTGATGCTTACCGCAATGGTAGCGGGGTTTGCAGTGATCTGCATGGCGCTGTTGGCGACGCAACCCGTGGGTCTGCCGTTATCCCAGGTGGTGCACAAATACACTCCGTACGATAAATTGAAAAAAGCGGTGCTGTCCATAAATGTGTTCACGAAAAATCTTTTGCTTTGCAAAATCTTTTTCCGTGAGGAAACCCTCCTTATCGTTTTAACTTTTATTGTCCTCTTTCTCGCCTTGAAGGACAAGAAGGCAAAAGTAATTGCCAAATTGAGTCGCCCTACTTCGCCTTATTTTTAATACTGCGGCGACCCTTCGACACGTCTCGCTTCGCTCGGCGGCTCAGGGTGACAACAGAAGCGGGCGGGCAGGGTGACATTAAAACGTGCGGGCGGCTCAGCGTGACGCATAAAACGCTCATTCATGCCTTCACGCAAAATCTTACATAAAGTCAAAAAGCGGGCTTACCGTCAAGTCCGCTTTTGTTTGCCTGAAAAATGCCTCAGTCTTTCTTTTCTTCTTTCTGTGCGACGACTTCCTGTCCGTCGTAGTAGCCGCAATTCTTGCAGACTCTGTGCGCGACTTTCAGTTCGTGGCAATGCGGGCACTCGACGAGCGTAGGCTCCGTTGCCTTGTAGTTTGCAAACCGCTTGTTCGTTCTGCTCTTCGATTGTTTTCCCTTGGGTACTGCCATTTATCTCACCTCTTTCCTTAATCTTCTTTGTAATCGGGAGCGGCGCAGGAATCGCCGCAAACGAGCCGCGCGGGCATGAGAAAAATCACACTGTCACGCAAAAACTCGCCGAAATCGATGACGCCGCCCGAATAGGAATAATCTTCCCCGTCCTCTCCGTCCGGAACAAAGTACCCCTCCACATCGCCCACGATGCGCTGCTGCGTTTCGCGAAGACAACGCGAACAGCTTCCTTTGAGCGAGAAGGCAAGACTCCCCGTGATCTCCACGGAGTCGTCCTCCAAGATCTCGTAGTGGAGGGTTGCCTCCACGGGCGAGGAGATGGAGACGAAGGGGATCTCCACGAGCGAAGCGTCCGCTTCGAAGGTGAAAGAGAGCTCTCCCGCGTACTTTTTTTCCGCATTTGCCCTGCGGACGTCGAGTTTGAACGCCATTGACTTAAAAAGTATATTATTTTTCGGCGGGTTTGTCAATCGCTTTTGCCTGTGATTTGCAATTTTTCCGAAAAATCACACGAGCGCCGCCGTCTCCCGCGCGATCACGAGTTCTTCGTTGGTGGGGATGACGAGGATCTTCACGCGCGAACCCTCCGCGGAGAGATCGTGGATCGTTCCGTCGTTCTTCTCGTTGTTTTTCTTTTCGTCGAGAACGATGCCGAACGCCTCCATATTCTCGCAGATCGCCTTCCGCACGGACGAGGTGTTCTCCCCCACGCCCGCGGTAAACACGAGAACGTCGAGTCCGCCGAGCGCCGCCATATAGGCGCCCACGTACTTCTTGCAGGAATAGTTGAACATGTCGAGCGCAAGGCGGGCGCGGTCGTTGCCCGCTTCCTTGGCGGCACAGAGGTCGCGGAAGTCGGAAGAGACGCCCGAGACGCCGAGCATCCCGCACTTTTTGTTGAGATAGGTCAGCCCTTCCGCCATCGTCATGTCCTTCTTGCGGCACAAAAATTCCACTGCCGCGTAGTCGATGTCGCCGCTGCGGGTCCCCATCGGGACGCCCGCCAAGGGAGTGAAGCCCATGGAAGTATCGATGCACTTTCCTCCCTTCACCGCCGAAATGGAGGAACCGTTGCCGAGGTGGCAGGTGATGATCTTGAGGTCCTCGATGTCTCTGCCGAGGTACTCAGCCGCCGCCTGCGACACGAACTTATGCGACGTGCCGTGCGCGCCGTAGCGGCGCACTTTGTACTGCTTATAGTCGTCGTAATCCACCGCATAGAGATGGGCGTAGTCGGGCATGGTGGCATGGAAGGAGGTGTCGAATACGAGCGCCATCTTTTTGCCGGGCATCACGGCACGGCAGGCGTTTACGCCCAAAATGGCGGCGGGGTTGTGGAGAGGCGCGAGTTCTTTGATGACCTCCATCGTCTCCATCACTTCGTCGGTGACGAGCGTCGTCTTGGTGAACGCCTCTCCCGACGCGACGACGCGGTGCCCCACGGCGTCGATCTCGTCCATGCTCTTGATGACGCCCGCCTTTGCGTCGACGAGTTCTTTGAGCACGAGGGAGATCGCCACGGTGTGGTCGGGCAGGTCCTGCTCGATGACAAACGTCTCGCCATTCGCTTTATGGGTGAGCTTGCCGCCGTCGATGCCGATGCGTTCGCACCCGCCCTTTGCGAGCACCGATTCCGTTTCCATATCGATGAGTTGATATTTAAGGGAGGAACTCCCCGCGTTGATAACTAAAATTTTCATAGATTACCTCATGGTCAGGTCGATTTTTTTTGTTTGGGATACGTCTCTTTCGTTCTAATGACTTGCCTTAGGCGGAATTCACTTCCGCCGCCCCGCGCGCTATTCTGTTTCTCTAAGCGCGGCACGAGCCAAAGGCGAAGTAGGGCGACCCAATTTGGCAAAACCTTTTGCCTTCTTGTCCGATAAAACAGAAAGTCTGCGCGGCTAAGAGTTCTGAAAGGCACGAAAGCCTATCCGCTCACGACGATTTATTGCAAAGCAAGAAATCGTGTGAACCTTTATCTTGTTTGCAGCGCCGTGATCGCGACCGCGCAGACGATGTCGTCCGCCTTGCAGCCGCGGGAAAGGTCGTTGAGCGGTTTTGCAAAGCCTTGGCAGATGGGACCGATCGCCTGGAATCCGCCGAGCCGTTCCGCGATCTTGTAGCCGATGTTCCCCGCTTGAAGATCGGGGAAGATGAATACGTTCGCATGCCCCGCAACTTCACTCTGCGGCGCTTTGAGGGCGGCAACTTCGGGGACGATCGCCGCGTCGAATTGCAGTTCGCCCTCGATCTTGAGGTCGGGCGCCTTTTCTTTTGCGATGCGCGTCGCCTCCTGCACGAGGGTCACGAGGTCGTGCTTCGCGCTGCCCATGGTGGAGAAGGAGAGCATAGCAACTCTCGGTTCGAGCCCCGCGATCTCCTTTGCGCTCTTTGCCGTGGCGATGGCGCAGTCGGCAAGCCCTTCCGCGGTGTAAGTGGGGTTGAGCCCGCAATCGGCAAACACGATCTTCCCATCGGGCACATATTTATTCCCCGTTGCAGGCGCCACCATGAGGTTGAAGCTCGAGACGGAGGAGACGCCGGGTGCGGTCTTGATGATCTGAAGCCCGGGGCGCAGCGTGTTTGCGGTGGAATGACAAGCGCCGGAGACAAGCCCGTCCACGTCGCCGTTTTTGAGCATGAGCGCGCCGAAGAAGGTGGGATCTTTCGCCTGCTCCAATGCCTGTTCTTCCGTCATGCCCTTCGCCTTTCTCAATTCGTAAAGCAGGGCGGCATAGTCTTTGAGTTTGGGAGAAGTTGCGGGGTCGATGAACTCGATGCAGCTGAGGTCCACGCCCTCGTTGTTCTTTTTGATCTCCTCCTCATTGCCGAGCAGAACGATGCGAGCCAACCGCTCCTGCGTGCAGACGGACGCCGCTTCGACGACCCGTTTATCTTCGCCTTCGCACAAGACGATTTTCTTGTTGAGTTCTTTTGCTTTGGTCTTGATCTCTTCCACGATCGTGCCGCTCTCGGTAATTTTTCTGCCGATCTCTTTGAGCTTGTCCATGAATGCCATAATAAAATCTCCGTAATTTGCTTTATTTTTCCCCGCGTATTGTGTATAATAGCGCTTGGGAACTTCTTCCAAGTCATTATACACCATTCGAAAAAAATTGTAAAGGACAAGAGGGCAAAAAGATGAAAATTTGTGCGGTCGTCGCGGAATACAACCCGTTTCACAACGGACATCTCTATCAGCTCGAACAAATACGCAAACTGAGCGGGTGCGACAAGATCCTCTGCCTGATGAGCGGGAATTTTACGCAGCGGGGAGAGATCGCCGTGCTCCATAAATATGCACGGGCACGGCATGCCGTGGAGTGCGGCGCGGACATCGTGTTGGAATTGCCCGCCGCCTTCGCCGCTTCCCCCGCCGAACTCTTTGCGGGCGGCGCCATTCACATCCTCTCCTCCCTCCCCGAGGTGACGGTGCTCGCCTTCGGCTGCGAAAGCGGAACCAAGGAGGACTTTCTCAAAACGGCGCGGGCTACCCTTTCGGAGGACAAGCAGTTCAAAGCCACCCTCAAAGAGAACATGAAGGACGGGACTTCCTACGTAAAGGCGCGCACGCAGACGGTGCTCTCCCTGAATCACGACATCGACGAAAAACTTCTCACTTCCCCCAACAACATTTTGGGGGTGGAATATTGCCGCGCCATTCTCTCCTCCGGGGCGAAGATCCAACCCCTGCCCATTCCGCGGGTGGGCGGCGGCTATGCGGACGCCGCGCTGCTCAAAAACTTTTCCTCCGCGACCGCGCTGCGCACCGCACTCGGCAGCGGCGACAAGAAAGCGCTCAAACTTTTGAAGAGCAATGTGCCCGCTAACGTGCTGCGCGACCTTGCCTCTTACCGCGAGCCGCCCTACAAACAGGCGGCGATGTGCGCGCTGCTCGCGAACGAGCCCGACCGCGTGACAAAGTGCCCGGATTGTTCGGAGGGGCTCGAAAACAGATTGCGCGCCATGGCAAAGAGCAATCCCGATTACGACGCGGCGCTCGAAAAAGTCGTATCCAAGCGGTACACCCTCTCCCGTTTGAAGCGGATCTTGCTGCAAAACTTTTTGGGCATCGGGCGCAAGGAGGCGCGCGGGTTCTCGGAGGCGCCCCTCTACTGCAAGGTGCTCGCCGTATCCCGCAAGGATATGCCCGAACTGCTCGGCGCACTCAACCGCGGGAGCTACCCCTGCATCATGCGCAAGAGCGACGCGGGCAGTCTCAAAAAGGACGCCCTCGCCTGCTTCGAGACGGATGTGCGCGCGAACGAGCTCTACAACATCCTCACGGGAGCGCATACCAACGAATATGAAAGCGTGATCGTTTAACGGACGGTGCGGGGCGGCGGGCGCAAAAAGGGCTCCCCGCGGGGAGCCCTTTCGCATTTGCTTTTACTGCACGTCGAGCGTGGAATAGTTGTTCATGAAGAGCGCCGTGCTGCGCGCCGCAACGCCGCCGTGGCTGAGACAGGTGACAGTGAAGCCCGACTTGTTCTGATCGTTGAGCCATGCGGGACGAACGACGCCGTAGTAGGTATCCTGCAAGCCGGGGATCTTGTCGAGCACGGTGAAGGAGAGCTTGATATAGCCCTTTCCGTACATGACCCATGTGCCGATCTGCGTGCCCGCATAATCGATCTTGCCGTCTTCACTGAGGGTGACGTCGACCGATTTGCTTGCGCTCGTCTGCGCATGTGTGCCGTTTTCGAGGGCGATGAGCTGGAACTTGCCGTTGTCGGTGTACTTGAAGAGCTCCTCTTTGGTGACGGTGCGGTCGATCTCCTTGCCATAGCGGTTGGGATTGATGCAGATGTCGCCGAAGCTGTTCAGATAGTACTGGTGGAGCTGGACCATGAACACGAGATCGCCGTTGGGATTGTAGGAGGGCGTTCTCGTGATGTACGCCGCGATGTTCACGTCGTCGCTCGTGGTGAAGAGGTCGTTGTGCCCGGGGAGCACGATGTCGGGTTCGAACACGCCCGCCGCCTTATACGACCACGTGAACGACCCCATGTACTTATTACCCGAGTTTGCCGTTGCGCCGGGGCGCTCGTTATAGACCCCCTCGCCGCCGACGGAGGTATATCTGCCCCAAGGGCTCTCGCTTCTGCCGCCCCACATCTGGTACGCCTGCGCGAGCCCATTGTAGGAATGCATGGAATAGTAGAACGTTTTGCCTTCTTCGATCACCTTCCCCGTTTCGTCGGAGACGGTGACGTTGTCGTGACGGGCGATGACGGGAGCTTCCATCGCGCCCTGCGAGATCATGGTGCCGTAGAAATCGTGCTTGACTTCCTCGCCCTGTTTGTACTTGGTGTAGATGCCCGTCGCCTCGGTGCGGTACTCTCTGATCTTCTGCCAATCGAGGAATTTGCCGTCCTTATAGACGCCGTCCTTTCTGAGCCCCGTTTTGGGATTGAGTTCGAGCATCCAGTTGCCCGTCCCGAAGGAGCCGTATGCCATATACATCTTGCCGTCGGGGTCGTAGATGATCTGCGGGTCGATGGAGTTGACGTCGATCGCCCCCTCGGAGCCGTCCGGAATGCAGGACTGCATCAGAACGCCCTTGTAGGTAAAGGAGCCGACTGCCAAGCTATCCGAATAGAAGAGTACGATACATGCCTTGGAGTAGGACTTCCCGTCGGACTGTTGATGGAGAATGTTGGAGACGCAGCAGGTGTACAGCCAATATCCGCCGCCCGAAGCGGGCACGATGTCGGGAGCCCACCATTGTATGCTGGGTTGCCCCGCATGACCTGCGATCGTAGTCTCCTGATTGACTTCCTCTTCCCACTCCGCGATCGCGGAAATTTGCACGTTAGCCGTCGTCGCCTTTCCCAAGTATTTCCAGTGAATAAGGTCCGTCGATTTTCTGATTTCGTTGCCTTCATCCCAGCCGGTGGAGAAGATGTAATAGGCGGGTTTGCCGTCCTCGATCACCTCGATGAGAGAGGGATCGTGGGTGCCGCCGAGCATTGTCCCGCTCTGCAAATAATCCTGCGAAGTTCCCTGCGAAATTCCCGCATATTGGTTGCCGGGATCGGTGGTGTAGGCGGGAACGACCTCGACGCGCTCCGTAGAGCCGTCCTTCATCGTAAACACCGCGGTGCCCGCGCTCTTTGCGGTAACGGTGTCTCCCTCGTAGGAGACGACGGTGTTCTCGGGCACTTCGCTGCCGTCGATGCCGTATTCCTTGCGGGAGGTAGCTCCCTTCACTTCGCAAACGGTGTCCGCCGCGGCGATGGAAATGCCGTCGTCGGGCAAATTGTCATAACAAATGCGCGTTGCTTCGGGAAGTTGCTCGTAGTCCCCCTTGTCTCCGCAGCCCGCAAACATGCCGAGCGCCAGTACGGAGCCGAGCGCAAGCGCAAGAATGCCTTGAGTCTTTCTCATGTTCTTTCCCCCTAAATATAAAGTTTGTTTTATTTTACCATAATTCGTTTGCGTTTGCAAGGGGTAGCCCGAAATTCTTTTGATTTTTTTCATCGGCGAGAATTCTTCGATCTTTGACCCAATCTTCACGAAACGAACACGAAAGGATGGTAAATTATAGACATCTCACGAAGAGATGCCTCAACTTTCCCATACTCCACAATTTTTTCATATTCTCTCACAAGCAAGCCCCTGGCATTGTCGGGGGCTTGCTTGTATGTTTGCGTTACAGATATTTTTCGGCGATGCGCTCCGCCACGCGCAGCCCGTCCGCCGCTGCCGACATGATCCCGCCGGCATATCCGCAGCCTTCGCCGCAGGGGTAGATCCCGCGCTTGCCGATCGCCTGTAAGTCCTCCCCCCGCACAATGCGCACGGGCGAACTGGTGCGCGACTCCACCCCCGTCAGAACCGCGTCGGCAGCCGCAAAACCCTTCAATCGGGCGTCCATATCGGGCAACGCGGCGCGCAGCGCACCCGTGATCGCGGCGGGAAAGAGGGCGTCCATGGGGGCAAATGCCGTTCCGCGGGCATAGGTTGGCAACACTTCGCCGAAGCGCGTGCTCTCCCGCCCCGCGAGAAAGTCCCCCGCAAGCTGCACGGGAGCGCGATATTCCCCGCCGCCCGCACGGAATGCGGCACGCTCCAACTTCCGCTGGAATTCCACGCCCGCAAGCGGATGCGTTCCGCCGAAATCCGCTCTCTTGACCTGCACGACGAGCGCGGAATTTGCGTTTTTCCCCTCCCGTGCAAAGTTGCTCATCCCGTTTGTCACCACGCCGCCCTCACCGTTCCCCCGGGACACATGCAAAAGGTGAACGCCGCCCGTTCCCCCGCATGGGAGACGAGCTTGTAATCGGCGGGCGGCAACAAGCCGAATTGCGCTCCGTATTGACTTTTGCCGATCCGCTCCTGCAAGTGCTCGATGCGCACCCCCACCGCAAATTCTTTTTGTTCCATCGAAAAGCCGCGGGAAAGGAGCATTTCGAAGGTGTCCCGCGCGCTGTGACCGACGGCGAGCACAAGCTCGTCCGCCCGCCGCCACGCGCCGCCGATCTTGACTTCCCGCAGGGCGCCGTCCTGCAATTTTATATCCTCCAACTTCGAACAATATTCGATCTCGCCCCCCTGCTCGAGGAGAAACTTGCGCATGTTCGCGACGATTTTTTGCAAATTGTCGCTGCCGATGTGCGGCTTGTTGAGGTAGCCGATCTCCGCGGGCGCCCCGAAAGCGAGAAAGGTCTCGATCACCTCCCGATTGAAGGGCGTGTTCGTTTGGGTGTTCAGCTTTCCGTCCGAAAACGTGCCCGCGCCCCCCTCTCCGAACTGGACGTTGCTTTGCGGGTCGAGCACCCCCGTGCGAAAGAACGCGGCGACGTCGCCTGCGCGCTCTTCCACGGCTTTCCCCCGTTCGACGACGAGCGGCGCGATGCCGTGTTCTGCGAGCCGCACCGCGCAGAACAGTCCCGCGGGACCCGCCCCCGCAATGACGACGTGCGGCGTTTCCCCTTTGATCTTTTCACACGGGTGCGGTTTTTCGGCGGGAATGCGGGTATCGCACTCCACCGTGTATACCCAGCGGATGTCCGATTTCCTGCGTGCGTCGAGCGACTTTCTGAGGATCCTGAAGTAGCGCATCGGCGCATGAAATTTCTTTTCGCAGAGCTTTTTGAGCTCCTCCTCGCTCTGCCCGGGGGAAAGGGTGAATTGCAGCGTCATGAGAGCGCCCCCTCCGCCGCAATGTGCGCCGACGTGAACGCCCATTGCAGATTGTAGCCGCCGCACTCGCCGTCCACGTTCAGCATCTCCCCCGCAAAAAACAGCCCGCGCCGTTTGAGACTCTGCAAATTTTCGTCCGTCTCGCCGAGCGGAATGCCTCCCCGCGTCGCCTGCGCATAGGGAAAACCGAGCGTGCCCTTGACTTCGAGCGGAAACGCCTTGATAAGCCGGAGCAGCCCCGCGTCGTCCGCGGCTTGTTTGCGGAGCGCGCGCCCCAGCCCGTTGTTGACGATGCACAGCAGTTTTTCGGCGCCCGGGTTGCGTTCGAGCGCCGCTCGGAGACGCCCTTCCTCCACGTCCGGAAGAAAGTCGAGCAGCAATCTGTCCCCCGCTTCCGCGTAAGAGGAGGCGCGGAATACCGCGTCGCCCGATACGCCACTCTCGGTGAAAAGCACGTCGCCGCGGACGCGAAAGATACATCTCCCCTTCCGCTCGACGCACAAAACCGCGTCGACGCGGATCCCCTTGAGCCCGCGCACGCGCGACGGGTCGCAGCGGAGCTGCACGAGCACGGGAGCGCAGGGCACGACGGTGTGCCCGAACCCCTCCGCAAGCGCAAACGCGGAACCGTCCGTGCCGAAGTTCGGCGCCGCCTTCCCGCCCGCGGCAAGGATCGCCCGTTCCGCCGAAACGCGCTCACCTCCGCAAAGGGCGTGAAAATCGCCGTCGTGGGAGAGCGCCGACACCCGCGCATTCAGGCGGACTTCCACGCCGAGACGGGAGAGTTCCGCACGCAGAAGGTCGGTGACGGCGGACGCCTGACGGCTTGCGGGATATACCCTTCCGCGGGCGTCGGGCAAAAAGATCCCCCCCATCTCCTCCAAAAAGCGCACCGTATCCTCCGCGCCGAAGCGGGAGAGCGCCCGCGCGACTTTCTCCTTGTCGTCCGAAAAATAGTGTTCCGCGCCCATCCCGAGATTGGTGACGTTGCCCTGCCCGTTCCCGCTCGCGGAGAGCTTTCTCCCCAGCCGTTCGCCGCGTTCGAGCAGGGTGACGCTGCATCCGCGCCGCGCAAGAAGGATACTTGATACCATGCCGGCGGTGCCCCCGCCGATGACGATCACATTCATGTTTTTATCATAGCGCAAATAAAAAAATTTGTCAATGAATTGACAGACGCCCCATAATATGGTATAATGAGCAAAATGGAGGAGAAGAAAATATGGAACCTTTGATCGAGTATATGAAAGACCATGTTGCGCTGATCGCGGTGCTCGGCGTCGTGCTCCTGCTGATCGTCACGTTGGTGGTGTTGCTTGCGGTGGAGATCGCCCGCTCCAAGAAGCGCAAAGCGGCGCCCGCGCCCGCGGAAGAGACGCCCGCGGAGGAGTCTCCTCGGATCGGCGAAGAGGCGCCCGCGCACGAACCCGCTCCCGCAGAGGAAGAAGTGCGGGAGGAACCCGCTCCCGCGGAGGAAGAAGTGCGGGAGGAACCCGCCCCCGCGGAAGAAGAAGTGCGGGAGGAACCCGCCCCCGCGGAAGAGACATCCGAGCCCGCTCCCGAGCCGGAACCTGCGCCCGAGCCGGAGCCCGCTCCCGAGGAGCCCAAAAAAACCGCAAAGAACGATATGGCGGGATATGTGTTCGTACCCGTGAAAAAAGAGAAAAAGACCGCCGCGGAAACGACGGATGAAAGGGAGGAGACCATGAAGCAAGACAAACCCGCAAAGAAGGCTGTGCCCGCAAAGCCCGTAAAAAAGGAGTCCGTGGGCAAATGGATCGTCTATGAGGAAGATCGGGGAGGCTACGGCTTCCGCCTCGTTGCCTCCAACGGCGAAGTGATGATAAAGAGCAGCTCCCCCTACGCCAGCCTCTCGAGCGCCAAGTCCGGCATCAAGACCTATCAGGACAATATCGCGGCGGGGCGGCTCGAAGTGGTGGAGACGAAGAGCGGCAGCTTCTTCGTACAGGTGAACAATGCGAACAAGCGACTGCTTGCGACGAGTGCCGACTACAAGACCCGCACTTCCTGCGAGAACGCGCTGGATTCCATCAAGCGCTGGGCGGCGACCCATATTATCGTTGTGGAGACCCCCGAAGAGGATGCCAAAAAGTAAACACGGTACAAAACGAAGCGAACGTCACATCAAAACAGCGAGGAGCTCCCTCGCTGTTTTTGCATGATTTTTTTGATAAGAAGCAGGCGCAGCCCCATACCGACGAAGGGATGCTCCGTTTTGGTTTACCCCAAACGGTCCTCGATCTCACGCGAATGCTCGACCTGCAAGAAGATCTCCGCCAGCGGATCGGTATCCGCCTCCGCGATCCTGCCCTCGTCCGCAAGCGAAGCGAGCGAGGGATCGAGCGGCATGCGCGCCGTGGCGGGCACGCCGAACTTTTTGCCTAGTTCCTCCGCCTTGCTCCTGCCGAAGAGTTCGATTTCCCTGCCGCATCCGGGGCATTTGAGATAACTCATGTTCTCGACGAGCCCGAGGATGGGCACGTTCATGAGGTTTGCCATCTTCACCGCCTTCCCCACGATGGTCTCCACGAGGTCCTGCGGAGTGGTGACGACGACGATCCCGCTGAGCGGGATGCTCTGGAAGACGGAGAGCGGCACGTCCCCCGTTCCGGGCGGCATGTCGATGAACATAATGTCGACATCTCCCCAAACGACGTCCGTCCAGAATTGCAGACACGCCCCCGCGATGAGGGAGCCCCGCCATACCACGGGGTCATCTTCGTGCTCCAAGAGGCAATTCATGGACATGAGCTTGATACCCCCTTTCGCAAGAACGGGGCGGATCGCATTTTCCTCTCCCGTTGCGAGTTCGTGCACGCCGAACATCTTGGGTATGGAGGGACCGGTGACGTCGGCGTCGAGCAAGGCGGTCCGATACCCCTTTGCGCTCGCGCGGACGGCGAGAAGGGAAGCGGTGAGCGACTTGCCGACCCCCCCCTTCCCGCTTGCGACGGCGATCCCCCGCCTGACGTGCGAGCCCTTGCCGAGCGGCTTGATAAACGACTGCTTGCTCCTCGTGTTGCAGGCGGAACTGCATGTAGAGCAATCGTGCGTACAATTTGCCATAATTTCTCCTTTATTTTGCGCGGGATCACTTCCGCATATTCAACCTGTAATACAGCCCCTGCTTTGCAAGGAGCTCCTCATGGCTCCCCTCTTCCGCGATGCCCTTATCCGCAATGTAGAGGATGCGGTCCGCCTTGCGGATGGTGGAGAGCCGATGCGCCACGATGAACGCCGTCTTGCCCGCGAGAATGCTGTCCAGGGCTCCTTGGATGAGGAGCTCCGTCTCCGAGTCGATAGCGCTGGTCGCTTCGTCTAAAATGATGATCTTGGGGTTTTTCAGCACGATGCGCGCAAAGGAGACAAGCTGTTTCTCGCCCGCGGAAAGCCCCTCGCCGCGCGCCTCGATCTGCCCGAAAAATCCCTCGGGAAAGCGCGCCGCAACGCGGTCGGCATAGATCTTTTCGGCGGCGGCGATACATTCCTCGTCCGTCGCTTCGGGGGTCCCGTAGCGGATATTGTCGAGAATGGTCCCCTTGAACAGGAAGGGCTCCTGCATGAGCACGCCGATCTCCTTGCGCAGAGAGCGCAGCGTGACGTCGCGCACATCCTTGCCGTCCACCTGCACGCTCCCCTCCTTCACATCGTAAAAGCGGGTGAGCAGGTTGATGACGGTCGTCTTGCCGGCACCCGTGGGACCGACGAGGGCGATCTTCTCCCCCGCCCGCACGTGGAGGTCGAAGTGTTCGAGGACGTTCACCCCCTCTTCGTAGCCGAACGTGACGTCGTGATAGTCCACCCTCCCCTCGATGTTTTCGAGCGTGACGGCATGTTCCTTGTCGCGGATGGAGACGGGCGCGTCGATCGTCTCGTAGATGCGTTCGAGGTTCGCCGAGACCTGCGAGAACTGTTGCAATACCGCGCCGAGTTGAAGCAGAGGCTCCGCGCACACGCTCGCATACAGCAAAAAGGCGATGACGGTCCCCGCCATGGTCGCATCCGCTGCGAAGGCGAATGCCACGGCATACATGGCGAGGATGCCCGCGTTCCAGAAAAACTCCGATATGGGGGTATTGAGCTCGTTTCTGCGCACGATCTTCATCCAGCAGGCGGCGCTGTCCTCCTGTAAGTCGCGATACACCGCGCGGTTGAACGCGCTCCGGTTGCTGTTTTTGATGACCTTTTCGCCCATAATTGACTCGACGATAAAGGCGTTGCGGTTGGAATTTTTGGCGCGGTGTTTGCGGAAGAGCCGCCGCACCTGCTTTTTGATGAGAAAGATACTCACGACGAGCGGAAGGATGGCGGCATACACCACGGCGGTGAGCAGCGGACTCATGCAGAGCATGAAGACCGTCGCCGTGCAGATCTTCAGGATGTCCACAATAAAATTGAGCAGATGCTCGGTGAGAAAATCGGCAAGCTCGTTGATGTATTCCGTGACCCGTATGGAGATCTTGCCCGCCGGACGGGCGTCGTAGTATTCGAAGGGGAGCTCCTGCAAACGTTCGAAGATCTCTCTCCTGAGTTCTGCGATGACGCCGTGCCCGATATTGCCCATGATCGATTTGTGGAAATAGGGCATGAGGGAGGTGAGAACGCCGAGGACGCCCAACCCAACCATGCAGAGCGTGAGGGAGAGGGTCTTGTCGCCCTCCCGTGTGAGAACATCGTTGACGAGGTAGCGGATGATCGCCGGCGGAATGAGCACGAAAACGGAGGACGCAACAAGCAGCGCCAGCGCAATGAGAAAAAGTTTCTTCCGCGATTTAAGGCGGGAGAGCAGGCGCCTCAGATATTTGATGTCCACCTTGTCCGAATTGAGTTCTTCGTCGAGATAATAGGTGTTTCTCTTCATCACAATTCCCCCTTTCCGTAAGAGGAATCGTCGAGCTGTCCGTCGCTCGTCTGCAATTTCCAGATCGCCGCAAACGCGCCGTCCCGCAAGATCAGTTCCTGCGGGGTGCCCCGTTCGAGGATCTCGCCGTCGCGGAGATAGATCACCTCGTCGCAATCCATCACGGAGGAGACGCGGTGTGCGGAGATGAGGAGCGTTTGCCCGGGGCAGGTCTCCTTCAAAGCGGCGAGCACGCGGCGCTCGGTCGCCATGTCGAGGGCGGAGGAGGCGTCGTCCAGCACGAGCACGGGCGCTCCCTTTACGAGCGCACGGGCAATGGAGACGCGCTGCTTCTGCCCGCCGGACAACCCGATCCCGCGTTCGCCGACGATGGTCTCATACCCCTCGGAGAGCCGCTCGATAAAGCGCGCAGCCTGCGCCGTTTCGGCGGCGTCGAGCACGATCTCCTCTTCGCATTCGGGATGGGCGAACGCAATATTCGCATCCACCGTGTTGGAAAAGAGGAACACGTCCTGAAAGACGTAGGAAAATTCGCTCCTGAGCGCTTCGAGAGAATATTCGCGGATGTCTTTTCCGTCGAGCGTGATCCGCCCCGACGTGACGTCGAAGGTGCGGCAGAGCGTTTTCAGCAGCACGGATTTTCCGCTGCCCGTGCCGCCCATCACCCCCACGCGTTTGCCGTACGGAATATCGAGGGTGATGTTTTTGAGCACGCTCTTTTCCCCCAACGTGAGAAAGACGCCTTCGAATGCGATGTGCGGCTGCCGCGAGGGCACAAGCGCGGAAGGGTGATCCGCCACCCGTCCCTCCTCGGTGAGGAAGCGTTTGAGCCGCCCGCCCGAGACGAGCTGGTTCTGCATCTGAAAAAAAGAGCGGGAGAGCTGGGTGATGTGGGAGACGATCTTGGTGACGTACGTCGTCACCGCGGTCAGCGCGCCGATGTGGAACTTTCCGCCGAGCACGAGCACCACCGTGATGATGACCGTTCCCACATATGCCGCTTGTTGAAAGGCGGAGAAAATGCTCTCGTACTTTGCCGAGAGCTTGACTTCCTCCCGTTGCAGACGGTACACCTCGTTGTTGTCCCGATCGAATTTCCGAAGTTCCGTCTCCTCGCCCGCGAAGGAGCGCACGATGCGCACGGCGTCGATGTTCTCCTGCACGGTGAGATTGATGCGGGAATATCCTTCGCGGATGGCGCGGAAATGCTTCCGCGAGAGTTTGAGATAGCGCAGGAGCGCCGCCGCGTAAAAGGGCGCAAGGCATGCGGGCAGAATGAGAAGGTAGGGGTCGAAACTCGTGAGCATGACGACCGAGAACACGAGCACGCACAGCGAATCGAAAATGTTCATCGAAATGCGCGAATACATCTCTTTTAAGATGATGGTATCGCGGTTCATCGTGGTCAGCAGTTCGCCGATGTTGTAGCCCGAGATCGTCTCTTCGTCGAGAGAGAGGAGTTTTTCGTAGGTTGCGGCGCGGAGGTCGCACTCCATTCTCAACCCGCACCACTGAAAGGTGACGTTTTTGAGGTACAAAAAGAGGATGCGGCACAGGAACACCCCAGCAAAGACGAGCGAAATGTGCCAGAACAGCGTCCAGGTCCCCGGTTCGCCGAGCATGCCCCGAAAGAGCACGTCGAGAAAGCTCTCGCTTGCGGGAGGAGAGGCGGGGTCGTAGGCGATGATATAGTCGATAAACCCCGCGTCGAGCAGCGGAAGCGCAAGGTCGCAGAGGATCGCCAAAAACGAAAACACTTTGGCAAGGAGAGAAAGCGGCAGATATTTTTTCCAATATTTGAAGCCGAATTTGACGACGCCCATTTTTCTCCTCCTTTTTCCCCATATTCTATCACGATTCGCAGGGAAAGACAAGCAAATTGCGCCCCTCGCGGCGGCTTGTGCGATTTCTCGGAAAAAACGCTTGCAAATTTTGCGCGTTTGGGGTATACTGGTTGTGCTGTGATAGGCGGGGAGTTAGCGGTGCCCTGTATCTGCAATCCGCTATAGCAGAGCCGAACGCTTTTCTCGGTGCAGTCTATGGGAGGCTGCGCGCGACAAGGAATGTTGATAACAAGGTCTTATGCAACGTGCGTCCGCGAACCGTGTCAGGGTAGGGATACAGCAGCACTAAACGGTGCCGCGCGTGTGCCATGAGGTAGCTTTGTCGGAGTCACCTGCCGCGTTCCCGCTCCGGTAAATTGCAACAAAAAAAGCCCTCACAGTTTTTTTATGCCCTCCGCACCATGCGGAGGGCTTTGCGCGCATGCCCGCGCGCCCTCACTATTTTTGTCGAAAAATTTTGCGGCGAAATCTTGACCGCTCTCCCCGAATATGATATAATCTTATGGCAGTGTCATTATTTTTGCAAATTCGACAGTTTTTAGGAGAGTTTATGAAAAAACTTTTAACCGTCTGTTTGGTTCTTTTGACAACGCTGTGCGGCGTGTTGGGATTTGCCGCCTGCGAAGAAGCTCACACGCACACGCACGATTGGGGCGCGTGGGTCTCCGACGGCAACGGCGGGCATACCCGCACTTGCAAGCTCGACAGCTCCCATGTGGAGACGGGCGAATGCAAGGACTTCCTCGTCTCCGCGGAGACGACCGCGACCTGCACCGAGGGCGGCGTGACGACCTACGGCTGCACCGCCTGCGGATACCGCTACACCGACAACGAGACAGAGAAACTCGGGCATGATTGGGTGTGGACCTTCGACGAAGCGACCCACACGCACATCGGCGTCTGCAAGCGGGACAGCACCCACACCACGAGCGAGGCTTGCTCGTTCGACGAGGGAGTGAAGACCGACCCCACCTGCACCGAAAGCGGCTTTACTTTGAAGACCTGCTCCGTTTGCGCGGGCAGCTTCAAAGACGACATCGTAGCGCCCCTGACGCACACGTGGGGCGCGTGGCAGCCCGTGGAGGGCACGGGGCTCCATGTGCGTTACTGCACGCGGACGAACTGCAAAGAAGAGCAGGACGCACCGTGCGAGCCCACCTTCAAGGAACAAGTGCTGCCCACCTGCACCGATAACGGTTACGACGTGTACGAATGCGACGACTGTCACCTCAAAGTGCAGAAAAACGAAGTGCTGACGAGCGGGCACAACTGGTCGGTATGGAAATTCGATGAAGAGGAGCACAAGCACTATCAGGACTGTGCGGTATGCGAAGAGCACAACGAAGCGCAGTGCGAATTCCTCACCGAAGTGGAGACGAAGGCGACCTGCACGCAGAACGGATACACCACCCACATCTGCCCGATCTGCGAGGGCAGCTATCAGACATTCGATCCCGAGACGCAGAGCGCAACGGGACATACCTACCCCGACAGTTGGACGATGGACGAAACCTCTCAAGGTTCGCACTATCACACCTGCCTCCACTGCGACGCCCGCGAGACGAAGAGCTGCGAATACGACGCTTCGAGCACCGCGCCCGACTGTAAGACGAAGGGCAAGACGACGTATACCTGCAAATACTGCACGTACAGCTACACCACGGAGACCGAGGAATTCGGGCTGCACTCCTACGGCGCTTGGCAGAAAGTGAGCGGGGAAAGATTCCATAAGCGGGTGTGCGACGTGTGCGGGAACGAAGACAAAGTGCAGTGCGAATACACCCCCGTCACCGAAAATGCGACCTGCACCGCAGCCGGAAAGACGACATACACCTGCGACACCTGCCGCGGCAGCTACGAGGTGGAGATCCCCATGCTCTCCCACGACTGGTCCGCGACCTACACGCACGACAACGAATTTACCCAGCGCTCCCGCCACTACCGCACCTGCCAGACGTGCGGCAAAAAGGATTACAGCGACTGCACGATGAAGCGGGTCAGCGGGGTACCCACTTGTTCCACGCCCGCGGACGTGACCGAAGTGTGCGAGACCTGCCTCTATTCCAAGGATGTGGGCGATGTGGCGGCGCTCGGACATCAGTGGGGTCCGTGGACGGCGACCCAAGTAGTGGAAAACGGCAAGACGGTCTACTATCACGAGCATTCCTGCACCCGCGCAAACTGCGAGGCGAAGGTGGGCTCGAAGGCGTACAGCGAAAAGCAGCCCTGCGCATTTGAGGCGTCGACGGTCAACTCCACCTGCCTCACCGCGGGGACGACGACCTTCACCTGCCCCCACTGCACCAACCGATACACCGAGACGACGGGTGCGCCGCTCGGGCATGACTACGGTCGCGAAGAGCTGATCCCCGGCACGCAGACGCACAAAAAGGTGTGCATGCGCCCCAATTGCGACGGAGGCGACGAAAGAGAAGTGATCACGGAGTGCGACCTCAAAGTGAGCGAGACGATCGCCGCGACCTGCCTGACGGGCGGCTATACCGTGTATACCTGCCGGACTTGCGGCGGCGTGCAGCATCTCGACGTGCAGGAAGCGCTCGGTCACGACTACAACGGCAGCGTTTGGATCATGGGCGAAAACGGCACCCACTACCGCTATTGCACCCGCGATAAAAACCATCGGGATACCGTGAACTGCTCTTACGACGCGGGAACGCCCACTCCCCCCACCTGCACCGACGCGGGCTACACCACAAGGACCTGCACGGTGTGCCACTATCAGATCCGGGAAGAGGGGCAGAGAGCGCTCGGGCACAATTGGGTGCTCGACGACGCGCAACCCATTTCGATCGACGATTCCACCCACGTTATGAAGTGCACGCGGTGCTCCTCGACCGATCGGCAGAGCTGCACCTACAACACGCAGACGACGCCCGCGACCTGCACCACCCCCGCAAGGCACATCCATACCTGTTCGGTGTGCGCGCACGTCTATGAACACGACGAAGGCGTGGCGCTCGGGCACAAGTTGAGCGGCTATTACTTCAACAAGGAGAGCAACACCCACTACCGCACCTGCACCCGTGGAGGTTGCGAATTTTCGGAGGAACCCGTAGCCTGCTCTCGCGAAGTGACGAAGACCCAAAAGGCGACCTGCCAGACATACGGCTATACCGAATATCGGTGCAGCGTGTGCGGCGGAGACTCGATCGACGACCGATCCGATACGCTCGGCGAACATGTATGGAGCCGCGCGTGGGCGCAATCTCTCGACGGACAGACCCACTACCGCACCTGCACCGTTTGCCTTGCAAAAGATTCGAAGCCGTGCAACATGGAAGTCGCCTCCGAAGAAAAGGCTACCTGCACGACGGGCGGCTATGTGCTCAGACGGTGCAAGACCTGCACCCGATCCGCGCGCGAGACCTACTCCAAGCTCGGGCATGACTTCGGCACGGAGATCAACACCTGGATCTCGGACAACGCGGGCAAGCACTACCGCGAATGCACCCGCTGCCAATTCCGCGAAGAGCAAAATTGCACGATGAAGAGCGTTGCGCAGGCTCCCACCTGCAACGCCGCGGGCAGAAAGGGACAGAAATGCACCGTTTGCACCTACTCCATCGGCGTTACCGACGTGGAAAAACTCAACCACAAAATGGGTCCCGTGCAGCCCACCAACGACGGTCGCCACATCCAGGTCTGTGAGAACGGCTGCGGCTACTCCTTGGAAGAGGAATGCACCCTGGTCGGCACGGAGGCAAGCGAAGCGACTTGTACCGTTCCCGCCGGCATTGTGAAGACCTGTTCGAAATGCGGCTATCACATCGAACAGATCACCCAGCCCGCGCTCGGGCACAGCTGGGTACTCAGCGAGCAAACCGAAACCACGCACAAAGCAACGTGCAATCGCGGTGACTGCGGAGAAACCGCTTCCGGCGAGCATGACTTTACGGAGAGCAACCTCTGCAGCATCTGCAAATATGACGGATTGATCTATTACGACGCCGTCACGCAGAAACCTGCGACCGGAACTACGACTTCCTATTTCGTACAGGACGACGCGCGCGTGAACAAGTCGAAGCACATCGTGATCCCCGCCAATTACAAAGGGTATCCCGTGACCGGCATTTCTCGGTACGCCTTCCAGAACAACGACTTCATCGAGTCGGTAGAGATCCCGGATAGCGTCAAGACGATCGGCATGTACGCCTTCAGCGATTGCGACAACCTCAAAGAAGTCAAGTTCCTCGGAAACTCCGAGCTTACGACGCTCGAGCGCAACACCTTCTCCAATTGCAAAAAACTTGCTTCCGTCAATTTGCCTTTGACCGTGAAGCTGATCGACACCCAAGTCTTCTTCAATTGCAGCGCGCTCAACAAAATCGACCTTGCCGAAGACGTGAAGATCGAAAACGAAGCCTTCACCGGTACGGGGCTCTACAACGACCGCAACAATTGGGATGTGGCGAATCACGCGCTCTATCTCCAAAAGCATCTCATCCGGGTGTATCCCGACTATGAGGGCACCTTCGAGATCGCATCGGGGACCGTTACCGTCGGCGCGGGAGCGTTCGGAGACTGCACGAAGGTCACGGGAGTTATCATTCCCGCAAGCGTGAAGACCTTCGACGCGGACGCCTTCCTCGGCTGCACGGCGCTTACGACCGCGGAATTCAAAGGGGATACGAAGCAGTGGCTCGGCATCGTCTTCGAAAACGACTATGCAAGTCCCCTCCACTACGCATCTGCCTTCACCATTTCGGGGCAGCGCGGCAACCTCACCGCCGAGAACGCCGCGAGCGTGACGGCGATCCCCGCGGGGACCTACCGCAACACCGAGATCACGAGCGTCGATCTTTCCGGTTCGAGCATCACGTCGATCGGCGCGCATGCCTTTGAAGATTGCGCAAGTCTTGAATATATCAAGCTGCCCGACACGTTGACCTACATCGGCGAAGACGCCTTTAAGGGGACCGCTTACTATAAGGATCCCAAAAACTGGAAAAACGGCTTGCTCTATATCGACAATCATCTGATCGCCGCAAACGACGAGGAGATCGCAAAGTATAACGACGGCGCCGTCACGCTGAAAACCTCGACCGTGACGATCTCGCCCAACACTTTCTACAAGTTCCAAAACATCCGGAGCGTCAACATTCCCAAAAAGGTGAAGTGGATCGGCGTGAACGCTTTTGCCGATTCCTCTCTGAAAACCGCGACGTTCGATGCAGAATGCGCCTTCTTTGCCACAAACCGCGGCGGCGCGGGCAGAGGCATCGATTCGCGCGACTTTTCCGATCCCACGCAGGCGGCGATCCTGCTGCGCTACTACTATCCCAACGAGTGGAGAGAGTGGAAGAAGTAACAATGAAACATACGAAGCGCCCGCCTCACAAAGAGGTGGGCGCTTTTTGAGATCGGGGGGTTCTTCGAAAAGAGAGCCCCTTTTTTTTCGTTACTTCATAAAGGCGAGGAACGCCTTATAGTTGCTGTACACATCCGCCTTGGAGACGACCTCCCAAGGAGCGTGCATGGAGATGACGGGAACGCCCAAATCCACTGTGTCGATATTGAGCTGCGCCACGAATTTCGCCACCGTTCCGCCGCCGCCGATGTCCACTTTGCCGAGCTCCGCCGTCTGCCACACGACGCCGCCTTCCGCAAACATCCTGCGCACTTCGCCCACGAATTCCGCATTGGCGTCGTTGCTGCCGCTCTTGCCCCGCGCGCCCGTAAACTTGCACATCGCGGTCCCGCAGGAGAGCATCGCCGAGTTCATCTTTTCATAGACGTTCGCAAAGTTGGGGTCGTATGCCGCCGTTACATCGGAGGAAAGGCATTTGCTCGCCGAGCGCACCTTGCGGAAGTTCGCGCCGAGCGCGAGAGAGATCTCCTCCATGAGGTCCTCATACACCTTGCATTGAATGCCCGTGGTGCCCTCGCTGCCGATCTCCTCTTTGTCGACCAGCATTGCGAGCACGGTGTGCCGCGTATCGTTCCGAAGGACCGCGGTAAGCGCGGGATAGGCGCATACCCTGTCGTCGTGCCCGTAGGCGCCGATGAGCGCCCGATCGAGACCGACGTCGCGCGCACCGTAGGCGGGAACGGCGGAGAGTTCCGCGGAGAGGAGATCCTCTTCGCACACGCCGTACCGTTCATGGAGAACGGAGAGGACGGAGAGCTTGATCTTCTCGGAGACCTCCCGATCGCCGTAAGGGAGTCCGCCCACCAACACGTTGAGCTGTTCGCCTTCGATGAGCTTACTTGCGCTGCCGCCCATCTGCTCGCCGCCGAGGTGAGGAAGGAGATCGTTGATGTAGAACACGGGGTCGGCAGGGTCTTCCCCGACGCGGACCGTGACCTTTTCGCCGTTTTTGAGCATGATAACGCCGTGCAGGGCAAGCGGGATCGCCGTCCACTGATATTTTTTGATGCCGCCGTAGTAATGGGTCTTGAAAAACGCCATGCCGCTGTCCTCATAGAGAGGATTCTGTTTGATGTCGATGCGGGGCGCGTCGATATGGGAGGCGATGACGCGCATGCCGTCCTCTTCCAAATTTTCGGTGCCCACGCGGAAGACGACGACCGACTTGCCGCGATTGACAAAATATTTTCTGTCGCCCGCTTTGAGCTTGTCGCCGAACCGATATTCGGTGAAGCCGCTGCGCTTTGCCGCATCAACGGCGAACTCGCACGCCTCGCGCTCCGTCTTTGCGGCATCGAGGAATTGTTTGTATTCCTCCGCGTAGTCGAAGATCGCCTTGCGCTCTTTTTCGTCCGCGACCTCATAATAATTTTGTTTCTTATAGGCAAGTTGCTCCAAAAGCGCTTGCCCTTTGCTCTTTTTTTCAGACATATCCGTCCTCCGTTTGATTTTTTCCACATTATTATATCACCCTCGCCGCAAAAAGGCAATGAAAATGACCGACTATCCTCTCGCGTGCTTGCAATTTTCGGGAAAGGGTGATAGAATAAAAAAACGACAGAAACAGAGGTAAAAAAATGAAACGATGGACTGCGCTGTTCCTTGCCGCGGCGATGGCGACGGCGGCGACCTGCGCCCTTGCGGCATGCAAAAAGGAGCCGTCCGAACAATCGGCTCCCCGTGAAAACGCCACGGTGACGATCTTTACCACCAACGATATGCACGGCAACCTCGCCGGCGAGACGGCGGTCGGCATTGTGCAGGCGGCAAAGATCAAAGCCTCCACCCCCAATTCCCTCCTCGTGGACGCAGGCGACGCCACACAGGGCGCCTCCTTTGCCTCCGTCTCGCAGGGTGCGGACGTCATCCGCATGATGAACGAGGCGGGCTACGACCTCATGGCGGCGGGCAACCACGAATTCGACTACGGCACGGACGTATTGCTCGAAAACGGGGAACTTGAAAACTTCCCCATTCTCGCCGCGAACGTGCAAAAGGACGGCAAACCCCTTTTGGAAAGCTCCGCCGTGCTCGAAGTTGCGGGCTACAAGATCGGCTTTATCGGACTGACGACCGTCTCTACGGCGACCTCCACCAACCCCACCCTCCTCACGGGCGTGAGCTTTGAAGACGAAGCGACGACCGCGAAAAAGGAGATCGCCGCCCTCAAAGACGAGACGGACGCGATCGTGCTCGTCTGCCATTTGGGGGACAACAAAGCCGCCGTCTCCTGCACGAGCGAACAGCTTTTGCGGGCGCTGACCGCAGAAGAACAGGCGGAAGTCACCGCCGTCATAGACGGACACAGCCACACGGTGGAGGAAACCGTATTTGCCTCCCCGCAGGGCGGAGAAAACGGCGCGCAGATCGTAAAAGGCATTCCCATTCTGCAAACCGGCGTCAATTTCGCCAACCTCGGGAAACTGACGCTCGAATTTCGGGACGGCGAGGCGGGCGTCTCCGTTGCCGCCACCGGCAAGGTTCTGGACCGCGAGAAAGCCGACGAATACCCCGTGACCGAAGCGGGTGAGCAAAAGGCGCACAAAGTAGAAGAAACCCTCGAGGCGATCGCACTCCAACAGGATGAAATTTTAGGCGAAGTGCTCTGCGGGATCGCCTCCCCCCTCTGGGGCGGCAACATCGCGTGGAATTATGCGGAATCGCGGATCGTGGAGACCGCGTACGGCGACTTTGTGACGGACGCCTTCCGCTACTACGCCGAGCAGTTTGCGAAAAACGAGGAGCTCTCCCTTCCCGTGGTGGCGGTGGAAAACGGCGGCGGCATTGCACAGAGCCTGCCCACCTGGCATTCGGGCGGCAAGACCGTCACCCGCGGCGACGTGCTCAGCGCCTTTAACCACGGCAATTTGGTGGAAGCTTTGAAAGTCTCCCCCGCCGAGCTGTTTGCGGCGATCGAAAAGGGACTCGTCACGACGGGACAGGACGAAAGCGGGCTTCTCCTGCGCGAGAAAGTGAGCGGTTCCTTCCTCCAATGCAGCGGGTTCACCTACACCTACGACCCCGCGGGCGAAACGGGCAAGAAGGTCGTGGAAGTCAAGCTCGCAGACGGCACCGTGCTCGACCGCACGGATACCGAAAAGAAACTCCTGCTCGCCACCAACAACTACGTCTCCACCTTCTTCCCGCAGGCGGAAAAGCTGGGAGAACTCGGCGGCGAGGACATCCTCATCGAGGACTATATCCTCTATCTGAGCGGACAGAACGACGGCATTCTCGATTACAAATGCAACTACGACCGCATTTTGATCGCAGGCGATCGCTCGCCCGAGAGCTACACGGTGAAACTCCGCGTGATGCGAGGCGACGAGCCGCAGGCAAATGAGACCTTTACTCTCTCGGTGGACGGCGAAGAGCCCCGAAAAGTCACGACGGACGGCGAGGGATGTCTCACCGTAACTCTTCCGAAGGGCGCGCATACCCTCTTCCTTGCCGAGACCTACAACTATGTGTATGTGAACAACTACTCGGGCACGGGCGTTGCGGAAGGCGGTGAAGAAGCCCCCGATTTCTATACCAAGGAAGGATATTATTGCTTCTATTTCTACGACCCCGAGGAATAAAAGAATTCGAATATCATTTGGCGCCCCGCGGCGAAGCCGCGGGGCGCCATTGTATTTGTCACTTACTTGTGCTCATCGAAATAACGGGTGAAAATTCCATTACGCTAAATATCATTTCGTCCAACAATATAATCAACGGACGTATGAAAAAAATCGGCAAGTTTCATCAGCATTTCAATGCTCGGTTCCTGTTTCATCGTCTCCCATTGGCATACCGTCGTCTTACTCACATCTAAAATTTCCGCCAATTGCTTTTGCGTGATCCCTCGCTCTCTCCGCAACTCTTTTAACCGTTCCCCGAATTTACTCATGGGGAAATTATAAAATAAATTCCGAAAAACGGATTGACAATTCCGAATTTCGGAATTATAATATTCGTAACGGGATTGTTTGCGACAACAAAATTCGCCGCCCGAGGCTTTGCCTCGGGCGGCGTGAATTTCTCTTATGCTCCGATTATACCAATTCGATGATCGCGGTTTCGGCTGCGTCACCGCGGCGCTGACCGAGGAGATAGATCCTCGTGTATCCGCCGCCCTGACCGAGCTCTTCCTTCCGCTGAGCATACTTGGGTGCGATCTCGTTGAACAGCTTCTCGATGAGCGGATGCTGGATCTGGTCGGTACGCTTCTTATAGTCCTTCTTGCTCTCGCTGAACTCTTTGATCTCTTGCAGATCGTACGTCTTCGCAATGATCGCACGGCGAGCGGCGAGCTTTTTGGGACCGTCCTTCACCGAAGTCGTCTTCACGTCCTTGCCCTTCTTATCCTTGATCACAACGTCGTATTCCACGACATCGTCGTAGGTGTTTACCGCCTTTGTGATCAGTTTTTCGACATAGGATTGAAGTTCCTTCGCGCGAGCTGCCGTTGTTTCGATCCTTCCGTACCAAAGAAGCTGAGAAGCCTGACCTCTCAACAATGCAATTCTCTGTTTGGTTGTCTTGCCCAATTTACCCGGCATAATTTAATCCTCCTTTTTTTCCAGCGAAAGACCGTACTGTTCGAGTTTTTGAATCACTTCGTCGAGGGACTTCTTGCCGAGGTTCCGCACCTTGAGCATCTCGTCCTCCGTTTTGGAGATGAGGTCTTCCACGGTATGAATGTTTGCTCTCTTCAAACAGTTGTAGGAGCGGACGGAGAAGTCCATCTCCTCGATCTTCATGGAGAGAATCTGTTGCTGCTTGTCGTCGTCTGTCTTGACAAGGATGTCCATGTCCTTGATGCTGTCGGACAAATTGACGAACAAATTGATGTGATCCTGCATGATCTTCGCGGCGAGCGAGACGATCTCCTTTCCCGAGAAAGTGCCGTCCGTCCACACTTCGATCGTCAGCCTGTCATGGTCGATATTCTGCCCCACGCGCGCCGGTTCCACATTGTAGTTTACCTTTTGGACGGGCGTATAAATGGAGTCGATGGGAATATAATCGATGATGGGCTGTTTGTTGTCCTTGGCGGGATGATACCCTCTGCCTCTGCCGATGGTGATCTCCATATCGATCTTTCCGCCGGCGTCTACCGTGCAGATGTACTGATCGGCATTCACGATCTCCACCTCGGCATCCTGCGCGATGTCGCTCGCATGAATGACCGCGGGACCTTCCTTGCAGAGCCGAAGGGTCTTGGTATAATCTTTATCGGTGATCTTCGTCTTGATCGCAAGCAATTTCAGGTTGAGGATGATCTCGGTGACGTCTTCTTTGACCCCCGGGATGGCGCAAAACTCGTGCTTTACGCTGCCGTCCATAAACCTGATCCCCTGCGCTGCGGCGCCGGGAAGCGCCGACAACAAGATTCTTCTGAGACAGTTGCCTATCGTAAGACCGAAGCCCTTCTCAAGCGGCTCCACGACGATCTTCGCATACGACTTTTCGTCGTTCTCCACCACTTCGATTTTGGGCATATCCATTTCGATCATAAAGCTACCTCCTTTTATTTATGAAATTACTTGGAGTACAATTCGACGATCATATGCTCTGCGATCTGGCTGTCGACGTCCTCGCGGGTAGGAAGCGCCAAAACTTTGCCCTCCAACTTCTCGGGGTCGAATTCCAGCCACTTGGGCATATTCGCAACCTTCATCGTTTTGATCTGTTCAAAGAATTTGTTGTTTTTGCGGTTTTCCTTGACCGCGATGACATCGCCGACCTTTACGCTGTACGAGGGAACGTTGACCGTTCTGCCGTTTACCATAAAGTGGGAATGATTGACGAGCTGGCGTGCCTGCGTGCGGGAAGCGCCTACGCCCATACGGTAGATCACGTTGTCGAGCCGCCGTTCGAGCAGGGAGAGCATGTTCTCGCCCGTGATGCCTTTCATGCGGTCGGCAAGTTCGTAGTAGTGGCGGAACTGACCTTCCTGAACGCCGTAAATGCGCTTGGTCTTCTGCTTTTCGCGGAGCTGCAAACCGTACTCGGATACCTTTTTACGGACTGCGGAGGGCGCCTTCCCGGGAGGGGTGGGGCGCTTGTTGAAGGGGCACTTGTCGAGGTAGCACTTTTCGCCCTTCAAAAAGAGCTTGCCGCCTTCTCTTCTGCAAAGTTTACATTTTGCGTCTCTGTATACTGCCATCTTCTTGCCTCCTTAAACTCTTCTGCGCTTGGGCGGTCTGCATCCGTTGTGGGGAATGGGAGACACGTCCGAAATCAAAGTGACCTGAAGCTCGCAGTTCGCGAGCGCACGGATCGCAGACTCTCTGCCCGCACCGGGACCCTTTACATACACTTCCACAAAGCGTAGCCCGTGTTCTTTTGCCGCTTTTGCCGCCGTTTCGGTAGCCATCTGCGCCGCAAAGGGCGTGCCCTTTCTCGACCCCTTGAACCCAAGGGAGCCCGCGCTCGACCAACTGATGGCGTTGCCGCTCATATCGGTAATGGTGACGAGCGTGTTGTTGAACGTGGACTGGATGTGAACTTGTCCTTTATCGATTTTTTTGATTTCTCTCTTCTTGCCGCGAGAGACCGTTCTTCTCTTATCTGCCATTTTTTACACGCTCCTTACTTCTTCTTGTTCGCGACCGTGCGACGGGGACCCTTCCTCGTTCTTGCGTTGCGCTTGGTGCTCTGACCGCGCACGGGAAGCCCCTTTCTGTGGCGAACGCCGCGATAGCAGCCGATCTCCATCAGCCGCTTGATGTTGAGGCTCTTCTGTCCTCTGAGTTCGCCCTCCACAACATAGTGGTGGTCGATATATTCTCTCAATTTGGAAACAGCGGTCTCGTCGAGATCCTTTACGCGGGTATCGGGATCGATGCCCGTCTCCGCAAGGATCTTTTTGGATGTTGTAAGACCGATTCCGTAAATGTAGGTGAGACCGATCTCTACCCGTTTTTCTCTGGGCAGATCGACACCGGCAATACGTGCCATGGAAAACCTCCGAAAAAATTTTAGGATATATTTTGATTTATTTCTACGGATCCTCTGCGGAAATAGTGGAAAATATTTCTCGGCAAAGACCCCTTTGTTTTCTTTTTAAGCGCAAAGCAAGCCGATTTTCCGCACGCTTTTGTGCGGAAATTCAGCCCTTTTGCATGATTTGAGCGGTTCCTCGCATAGAACCGCAAAATAGATTATAACACAGCCGAAAACAAGTTGTCAACTGTTTTTCAGCCCTGTCTTTGCTTGTGCGACTTGTTCTTGGAACAAATGACCATCACTTTTCCGTTTCTCTTGATGACCTTGCACTTGTCGCACATGGGTTTTACGGAAGGACGTACTTTCATTTTTCAATACCTCTGTTCTGTATTTATAAATCACTGCGCGTTGGAAAATCGTCATTTTCCATAAGCGCTTTGGGCGGCAGGTACCGCCGCAAAGCCCGTTGCGTTTGCCAACGCTCCTGTCGCGGCGCGCTCACAGCCCACTGGGCTGTTGAGCAGAAATGCGCCGCTCCACCCAATTTGCCGAACCCTTTCGGCTTCTTGTCCGAGCAAGCGAACAAGAGGACGACTTTGTTTCCCGCAAAAGCAAGTTTCCTCGCACAATTATTTTCGAAGTGAGATTTCTCGACTCCGCGCTTCGTGCTTCGCTCGAAATGACAATTAAAGCGATTTGCGCATAGCACAAGGAAAAGAATTGTGCGAAATCAGTTCTTGCTTCTCCACGTGATCCGCCCCTTCGTGAGGTCGTAAGGGCTCATTTCGAGCTTTACCCCGTCCCCTTCGATAATGCGGATATAGTTCATTCTCAGCTTGCCCGAGATGTAGGCGGTAATGATATGACCGTTGGAGAGCTGCACCTTGAACGTTGCGTTCGGGAGCGCCTCGATCACTCTGCCCTCTGCCTCTATCACGTCGTCTTTGGACATAAATCTCTCCTTAAAGCGTCAGAATTTCCACGCCGTCCTCGCGGACGACGAGGGTGTTTTCGTAGTGCGCGGCGGGCTTTTTATCGAGCGTGACCGCCGTCCAGCCGTCGTCGAGTACTTTCACGCGCCAGCCGCCCGCGGCGATCATCGGTTCCACGCAGAGGACCGTTCCCGCTTCGAGCCGCACACCGGTGCCCTTTCTCCCGAAGTTGGGGACCGAAGGGTCCTCGTGCATCTCCCGCCCGATCCCGTGCCCCGTGTAGGCGCGGATGACGGAAAAGCCGTTCGCTTCCGCATACTTTTGAACGCGGTAGCCGATGTCGAAGAGCGGGGTGCCCGCTTTCAGACCCTGTATTCCCTCGAAAAAGCACTCCTTCGTGACGCGCACGAGTTTTTCCTTTTCGGGAGAGACCTTGCCGATGCAAAACGTCCTCGCGCCGTCGCCGTGAAATCCGTTTTTGTAGGCACACAGATCGACGCTGACGATATCCCCCTCGACGAGCACTCTTTCATCCGGAATGCCATGCACCACCACTTCGTTGACGGACACGCAGGCGGACGCGGGATAGCCGTAGTAGCCGAGACAGCTGGGTTCCGCGCCGCTCCCCTTGATGAAATGATAGACGAGATCGTCCACTTCCTTCGTTGTCATGCCGGCGCGGATGCGCTCGCCCACAAAGGCGAGACAGTCCCGCACGATGCGGCAAGGCTCTCGCATGAGCCCGATCTCTTCTTCGCTTTTCGGAAAGATCATATCAGCCGATGAGTTTATCGAGCGTTGCCTTGACTTCCTCGAAGAGCACTTCGGCGGGCGCCTCGGTGCCGGTGAAGTTGAGGAGTTTGCCCTGTTTTTCGTAGTAGTCGATGAGGGGAGCCGTTTGGGCGTTATACACTTCGAGTCTCGCCCCTACCGTCTCGGGATTATCGTCCTTTCTCCGGTAGAGTTCCCCGCCGCAACGCGCGCACTTGGTGGCGCCGTTGAGGGTGGAGACATGATAGCTTTCGCCGCACTCCCGGCACACTCTTCTCCCGCAGAGGCGGTCCATGAGGAGAGCATGGTCGATGTTGATGTTCACAACGCCGTCGATCCGGGTAAACTTATCGAGCTCCTCCGCCTGAAAGAGATTGCGCGGAAATCCGTCGAGAAGGTATCCCTTCTTGCAGTCCTCCCACGTCAGTCTGTCTTTGACGATGGCGACCGTCACTTCGTCGGGTACGAGTTCGCCCTTTTCGGTGTACGACTTGGCGAGCAACCCGATCTCGGTCCCTTTTTTGATGTTCTCGCGGAAGATGTCCCCCGTGGAGATGTGCACCAGACCGTATCTGTCGGAGATCTTGGTCGCCTGCGTCCCTTTGCCGGCGCCGGGCGCACCGAGGAGAATTAAATTCATGATTTTGCCCCCTTATCGGTTTTTTTCTCTTGCCGGAGACAGCGGACCGACCCCCGGCAAGACGGATCGCTTACTTCAAGAAGCCCTTGTAGTTCTTCATCATGATCTGCGACTGGAGCTGCTTATCGAATTCGAGCGCCACGGAGACGACGATCAGAAGTCCCGTCGTGGAGAAGGCATTGAGAAGCGTGCTGTCCTTCGTCACAAAGCTGAAGATGAAGGAGGGGATGAATGCAACGAGGGAGAGGAAGATCGCGCCGAAGAGCGTAATACGGTTGTTGATCTTCTTCAAATACTGTGCCGTAGGCTTGCCGGGGCGGATGCCCTGAATGAAGCCGCCGTTCTGCTGGATGTTCTTCGAGACGTCCTCGGGATTGAACTGGATCTGCGCATAGAAGAATGCGAAGATGAAGATGAGAACGACAAGCACGACGACATACCACGGAGTGCCGCTCGCGAAGTTGGTGTTCCACCATGCGAGTTCGTCGCTCCACGCAGGAACGAGGCTCATGATCATGCTCGGGAAGGAGATGATCGCAAACGCGAAGATGAGAGGCATGACGCCGCTTCCCGTGATCTTCATGGGGATCACGGAGCTCTGTCCGCCGTACATCTTGGTGCCGCGCACCTGCTTTGCGTATTGCACGTGGATCTTGCGTTCCGCAAGGTCGACATAGACGATGCAGAAGAAGATGACAACGGCAAGGGCGAGGAAGCCGAGCACCTCGAAGAGAGGCGCGAGGTTATTCGCCGTGATCTCTTGGAATTTTCCGACAATGGAAAGACCTGCCGTGGAGATGATACCGATGAAGATGATGAGGGAGATGCCGTTGCCCACGCCGTAGTCGGTGATACGTTCACCGAGCCACATCACGAGCATGGCGCCACTCGTATAGATCACGGTGATATAGATGATGGCAAGCCACTGTTGGTTGAAGAAGAGCGCCCAGTTCACCGCGTCGCTCTCGCTCATTGCGCCGAAGCCGCCCGCAAAGTTGACAATGATGCCGATGGATTGCACGACCGCAAGCACGATGGTGATGATACGGGTGATGGTGGTGATCTTCTTTCTGCCCTCTTCGCCCTGTTTCGAGAGCCGCTCGAGGGCGGGAATGCCGACCGTGAGAAGCTCTACGATAATGGATGCGTTGATGTACGGTCCGATCCCGAGCGCAAACAACGTTCCGTTTGCGAGCGCGCCACCCGTGACGCTGCTCATGAGCGAAAGGAAGCTGTTGCTGCCGAGTTGGGAGATCTGACTTTCGATGAAGTTTCTCGCAAGCCCCGGAACGGGAATGTAGCATCCCAAGCGGAACACAAGAAGGAGCAACAGGGTAATGATGATCTTCCTTCTGATGTCTTTGTTCAGAAAGGCATTTTTGATTGTTTCAAACATGGTTTTACTCCTGTTTTGCCGAATTACGGGATCGCGCGGCAGCGTTTATTGGATCACTTCCGCCGTGCCGCCCGCCTTTTCAATGGCGGCTTTCGCTGCCTCGGAGAACTTAACGGCACGCACGGTGAGCGCAACGTTCAGTTCGCCGCCCGCAAGCACCTTTAAGCCCGCATTGTTCTTCACGGACTTTGCAAGATTGTTTTCCATTACATATCCGAGGTCCACCACCGTCCCCGCGGGAAGTTCGCTGAGCGTGGAAAGATTGACGATGACGTAGCTCTTGCCCCACTTGTTGTGGAAACCGCGCTTGGGAAGCCTTCTTGCGAGGGGCATCTGACCGCCTTCGAAGCCGGGACGAACTCCGCCGCCCGAACGCGCCCATTGACCCTTATGACCCTTGCCGCTCGTTTTGCCCAGTCCCGAACCGATGCCCCGACCGAGCCGCTTTGCGGAAGTTCTTGCTCCCTCTGCGGGAGATAAAGTATCTACTCTCATTGCTGTCTCCTTATACGT
>CANQRP010000002.1 GCA_947626305.1 uncultured Clostridia bacterium | reverse complement strand
CGCCCGCCACCGAGTGAATCTTGGTGATCTCGAGCGCCTCTTCGAAGGAGAGGTCGGGCATGATGGTGGGAAGGCAGCGCGCGAGCATCGTCTTGCCCGTGCCGGGAGGACCCACCATGAGCAGATTGTGCCCGCCGGCGACGGCGATCTCGATGGCGCGCCGCGCAATGGGCTGACCTTTGACGTATTTGAGATCGGCGGAGGAACTCTGCCACTTGCAGGCGGCAAATTCCGCCGTCTCGAGCGGCTCGATCACCCGCGCGCCGACGAGGTGTTCCACCACGGCGAGCAGCGTTTCGGCGGGGTAAATTTCCGCGCCGCCCAGAAAACGCGCTTCTTTTGCATTGGCGGCGGGGATGATGAACTTGGTAAAGCCGTGTCCTTTTGCGGAGATGAGGATGGGCAGAAGTCCGCGGACGGGGCGAAGATCTCCGTTGAGCGCCAACTCGCCGAGAAAGACGATATCCGATACATCCGCACCAATCAGCTGCTCACTTGCTTTCAGGAGAGAGACGGCGATCGCGAGATCGAAGGAAGCGCCCTCTTTTTTGAGGTCGGCGGGGGCGAAATTGATGGTGATCCGGTTCATGGGGAACAGCAATCCGCTGTTTTTGAGTGCGGAGCGCACGCGCTCCTTGGACTCCTTCACGGCAGTATCGGGAAGCCCCACCATGTCGTAAGAAGGAACGCCCCTGTTGACGTCCGTTTCCACTTCCACGGGAACGCCGTCGAGACCGGAGAGTGCATAACAGATGATTTTCGCGATCATATTTTTTCCCTCGTAAGACCCATGCCGCGGGACCGCGGCAATGTTTATGCCCAGAGCCCCGAAAGGAATCCGGAGGTGGGAATGGAGAATGTTACCACACAGAAGAGTCCGAAGCACACCGCAAGCGCGAACAGACAGATCGTCGACAGGATGCGTATGACTTTTGCGTATTTTTCATCCTCTTCCGTCACCGCATTCCCCGCGAGCGCAAACAGGCACAGATAGGCAAGGAACATAAAGGCGAGCGCGCCCTTTGCAAAGGCGGCGGTCACAAGCCCGAGGACCAGCCCGCAGAGCGGGATGAGCAGGGAGACAAAACGGGTCTTGAACGAATCGTCGTTTGTCTTCCGCGCAAGGAACAGGATGGAGAGCACGGCGCCCGCAACGCCGGAGAGAAGCGCGGCGAGGGCGACGAGCGGTCCCGCGGCGGTGACGGCATAGCTTGCGCCCGTCCCCTTGAAGAGAAGATAGACGGGAGCCCATACCGACTGCGGCGAGGGAAGGAAATTGCTCCCCGTAAAGCCGCCCGCGAACGCCTTCACCATGAAGTAGAAGATGCTCTTCTCGGGCGACAGAGGGTTATCGTACTGCTTGACGTAGGGATAGTACATGGGAAGCGCGGCAAGCATGGAGATGAGCAAGAAGCCGAACACGAGGAAGGCAAAGAACACGCACCCCGCAACGCTTCCCTTGAAGCGATGGTCGGCGAGCGCCGCGGCAAGTTTTTTCCGCGGTTCCGAAGTCCCCTCCTCGGTGTGAGGGGTCCCGCCCTCGCTCTCGTCCGCTTCGACCTCGTCGATTGCCGCATCCAACGCGGCGCGGGTCGTGCGCAGCTGGCGTACTAGCCCCGCGACAAAGAGGAGCACGAGTCCCGCGACGGGAATGAGGAAAGCGCCGTTCACGCAGACGGAAGCCGCCGCGAATATTCCGGCAAACAGGATGGGCATTGCGGAAAGATAACTTGCTTTTTTCAATCCGTCGAAGTAAAATTTCGTCACGAAATAGAGCGCCGCAACAAAGAAGAAGAGCCCGATCATGAGGGGGGTCCCGAAGTGCCCGAGGCTCATGCCGACGCCGCAGAGCGCGTAGAGCACGGCAAAGACGAAGCCCGCCTTATCGCTGCCCGAGAGCTTGCGCACGAACAGGAAGCCGAACACAAGCACGCCGAAGGAGGCGAGGAAGGGCATGAGACGCAGCCCGAACGGACTCATCCCGCCGATGAGGGTCCCAAAGGCGAGCAGGTCGTTCCCGAAGGCGTTGTACACGGAGTCGATGTGGTAGACGGCGCCCTGCACAAACGTATTTCCGAGGCGCATTTCGGAGATCGTCATCATCGACCAGATCTCTTCCTGCCCTAAGCGGAAGAAGGAGCTCTGTGCCATGGAGGGGATGCAGGGGCTGTCCACAATGGCGCCCGCCCTCTCTATGGCGGTCTCCGCCGTTTCCCCGAGGGAGGAGTCATAGGGCAGAAGGGTCCCGTTGTTTCCGCCCGCATGCACGGACGCGTTGAGGATGACGGGCTTCGCGGACTCCCCGGCGTTCACGTCATAGGCGACGAACACGATCTCGTTGATGAGGACGCTCCCGCCCGTCACTTTGATGCGATAGAAGGGATAGGTGGAAAGATCCCAGCCGTCGGTCGTGCCGACGTCGTACCTGATCCAATTGCAGAGAGAATCCGTAATGGCGCCCGAGGAACTTTCGTTCTCGGTGTTTTCATAGAAATTGGCGAGTTTGATGTCGACGGAGCTGTACCACGAGCTGTCCTCGTTGGTGCCGCGGGCGATCTGGAAGGTAACGACGCCGCCGAAATCGGTATAAATCGCGCCGAAGTTGAGATAGACTTCCTTGACGGCGAAGTCGCTGTTTTCCCCCACGCTCTTTTCGGGCGCGGAGACGCGGAGCACGATGCAGGGCTCTTTGCCGTCCGTAGCGCGCTTTGCGGCGAGCGCATAGGCTTTGCCCGTGGAGCGGGCGGAACCGAGCGTTCCGAGCCCGAGGACAAGAAAGACGAGTGCCAGAATGAGGAAGGCGCGAAGGCACTTCGACATCCCTTTCCAAATGTTAGTTTTCTTCATACGATTATTTCCTTATTATATCGTCGCATTCTATTCTAACCGAAATGCCCGTAATTGTAAACGATTTTCACGGGCTTTTTCAAAAAAATTTACGGCATAAAGGGACCGCGCCGCCGGTCTGCGAAGCAGACCGGCGGCGCGGCGGACATAGAAAAGAGCGCTCCTTACTTCGGGCGCTCTCATCCGTTACTTCAATTCTTTGATCTTGGCAGCCTTGCCGGTACGTCCTCTGAGGTAGTAGAGCTTTGCTCTTCTCACTTTCCCTGCGCGGACAACGGTGACATAGGCGACCTTCGGGGAATGCAGGGGGAAGCAGCGCTCCACGCCGACGCCGAAGGAAAGACGGCGGACGGTGAACGTCTCGCGGATCCCGCCGTGCTTCTTGGCGATGACGACGCCTTCGAAGTTCTGGATCCTCTCTTTCCCGCCTTCGATGATGCGGTAGCCGACCTTTACGGTGTCGCCCACATTGAACTTGGGGGCATTCTCTTTGAGCCCCTCTTTCTCGATCGCTTCGATGAGACCTTTCATTGACTTTACCTCCGTTTGTTTCGAAAAAACGTTCATTCCCGTTCTTGATTTTGCGCACTTTAGCGGCGCTGCGGCAGAGGAACGTTCAAAGTCACTTGCTTATTATAGCGGAAGCAACGCAAAAAATCAACCGATTTTGCGGTCTTTTTTGCATTTTTTTCGTTTGAAAGGCAGGCTTTGCCGCCGCGCGCGCATGATCCCGTTACATTTCCCCCTCGGGTGCATCGGCTTCGGGAGGTCCCTCCTCGCCGGAGGGCTTTACCGCCACCTTGCCGCGCACGGGGGCATAGCTGTCCCTGCGGATGCGCGTGCGGGAGAGAAGCGATCCGTCCGCGGCGCGCACCACGAGATAGCTCTCGCTCAGAACGCCCTCCTTTTCGGCGCGGAGCACGGCGTTTTCCTCCCCCGTGACTTCCTCGGGCGGTGCGGGCGGGATGCGTTCAAGTACCCTGCTCTCCACGCGGTACGTTCTCCCATCCGGCATACCGAAAAAGCGAAAACATACGCTCCCCGTCCCCATCTCCGCGAGAATATACACGGGGCAGGGATAGGGATTGACGAATCTGAGATCGCTCGTCTCCGAGACCATGGCGTCTTCGGAGGGGGGAACATACCCCACCGCGAGGGAGTGCGCACGGCTCTCCTCGATCTTCATGCCCGCGCGGAGCGCCGCCCCGAAGAGCGTGGTGCTCGTCTGGCACACGCCTCCCCCCACGCCCGGCACGAATTCGCCGTCCGAAATGACCGCCGCCGTACGGAAACCGTTCTCCTCGGTGCGCCTGCCGACGGCGTCGTTGAAGGAAAAGGTCTGCCCCGGCGCAAGTACGGTCCCCGCGATACGGGAGGCGGCAAGAGCGATGTTGTGCCGCCGCGGAGAATTGGAACCGTCGAAGCAGGTCCGAAAAGAGGCGAGTTCCCGCGTCTTCGCGCGCAGCGCTTCTTCCGTCACGGCGGGCGCATAGGCGCGGGTGTGCAGCGTCACTTCGCCCCCGTCCCGCAACACTTCTCTCACGTCCGCAAGGAGCTCCGCATAGTCGCAAGTCGTCCCGAAAACCTCCCCCATGTAGCGAAAACCTTCCGAAGAAAAGGTCATTTCGGCGTCTTTCGCCTCCCGCGTTTCCCGCGCGCAGAGCTCCGCCAACACCTCCTCCGCATCCGCCCATTCGCGGCAATAGGAGACGGCGAGGGTCTGTCCCCTCTTTGCGCGCCGCACGAGCTGCGCGATGTCGTCCGTCACGGTGAGTTCTTCCTTCACCGTGACGTCGCCCGAAGGCGTATGGATGACAACGGGAGACAGCCCTTCGAGCAAGCGGGCACGCACGGCTTGTTCCGCCTCGGCATAGGACATCCCGCCGACCGCAACGCCGCCGACCGTGACATCCCGCCCGACTTTCCCGAAGCCGAAAAAAAAGCTCCCCGCAAGGAGGAGCGCTGCCGTTTTCCCCTTCATACGCTTCCTTCCAAAGAAAGGAGCAGTCCCTCGGTTTCCGACGCGTCAAAGACGGGACGACCGATCTTCCTCGAACCGCCGTCCGAATGAAAGTCCGACCCGCCCGTGACAAACAGCCCGTGCGCCTTTGCGAACGCGAGAAATTCCTCCGTTTCAATGAAAGTATGCGTCGAGTGATAACATTCTATGCCGTCGAGCCCCTCGGCAACGAGTTTTTCCATGAGCGCGGTGCGCGCTCCCTTGTAGGTACACTTGACCTCCTCCCTCTCCTTGCGGGAGAAAAGACGGAAACGCGCGGAGACTTCCTCGGGGAGCACAAGGATCTGAGCGGGATGGGCAAGCACGGCAACGCCGCCCATTTCGTGTATGGCGCGCACAGCCTCTTCGGGCAGAGGTCTCCCGATCCCCGAAAATGCGGGCGCACCGGGGACGAAGAGCTCGCGATAGAGCTTATCTTTGTCCCCGCCGAGGCGGTTTGCAAACGCAGCCAGAACGTGCATGCTGTGGAGCGGCGAGTCCTTACGGGGGTGGAACCGTTCCACCTCCTCCATGGTAACGTCGAGCCCGAGCGCGGCGTTTGCCTTTTGCACGGCGTCCTGCGCGCGGGCGCGCGCCCCCTCCTCCCGCGCGTTGAGGAAGCGGGTATAGGCGTCCCCCTCGCGGCAGCCGTAGCCGAGGACGTGGACCTTCGTCGCCCCGCGATAGGCGGAGACCTCGATCCCGCGGACGAAATGAAGCCCGAGCGATTTCGCCGCATCCGCTCCCTCTTTCAGCCCGCTCATGTTGTCGTGATCGGTGAGAGCAAAGAGCGCGACCCCCGCCTCTTTGCACCTACGGGCGACCTCCGCAGGCGGGTATGTGCCGTCCGAACAGAGTGTGTGAAGATGCAGATCGGCTCTCATGATACGATCTTTCCCCCGCTGATCCTGATCTTATGGCACTCCGTTCCGTAGAGTACCCGTTCGGCATGCGTACAGGTGAGGATACACTGCACGCCCTCGGTGCGTGCGAGCAATTTCTTGCGCCGCGCAAGGTCGAGCTCGCTCATCACGTCGTCGAGAATGAGGACGGGCGCTTCGCCCGAGAACTGTTTGAAGATTTCGAGTTCGGCAAGTTTCATGGAGAGTGCCGCGGTGCGCGTCTGCCCCTGAGAAGCAAACCCGCGCGCGTCGGCGCCGTCGATGAGGATGCGGATATCGTCGCGGTGAGGTCCCACCGTGGTATAGCCGAGCCGCACGTCCCGCTCATAGGCGTTTTCGAGCTCCTTTTGCAGCTTTTCCGCGATCTCCTCCTCTTCGCGCGGATAATTTCCCTCAAAGCCGAGCTCGAGTTTTTCGCCCCCATCCGTCAAAAATGCATGCGCGTCACCCGCAAGCGGAGCAAGCATCCCGAGGAATTCCTTTCTGTGCCGGACGATCGTGGCGGCATAGCGGGCGAGCTGTTCGTCCCAAACGGGCAGCGTTTCGAAGATGAGCGATACGTCCCGCTCTTTGAGCAGGTTGTTCCGCTGGTCGAGGATCTTGTTGTAGCGCAGAAGCGCCGAGGCGTACCCTTTCGACATCTGGGAAATGGAGAGGTTGAGAAAGCGCCTCCGCTCGTCGGGACCGTCCTGCACGATCCTCAACTCCCCCGGCGAAAAGAATACGCTCTTCATGTTGCCGAGAAAGTCCACGGCGCGCGCGACCTTGGCGCCGTTGAGCCTGAGTTCCCGCCCGCTTTCCGAGATGTCCGCCTCCAGAGTGAGTTTGCCGTAGCGGCACTCCGTTTCGGCACAGAGACGGGCGCGTTCCGCCCCCCTGCGGATGAGTTGTTTATCGTGACGGATGCGCAGAGACGCCCCCGTGCAGAGGTAAAATACCGCCTCGGCACAGTTGGTCTTTCCCTGCGCATTTTTTCCCACGAGAACGTTGACCCCCTCGCCGAATTCGAAGGTCTCATCCTCGTAATTTCTGAAATTTTGTAAATTCAATTTTTTGATTCTCATCGAATTTACCCGAAAAACACTTTCTTTTTGCGCGATTTTATATTATAATCTTAGTCAGACGTATCGGCTTCGCAAGATGGGAGCGCGGACAAGCTCATTATAACAAATTTTGCGAAAAAAACAAAGCGTTTGAGAGGGAAAAAATGGCTGAAAATACCCAACTCGAATTTCTGTGGAGCAAGATCAAAGAACGGGCGGAGAAACTCATCAATCCCGTGTCTTTCAGTTCGTTCATCGAAGACCTCGTACCCGTGGACGTCGTAAACAAAAAGATCGTACTCAAAGCGCCGGAAGAAGTGGTGGCGCTCACGGTGACGAAGCACCACCTCGACCATCTGCGCGAAGCGGCGCAGTCCGCAGACGTGGGCATCGCGGGGGTCGTCATCGTGGTGGACGGCAGCGATACCTATACGCTCGACGAAATGCCCGACGCCCTCGAGGAGGCGACGGTCGCGCTCGATAAGCGCTATACCTTCGATTCCTTCGTCGTGGGTCCCTCCAATAAATTCGTCTATGCGGCGGCAAAGTCGGTGGCGGAGGCGCCCGGGGAGAATTTCAATCCCCTCTATATCTACGGCGGAACGGGGCTCGGAAAGACCCACCTCATGCAGGCGATCGCCAACGAGATCAACAAGAAAAAACCTTCGCTGAAAGTCATTTACACGACGAGCGAAAAGTTTTTGAACGAATATGTGGACAGCATGTATGCCAAAAAATCGGCGGGCACGGACAATGAGTTCCGCTTCCGCAACCGTTATCGCAACGTAGACGTCCTCATCATCGACGACATCCAGTTCTGGGCAGGAAAATACGGCGTGCAGGAGGCGTTTTTCCACACTTTTAACGAACTCTCCTCCCAACACAAACAGATCGTCATCTCTTCCGACTGCCCCGCAAAGGAGCTCACGACCCTCGAAGAACGGCTCAGAACGCGCTTCGAAGGGGGACTGATCGCCGACATCCAACCGCCCGATTTGGAGACGAAGATCGCCATTTTGAAGCGCAAGGCGCTCGAAAAGAAGTATCTCGTTCCGGACGACGTGCTCGCCTTCCTCGTCAAAAACTCCGACAACAACGTGCGTACCCTCGAAGGACGGCTGAACACGGTGATCTTCGCCAGCAAACTGCACGAGGAGCCCATTTCGGTCAAACTCGCCGCAACGGCATTGCAGGAGAGCATCGCCGCGGACGAGGAACAGGAGGTGCTCACGCCCGATACGATCATCAAGGCGACCTGCTCCTATTATTCGGTGACGCGTGCCGATCTCCTCGGCAAGAGCAAGCGGCAAGAACTGGTGCGCGCACGGCAGGTCTGCATCTACCTCATGTGCAACATGTTAGCGCTTCCCCTCGTGTCCATCGGCAAGATCATGGGCGGCAGAGACCATGCCACGATCATCTACGCCCGCGACAAGATCGGCGAGCTGATGCGGGTGAACGACACCGTTTCCAAGGGCGTCACCGACATCAGAAGTTCGGTATTACGGCTGTAAACGACCTCCCCCTCCCGAAGGGGGAGTTTCCCCGCTGTCGGACGGCAGAGGGATCGACTTTTGCGCAATGAACAAAACAGGCGAATTTATCGAGGGCGTCTGTGACGCCGTTGTCATCGGCGCGGGACATGCGGGAGCGGAAGCCGCTCTTGCGCTCGCCCGCACGGGGCTTTCCACGGTGCTCATGACCCTGAATTTGGACAGCATCGGCTTCATGCCCTGCAACCCCTCCGTCGGCGGAACGGCGAAGGGGCATTTGGTGCGCGAGATCGATGCGCTCGGCGGTCAGATGGGCGTCACGGCGGACGAGTGCGCTCTGCAAGTGCGGATGCTGAACGCCGGCAAGGGCGCAGCGGTACAATCTTTACGGGCGCAAGTGGACAAGAACAAGTATCATCGCCGCATGAAGCAGGTGCTCGAACATACGAAAAATCTGCGCATCGTGCAGGCGGAAGCCGCCGAGATCCTCACCGACACAGGCTCCCCTCTTCCCTGCGTTACCGCCGTCAGAACGACTTACGGCGGCATTTTCAAGTGCCGCGCCGTCGTGGTCGCAACGGGCGTTTACCTCAATTCGGATACGATCACGGGCAAATTCGCCACAAAGAGCGGTCCCAACGGCTTTCAAAGCGCGACCCGTCTCACAAAATCGCTGATAAAGCTCGGCTATAAGGTGCGCCGGTTCAAGACGGGCACTCCCGCCCGTCTCGACGGTAGAACGGTGGACTTTTCGCAGATGGAGCGGCAGGACGGCGAGGATGTATACCCCTTCTCTTTTCTGCACAGCCACGCACCCAAGGCGCAGACGCCCTGTTACCTCACTTATACCAACGCGCGCACACATGAACTCATCCTCGGTAATCTCGACCGCGCCCCCCTCTACAACGGGCAGATCTCCTCGACGGGTCCCCGCTACTGCCCCTCTATCGAGACGAAGGTCGTGCGCTTCCGCGACAAGGAGCGCCACCAACTCTTTCTGGAACCCGAGGGCGCGGACACGACCGAAGTGTACGTACAGGGGCTCTCCACCTCCCTCCCCCACGACCTGCAAAAGGAGATGTACCGCACGGTAAAGGGGCTCGAACACTGCGAGATCGTGCGCTACGCCTACGCCATCGAATATGACTGCATCGATACGCTCGACGTTCTTCCCACCCTCGAATTCAAGAAGGTGGAAGGCTTATACACGGCGGGGCAGATCAACGGCACGAGCGGATATGAAGAGGCGGCGGCACAGGGCTTGATCGCCGGCTTGAATGCCTCCTTGAAGCTCCGCGGCAAACCTCCGCTCATTTTACGGCGGGATCAGGCGTACATCGGGGTGCTCATCGACGACCTCGTGACAAAAGGCACGGACGAGCCCTACCGCATGATGACTTCGCGCGCCGAATTTCGGCTGAGCCTCAGGCAGGACAACGCCGACATGCGTCTCACGGAACTCGGGCGCATATGCGGCTTGGTGAATGCAAGGCGGTATAAGCGGTTTTTGGCGCGGAAAGCGTTGCGTGAGCAGACGCTTGCGGTTTTGAACACGCGTGCGGACACGAAACTTGCCGACGCTTTGGTGCAACGGCACGGCTTTCCGCCGCTCACAACGGGCGTGACGTACGCCGACCTCATCCGTCGCGGCGTCTCCATCCGTGAAATTTGCGATACATTCTTTATTAAAGCTGTCCCCCGCGAAGCGGCGGAGGGGGTGTCTCCCGCTTCCGTCATTTCAAGGCCCTTCTTGCCCCCTCCCACTTGTGGGGGCGGGGTAGGGGAGGGGGCTCCTCATTCCCCCCCTCTTCCCCTCTCCTCCGTTCCCTACGACATTCTTCTCTCCGCCGAGACGGAGATCAAGTATGAGGGGTACCTAAAAGCGAGCGAGAAGGAGATGGAGAAGGCGAAGAAAATGGAAGAAAAGCCGCTCCCTTCCGATATCGACTATGAAACGATCGAGGGGCTGCGGTTGGAAGCGCGGGAAAAGCTCAACCGCATCCGCCCTTTGAATTTGGGGCAAGCGGAGCGCATTTCGGGCGTCTCTCCCGCCGACATCGCCGTCCTCATGATCTGGTTGAGTTTGAATCCGCACACTTGAACCATTCACGGTCTACTGTCAAAAATGCGAGGCGGGTCGCCGAAATCGACGACCCGCCTCGTATGAATCATTTACCATTCTTCTATTTCGCCATTGCTGCCATAATGCCAAGCATCCCCGTTTTGAGGGTTTTGCTCCGCAAAGAAAAACACTTTTGCACTTCGTGGAAGCGCGCTACTTCCACCGTCTCCCCCGTGAAGACCTTGCCAACTCTCTTCCGTCCCTTCGTAGTACACCTTTTCGATAGGGGAACCGTTGGCAAACGAATGATAAAAATCTTCAACCTCTTTGCCAAGCACCACTGTCTTTAATTCCGCACAATAGGAAAACGAGTCTTGCCCGATTTGTTTCACGCCTTTCCCGATCACGACCTCTTTGAGGGGCGCGCCATAAAACGCATTGTCTCCGATCTTTTCGATGCCCTCTATTACGATTTTTTCGGGAAGCGGTTTTCCGTCGCCCAAATACAAAGTCGCTTGTTTTCCGTCGAAAACATTAGCAAGTCTGTTGCGAAAATCGATTGCCGCCCATTCGGATACGCTCCCCCCGTAGTTGACACGTTCGAGGGCATTGCAGGAAGCGAAGGCGCCTGCACCGATTTTTTTCACACTCTTCGGAATGGCGATTTTTGTCAAAGCGGTGCAATCTTTGAACGCCCCCGTTCCGATCTCTTCCAATCCTTCCTCCAACGCCACTTCTTTCAGATTTTCACAGCCGCTGAAGCAACTCTCACCGAGCGCAAGGACTTGTGCCGGCACTGTCACTTTTTCCAGGCTTTCAGTCTTTTGAAAAGCATAATAGCCAACGGTATACGACTTCCCATTATATCCATTCGGAAGCGTCAGCTCTGTCTCACTCCCAAAGTAGGCAAGCAACGCGCCCGTCTCCGTCTGCCATACGAACCCATCCTCGTCCGGATCGGATACGATACTTGCTTCCGCAAGAGAGGTGTGAAACACAACACCTTCTGGAAGATCGTAAGTATTCTCTCCCGTCCACTCCTTCTCGGTGAGATCGATCGACGTGAGATTATACACTTCTGCAATATGGTGGCAATTTGTAAACGATTCTTTCATGAAGCCGCCGTCGATACTCGTTACGCTTGCGGGAATCGTCAAAGAAGTGATGTACCTATGCCCCTTGAAATGTGCAGTATCTGCTTTGATTGCTTTTACGCCGTCGGCGATCTTTACTCGTCCCTTGATTGAAAACGGCACACAGACGATCTCCGTTTTATCCTTGTTGTAGAGTATCCCCTCTTCGGTGGTATAGAGCGCATTATGTTCGCTCACTTCCACTCTTTCCAACCCGGTCGGAAAAGTGTCGCTTGTCACCTCCTGAGAGAACGCCTTTCCGAACGAAAGATAGCGTACCCCATCGGACGCGTAAAAAGTGTATTTTGCAAATGCTTCCACTCCATCGCCGAATTCCACCTGCTCGAGAGCCGGGCAGTTGCTCATGACTTGTTCCTCGAAAACTTCCACCCCCTCGAGCTTCACATATTTAAGAGAGGCGCACCCATAAAAGGCATATTTCCCCAGCATTTCGAGTACTCCTAATTCCGCTTTTTCAAGCCCTGTGCACTCGAAAAACGCACCCTCGTACAGATTTTCTACACTTTCGAGATTTACATTCTTCAGCCCTGAGCAACCGTAAAAAGCGTATGAGCCGATATCCTTTACCGATTCGGGCAAGTAAACAGAGTAGAGTGACTCGTCGCCGTCGCCATCGTCTACATCGAATGCGCTCTCGCCGATTGCAATCACCGGTTTCCCATCATGCTCGGCAGGGATTACAAGCTGTGTCCTATCGGTTACGCTTTCCGCCCAACCGCTGACGGAATATCCCACGACTGTCTTCCCGTCTTCCCCGAGAACCTCTTCATAGCGCAACGTCGACGGCGCCAACGCATAGCCGCATACTTTGCACTTCCCGTTTTGAAAAGAGTGCTCCCCCTCTTCCGAGCGTTCACCGCAGCCATTTTCGCATTCACGGAAGTGCCCGCTTGCCTCAGCCGTCCATTCTTTACTCCATTTGTGACCGAGCGCAGGAATCTCTTCCCGTTCGACATGAGAAGAATCGGTTTTGCATACCCGCTTTTTCTCTCCCTTTTCTTCGCAGGTGGGAGCAGTGATCTGCCACTCCCCCCAATCATGTACATGTTCTTCCGGTCTTTGCGGCTCTTTCTCACCACCACAACCCGACAAACAAAAACATACCGCCATTGCCCCCGCAAATAGGGCACCCAATACACGAACGTGTTTCATAAGTTCCTCTCCTCATATGGAAATTTCTATATTGATTATACAACAGAATTTTCTGACTGTCAAGTTTAAGCGTTAGAAAATTCTATAATATAATTATATGGAATTTGTAGAGATCCTGCGAGAATTTTTGCATGAAAATAATCTATCGCAGGCGGAGTTTGCACGGCGCATCGGAGTGAAGCCGGGTCAAGTCTCCGAATGGCTACACGGAAAGGCGAAGCCAGGGTACGATACGCTCAAAGCCATGGCAACGGCGTTCGGCATCTCTGCCGATTATTTTCTCGGAATTACCGATACCTATTGAACACATGGGGGCGCGGGTCGCCGAATGGCGACCCGCGCCCTACCTTAAAAAGAAGCCGACTTTGCGTCGGCTTCTTGTTTCATGATCCGGTTCCGTCGGTTCAGTTGTTCTTTTTGCAACACGATCTGCCCTGAGGGTAGAGGGGCAACTCGAAAAATCCCGAGCACACTTCCTGCGAGTACTCCTGTGCGGGCGGGATGGCGCAATAACCGTAGCTGGGCAGAAGAAGTTCCACCTGCATGGCAACCTTTAAGATCAGGGTGAGGCAGGCGCTGATGTTGAAGGAGCCGGTGGAGGCGTTGAACGTTCCCTCGGGGGAGACGCAAGAGGCAATCGCCGTTACGGTAAAAGGCATGACGGATGCGGGCGGTACGTACATGAGCACGTCCTCTTGGAGGACGATCTCGCTCGTTGCCTTGCCCTCCGCGCCGGTCGCGTCGAGATAGACGACCTCGATGGGCACCGTGATCGTACACTGCACGCGCGCACACTGACCGTCCGTCTGCTGGTCTACGACAAGGTTTGTCACCGTCCCTTCGGAAGCGAGAGAACGCGCCGAAATAAACGTGAGCGGATATGTAGGATTTGCGGGCGTGAGCCCATCGAGGGTGATGGGATAATTTTCAAGCCTCGTTTGGATGATCCCCGCGTCGAAGATTTTTTCCGCCTGGATGCACACCTTTTCGCAAAGACCGTTCAACGGATTGCCGGTGATGGTGCCGGGGCAATGGTCCGATGAAAAATTGGAAAAAAATGACATTTGTGACCTCCGTAAGCCGTGAAATCGGCTCTACTATAAGGTATGCGTCAAGCATTTGAAAGTGTGCCCCGCCCCCGCGCAATGCGCGGGGGCGGGGCACAAAATCGAATTCGCTCTTTCCGTTGGCTCCTCCACCCTGTTTACAGCCACACCGTCTGCCCGATGTAGAGCCACTTCGTCCGGTTCCGCTCCTCAAAGTTTTTTTCCGAGCCGCAGAGCATTGCCTTGCTCTCGCCGCCGTGCACCGTGTACAGATCTCTGCGCTCGGCGGGAATTTGCAGCACCTGCCCCTCCTGCGGCTCCTCCTTCAAAAGATTGAGCGATGCGAGCACCCGCGGAGGCACGCCGTAAACGTTCGCCACGTCCGCAAGGCTCTGTCCCCTTTTCAGGCGGTAGTAAGTTTTCTGCTCCAATTCGAGTTTCATGCCTCTATTCTATGCGCCGTGTTCATAAAAAAGTGCGCGTGCAAATAAAATATCGTATGCAAAACTTGTACCGCACCGCCGCGGTGGTAACGATCTTTTCCGCGATCGAGCACTGCCTCGGCTTTCTCTACCGCATCATCCTCTCCCGCATTTTGGGACCGGAGGGGCTCGGCGTCTATCAGGTCTCCCTCACCGTCTTTGCCGTTTTTCTGACGGCGACTTCGAGCGGGCTTCCCATCACCCTCTCTCGGATCATCAGCAAACACCGCGCACGGGGCAGCAAGCGGGGAGAACAGGCTGCGACGAGTGCGGCGATCGTCCTCACCCTCGCCGTAAGCATTCCCGTCACCCTGCTCCTGTTTCTCCTCAAAGAGCCCTTCTCCCGCCTGTTCACCGACCCGCGTTGCGCCGACCTCTTTTACATCCTCATCATCGGGCTGTCTTTTACCTCTGTCTACGCCATCCTGCGCGGCTGTTTTTGGGGAAACAGGCGCTTTCTCGCCTACTCTCTCGTCGAACTCATCGAAGAGATCGTGATGATCGCGGTGGGCGTGTTTTTGCTCCTCTTATTACAGACGAACGTCGCCGACGTCAACCTTGCGGCGCTGGCGGTGCTCATCTCCTACCTCTGTTCCTTTGCGATCGCGCTCGTCTATTTCTTCCTTCGGGGCGGAAAACTGCGTTCGCCGCGGGGAGAATTTTTGCCCCTCATCAAGTCCTCTCTGCCCGTAACGGCGATGCGCACTTCCTCTTCCCTCGTCAACTCCTTCATCTCGGTGCTCTTCCCCATGCGGCTGATGGCGGCGGGAGTTTCCTCCTCCAAGGCGATGAGCGAATACGGCGTGGTGTACGGCATGGTGATGCCCGTCCTCATGATCCCCTCCACCCTCATCGGTTCCATTGCCCTCGTGCTCGTACCCGAGCTCTCCGAGTGCTTTTACAAGGGGCAAAGAGAAAAGCTCTCGGGGCTCGTAGAGCGGGCGCTCAATGCGACATTGCTCATTGCGGGGCTGCTCATTCCCTTCTTTGTGGTATGCGGGAAAGACGTGGGCGCCATGCTCTATGCAAGCGACCGGAGCGGGCGGCTGATCTCCGGCTGCGCCGTGATCCTGCTTCCCATGAGTCTCACCATGATCACGACCTCCATCCTCAACTCCTTGGGATGCGAACGGCATACCCTGCTCTTCTTCCTCGGCGGGGCGGCGGCGATGCTGGCGTGCGTATGGTTTTTACCGAAATATTTGGGCAGCGGCGCGCTCTGCGTGGGCATGGCGTGCGACTATACGATCTCGGCGGCGTGCGCGCTGATCCTGCTGAGGAAAAAGACGGGAAAGCTCGGCTCATGGAAATATTTTTTGAAGCTGACGGCGGCGGTGCTGCCCGTGATCGGCGTAGGCTATTTCGTGCGGAAATTGTTTATCACCTGTTTGAGTTACATCCCCGCGTTGGCGCTGACGGTACTGGTGATCGGCGCCGCCGAAGTACTGCTGTTCTCCCTGTTGAAACTGCTCGACGTAAAGGCGCTCGGGAACCGCTTTTTTGCCGGGAAAAAGAGAGTATAGGAAGAGCCGCCGCGCGCATTTATGCGCGCGGCGGCTCTTTGCGGGTTTGTTTATTCTTCCCGCTCTTTGATCTCGATGTTGTACTTCTTGCTGTCGCGGGGGGTCTTGCAGCGGACAAGAGTGCGGAGCGCCTTGGCGATCTTCCCCTGCTTGCCGATGACTTTCCCCATATCCGAATCGGAGAGGGACACGGTGACGTTGATCGCATCCGCCGTCTCTTCTACCGCATAGGAGATGTGTTCTTTGTTCTCCGCGAACGTTTCCACGATATACTTGATCAAATCCAACATAATTTAACTCCTTTCCGATGCGCGGCGCATAGCCGCGCCCGCAATATTTTGTGCGGAATTGCGCCGCGCCACCCTGCTTGTTCGGCGAGGGCGGTCTTATGACCTGTCATTACGCCCCACGCGCCGTTCCGATCCTCACGGCGTTTCTTTCGGGCGTAGCAAGAAAAGAAACGTGTGAAACCGATTACTTCTTCGCCTTCTTTCCCTTGGTCTTGGAAGGAGAGAGTTTGGTGGGCTTTTCGAGCGCGCCTGCCTGCACAAGGAGCGATTTCACCGTTTCGGTGGGCTGTACACCCTTTGCGATCCAATCCTTCGCCTTGTCGACGTCCACCGTGAGCGTGACGGGGTTGGACTTGGGGTCGTAGAACCCGACTTTGTCGATGTACTCGCCGGTCGCCGCCTTTCTCGCGTCCACGACTACGATGCGGTAGACGGGGGACTTTTTGTCGCCCATTCTCACCAGTCTCATTTTTACCATGGTAATTTACCTCCGATATGATATATGTTAATTATTTTTGATTTTTTCTTGTTTCGAGAGTTCCGCCCTGCTTTTCATTGTCGAGATTTCTCCACTCCGCTCACATTCGTTCGCTGCGGTCGAAATGACAGGGGAAATAAGGTGCCCCCACCCGTCACCTACGGTGCCACCCTCCCCCTCGCAAGCGAAGGGTAGGGCTTCCGTAGCGAGGGGCAAAGAATTCGTGAACTCTCTCAAAACGGCATTCTCATTTTTCCCTTTCCGCCCTTCATGCGCTTCATCAGTTCCCGCGTCTGCTCGAATTGCTTCAAGAGCTGGTTTACTTCCTGAACGGTCGTCCCGGAGCCTGCGGCGATGCGCTGTTTGCGCGAATAGTTGATGATCTGCGGATTGTCCCGTTCTCGCTGCGTCATCGAGAGAATGATCGCCTTTACGCGCTCGATCTTCCGTTCGTCGATGTCTCCCTCGCGTACTTTGAATTTGTTCGCGCCGGGAAGCATGCTCATGAGCGCATTTGCACCGCCCATCTTTTTGAGCGTTTCGAATTGGTCGAGATAGTCGCTGAGCGTGAAGGAATTTTCGCGCATCTTGCGCTCGAGCTCCTTCGCCTGCTGCTCGCTGACCGCCTCCTGCGCCCTTTCGATGAGAGACAGAACGTCCCCCATGCCGAGGATACGGCTCGCCATGCGTTCGGGGTAAAAGGGCTCCAAATCGGTGATCTTCTCCCCCACGCCGATGAACTTGATGGGCTTGCCCGTGACCGCCTTGATGGAAAGGCACGCGCCGCCCCGCGTATCGCCGTCGAGCTTGGTGAGGATCACCCCCGTAATTCCCAAACGGCTGTTGAACGTCTCCGCGACATTTACGGCATCTTGCCCCGTCATGGCGTCCACCGTGAGCAGAATTTCGTGCACGGGGACCTCTTTCTTGATCTCCTCGAGCTCGAGCATGAGCTCTTCGTCGATATGGAGCCGCCCCGCCGTATCGATGATGACGGTATCGAACCCCATGCGGCTCGCGTATTCCACCGCCTGTTTCGCGGTCTTGGGGGGCGCTTGCGTGCCCTTTTCGAACACCTCGGCTCCCGCCTTTCCGCCCACCACTTTAAGCTGATCGATGGCGGCGGGACGGTAGATGTCGCATGCGACGAGCAACGGATTTTTCCCCTGTTTTTTGAGAAGCACGGCGAGCTTCGCGCACATCGTCGTCTTGCCGGCACCCTGCAAACCGCACATCATGATGACCGTGGGCGGCTTGGGACTGACTTCGAGTTTTGCATTCCCCGAGCCCATGAGCGCGATGAGTTCTTCGTTGACGATCTTGATGACCTGCTGTGCGGGGTTGAGAGATTCGAGCACCTGTTGCCCCACCGCCTTTTCGGAGATGACCGCGATAAAATCCTTCGCAACGCGGATGTTTACGTCCGCTTCGAGAAGGGCGATCCGCACTTCGCGCATCGCCGTGCGGATCTCAAGCTCGGTGAGCTTCCCGCGCTTGGTGAGTTTGCTGAAAATGTGATTGAGCCGCTCCGAAAGCGATGCAAAGAGCGCCATTTAGTTCTCCTCGCCGAGGTCGATTTTTTCGCCGACCGCGACCATACCGATGATCTCGTCCATCTCCCGCGCATATTCGGGATGAAGCTGCTTGAACCGTTCGAGTGCGCCGACCGTCTCCGTCATCATGAAGGAAACACGGAGGGAGTACTCCCGATCCTGTTCGTTGTGGTGAAGTTTTTCCTCGTAAAAATCGAGGAGTTCCCGGCTTGATTTCAAAGCCTCGGAAACGCCCTGACGGCTCACGCCCTTTTGCTCCGCGATCTCGGAAAGAGACAGATCGAGCATATAATACATCTCGCAGATCTCCCGACGGGTGTCGGTGAGCAGCGCGCCGTAATGATCTAAAAGTTGCAGATATTTGAGGTCTTTCCCTTTGGGCGGCTTTGCGGTCCCCGTCAAGGTCGCAAACGGCATCGTCTTCCTGCCTGTCAAGTGATTTTCTTGACACCATGGTAGCAGAAAAAAAATCGTCTGTCAAGTGTTTTTCCTTGACAGACGCAAATTTTTTCCGATCACAGCCAAACGAGGAGCACGGACACAAGATGCAGGATTGCGAACACGCCCGTCGGCACCATGGCGGGGAAGTTTTTCCGCTCCGCCTGGAAGGCAAGGAGGGACACGCAGGGCGCGACCGTGAGAAAAAGCACCACGGCAATGTTGTAAAAGTTGCAGAAGTAGAAGATCCACGCGATGTAGTAAAGCAGCAAAAAGAGCCAGGTCAAAAGCCCCGTGAGCGAGAAAAACGAGAACGGTTTTCGTTCTTTATGGAGAAGGGCAACCGTGGCGGCAATGCCGAGCGCTTGGAACACATAGCCGACGGCGGAGAGGATCTTGTTGCCGTCGAGCCCCGTGAAATCGGGAATGCACCAATAGACGATATTGGGCAGCATCAGAAGTGCGAACAGGAGGACCCCCAACAGATCGCACCCCCATTTGTAGTCTTTGAAAATTTTCATGCTTCTTCTCCTTTTTGCGTTTCGTCAGAAAAATCCTTCCACGAATTGCTCCGCATCGAAGAGTTCGAGATCGTCGATCTTTTCGCCCACGCCCGCGAACACGACGGGAATTTTGAGTTCGCCGCAGAGAGAGAACACAAAGCCGCCTTTTGCCGTGCCGTCGAGCTTGGTGAGGACGATGCCGTCGAGTTCCACCGCCTCGTCGAATACGCGCGCCTGGCTCACGGCGTTCTGCCCCGTGGTGGCGTCGAGCACCAAAAACTTATAGAAGGCGGCTTGGGGATACTCCCGCTGTACCACACGGTCCATTTTTGCGAGTTCCTTCATCAGGTTTTCTTTGACGTGGAGCCGCCCCGCCGTATCGATGAGAAGGACGTCCGTTCCCCTCGCCTTTGCCGAAGATACCGCATCGAATACGACCGCGGAGGGATCGCTCCCCTCCTCGTGTTTGACGATCTTGACCTTGGCGCGGTCCGCCCAGACATTGAGCTGGTCGATCGCCGCCGCGCGGAAGGTATCCGCCGCCGCAACCGTGACCGTCTTCTTTTGGCGGACGAACCAATTTGCGACCTTCCCGATGGTGGTCGTCTTGCCCACGCCGTTCACGCCGACGAACATCATCACGCAGGGATACTTTATCTCGGGCACGGGCGCTTCGTTCAAGGTGTCCTCCAAAATGTCTTTGAGAAGATCGGTGACGAACTGCTCGTCTTTGATCTTATTCCCGATCGCCTCTTCTTTGACCTGCTCCACTACCTCCTCGGCGGTCGCCACGCCGACGTCCGAAGAGATGAGGATCTCCTCGAGCTCGTCGTAAAAGGCGTCACCGAGTTTGTTTTTGAGAAAGAGCTGTCTCAACTTCGCAGAGACGCCCTCTTTTGTCTTTTTCAATGCGTCTTTGATCTTTCCGAAAAAACTCATAAAAATTACCCTTAAAATTCACACATTTCTTTTTCTCGCCGCTTGTCTCGCCCTCGCGGTGCTGCTCGTGCTCGAATGCGTTTGTCGCTCCACGGGCTACGCTCCAGACGTGAAGCGGCATCGTAGCAAAAAGAAATGTCGTGATTGCTGCGGTCGCTCGCCGTTTCACGCGCGAAGTAAATTCGCGCTACGGCTCTCGGCGCCGCCCTCCCCCTTAAAAAGGGTGCAGGTCTCTTTACGCGATGACGGTGTCGCCGCCGAGACGGGACTCCACTTCGGACAGCTTGACGGAGACGATCTTGCTCACGCCCTTTTCCTCCATCGTCACGCCGAACAGCGTGTCCGCCTGCGTCATGGTCGGCTTTCTGTGCGTAATGACGATAAACTGCGTCTCCTTGGAGAATTTCTTTAAGTAATTTGCAAAGCGGTCGACATTTGCCTCGTCGAGCGCCGCTTCGATCTCGTCTAAAATGCAGAACGGCATGGGGCGGGATTTTAAGATGGCGAACAGAATGGCGATCGCCGTAAACGCCCGCTCGCCGCCCGAGAGCAGGGAAATTTTCGTGAGTTTTTTGCCGGGCGGACAGGCGATGATCTCCACACCCGCTTCGAGCGGGTCGGTACAGTCGGTGTAGTCGAGTTGCATCTCCGCCCTGCCGCCGCCGAACAGCTCCTTGAAGATCTGCGTAAAGTTTTTGTTGATCTCCCCGAACCCTTCGTCGAACTGTTTCTGCATGGTATTGCGAAGATCGGTCAACACGGAGGAAAGATCGGAAATGCCCTTTTCGAGGTCGTCGCGCTGGGTCTGCATCTCGGTATAGCGTGCAAGCAGAGCGTCGTAGTCCTCTTCCGCGTTCTGGTTGACGGGACCGAGCGCCGCGATCTTGTGGCGCAGGCTGTTGATATTTGCAGCCGACGCGGAGAGGTCGTAATCGACGTCCCTCAGTTCCTGTGCCGTTTCGTACGTTAAGCCATAGGCTTCGTCGATGCGCTGCTTCATGTTCTCGAGGCTGACTTCCGCCTTGGAGATCTCGAGCTCGCTCTCGTGCTTTTTATCGCCTAAATTCTGCTGTTCCGCAAGCAGAGCGCGCTTTTTATCGGCAAGAACCGCCTGTTTTTGCGCCGTCTCTCTCTTTTCGCTCTCCACCCGCGCGATGTTCGAACGGATGGACGAGACCGCCTGCTGTTCCTCCTCGGTGAGAGCGACCTTCTCCTCGTCCCGTTTGAGCTGACGGATGAGAAGTTCGGTCTCGGCGATCTCCGCATGTGTGTCGTCCACTTTTTTGAGCAGGGCAAGTTTCTCTTCCGTGAGACGCTGTACGCTCGCGGTCTCCGCCTCCCGTGCGGAGAGAAGGGTGGCGCTCTCCACCCGCAGGGATTGCAGCTCTTCGAGCAATTTTTCGCGCTCCGCCTTGAGGTCCTGCGACTGCGCCGCCCGTGCCGCCGCTTCCGCCGCCGCTTCCGAACGGATCTTGTTGAGAATATCCTCGCTCTCGGAGGAAGAGAGCACTTCGCTCTCGAGGTCCCCCACCCGCTTTTCGAGCTGTGCCAATAGCCCGGTGTATTCCGCGAGGTCGTGCTCCGCGTCCGCAATGAGGTCGGTGAGAGCGAGTTCGCGCTGCGCGAGCGCCGCAAAGGAAGCCGTCTCTTCCTGCACCTTTATGCGGAAGCGCTCGAACTCCGCTTCCGTGTCTTCGCGGGCGCGTTCGTTCTGCTCGATCGCCTCGCCGATCTTCTTGGCAAGCGCCGATTTTTTGGCGATGCCCTCCTCGCACTCCTTGATATGCCGCTCTCCCGCCAGCAGATTGCCGCTGCCGCTCCGCTTGCTGCCTCCCGTCATGGCGCCGCTCGTTGCGATGATGTCGCCGTCGAGCGTGACGATGCGGAAGGAGCGCGGATACTTCTTGGCGATGGAAGTCGCGTTGGCGATGGTGTCGCACACAAGGGTGTTGCCGAGCAAATTCTTGATGACGTTATCGTAATATGCGTCGTAATGCACCAATTCGTCCGCAAGCCCCAAAGCTCCCTTCTCGTGGAGCGCGCGCTGGATCTCACCGCTGTTCATATGCGGACGCATTGCCGCAACGGGCAAAAAGGTCACGATGCCGCCGCCCGTCTTTTTGAGATATTCGATGAGGAAGCGGGCGTCGTCTGCCGTTGCCGTGACGAGGTTCTGCATTGCCCCGCCGAACGCCGTTTCCACCGCCACTTCGTATTTCTGTTCTGTGGTGACGATGTCCGCGATGGCGCCCTTGATCTTTTTGCCGAGCTCCGCGTCGCGCTTTGCCGTGAGCTGGAGGTTGCGCACGCTGTCTTTATAACCGTCGAAGCGGCTTTTGAGGTTGCGGTAGAGCTCGAGATTGTTGGAGAGATTGGCGATCGTCGTGTTGCAGTCGATGAGGTCCTGCGAGAGCTTTTGCCCCGAGCGGAGGATGTCCTTCAAGCCCTCCTGGAGCTCTTCCTCCCGCTTCGCCTTTCCGTTGAGAAATTGTTCGCACGCCGACTTCTGCCGTTTGCAATCGTCGAGCTGCGCGGTATAGTCCCCCTTGCGTCTTTCCGCCTTGGAAATGGCGGCGCGAACTTCTTCGATCCGCTCGCTCGCCGCCGTCTTCTGTGCGGAGAGGCTGCCCACATTCGCGCGGACGTCGGCAAGGTTTTCCACCGAGGAGAGCTCGCTTGCACGCTGTTCGTCCGAAAGTTGTTCGAAGTGCAAAAGACGGGCGTCCGCCTCCTGCAATTTGCGGGAGAGCTGTGCCGTCTTCTTTTCGATCTCGGCGCTCCGCTTCTCATTTTCTTCTTTCTTCTTTGCGCTGTCCGCCGTCAGGGAGTCGATCTCCTTGGTACGGCGGAGGGAATATTCCACGTCTTCGGACGCCGCCGAAAGCCGACGTTTGTAGGAGGCGATCCGCTCTCCCAATACCCTCGCTTCGCCGCTCTTGTGCTCGAGCCCGACTTCGAACATGCGCAACTTCTCGTTGAGCGTACGAAGTTCTTCGTCCTGCGCCGCGGCGTTCTCCCGCGCCGCAAGTTCCTTCGCGTCCAAAGCGGAGAGTTCTTCTTCCACAGAGGAGAGCCGTTCCTCCGCCTCCCGGATGCGAACGCGGTGCTTTGCGGTCTCGTGTTCGAAATTTTCACACCGCGCCAGATAAGTGTTGACCTCTTCGTATTTGAGATCGCCCGAATATTCGCGATATTTTTTTGCCGTCTCCGCCTGCTTTTCAAGGGGCTTCAACTGTTTTTCCGCCTCGTCCATACGCTGAACGAATACGGTGAGATCGTCGCGCGCGCTGTCGAGCTTGCGTTCGATCTCCCCTTTCTGCGTCTTGAATTTCATCACCCCCGTCGCTTCTTCGAAGATGGCGCGGCGGTCTTCTGGCTTGGCGTTCATGATCTGTTCGACCTTGCCCTGCCCGATAATGGAATAGCCCTCTTTGCCGATGCCGACGCCGTGCAAAAGGGCGACGATGTCTTTGAGGCGGCACGGCTGCTTGTTGAGCAGATATTCGCTCTCGCCCGAACGGTACAGGCGGCGGGTCATTGCCACTTCGTCGTATTCGATGTCGAAGAGCTTTTCGGTGTTGTCGAAAACGAGCGTTACTTCGCAGTAAGAGAGCGCACGGCGCTCCTGTGTGCCGTTGAAAATGACGTCCTGCATGCTCGAACCGCGCAGCGTCTTTGCCGACTGTTCGCCGAGCACCCAGCGCACGGCGTCCGCCACGTTGCTCTTGCCGCAGCCGTTGGGACCGACGATGCAGGTCACGCCGTCGTCGAATTTGATGGAAGTTTTATCCGCGAAGGACTTGAAACCCGCAAGTTGTATCTCTTTGAAATTCATGAACGCTCCGTTAATTTGCGATAAAGTTTTTCCGCCGCGGCGATCTCCGCCGCCTGCTTGCTCTGACCTTCCCCTTCCCCCGTCTCGCCCATGGCGCTCACGGTGCAGACGTACTTCCCCTTCTTCTCGCCGAGCGCATAGACGGGCGTCTGCTTGGTATGCTTCTGCACATGTTCCTGCAAGAGCGATTTATAGTTTTCGGTGTGCGCGGCGACGACGAATCTGCTCACGAACGCCCGCGCTTCTTTCAGCCCTCCGTCCAAATAGACGGCGCCGAGGATCGCCTCGGGGAGGCTCTCCACCGTTTTGGAACCGAGATTCCGCGCCCCGCCCATGTAGCGCAGGAAGCGCATGAAACCCGCTCTTTTGCACAAATTCGCCAGCGCCGTTTTGGAGACATACTGCTGACGGAGAGTGGTGAGTTCTCCCTCTTCCGCCTGCGGGAAGGCGGCGTAAAGCCACTCGGACACGATGAGTTCGAGCACCGCGTCCCCCAAAAATTCGAGTCGCTCGTTGTTCTCGCCGCCGTTTACGTTGGAATAAGACTTGTGCGTGAGGCTCGCCCACAGGAGGGACCGATCCCGGAAAGAGTAGCCGATCGCATCTTCCGCCTCTTTGAGAAGTTCTTTCGTGAACTCCTCGCCGCTATTCATCGTTCTCCCCCAGACCGCACGACTGCAACATCTCCCCGATCCTGCCGACGAGATCGCCCCGGCTTGCGTCCACCGCCTGCACGACGGAGGGAAGGATGGCGTTTGCCTTGGAATTGCCGTGCGATTTGATGACCACCTTTTTCAGCCCCAAAAAGACGGAACCGCCGAGCTTTGCATAATCGAGAATGTCGCGCAGCTCACCGATCTGCTTGCGGGCAAGCAGGTAAGTGAGCTTGCTGCCGAGATTGCGTTTGAATTCCTGTTTCAAGATGGCGGAGACGGTTTTTCCGCACCCTTCCGCCGCTTTCAGGGCGATGTTGCCCGAAAACCCGTCCGCAACTACGATGTCGACGTCGCCGAACATGATGTCCCGTCCTTCGACATTGCCGACGAAGCGGATGCCCTGCGTCTCTTTGAGAAGTTCGTAAGCCTCGCGATGCAAAGGGTCTCCCTTATGTTCCTCGGTGCCGTTGTTGAGCAGCCCCACGGAGGGGTCCTTCATCCCGTACGCCGCTTTCCCGTATGCCGTTGCCATGACCGCGAACTGTTGCAGATATTGAGGTTTGCATTCGGCGTTGGCGCCGCAGTCGCACAGCAGCGTCCGCGTGCCGCGCACGTTGGGGATCCCCGGGCAGAGCGCGGGGCGCATGACGCCCTTGATCCTGCCAAGCAGTAAAATGCCGCCCGTCAGAACGGCGCCCGTGGAGCCCGCCGAGACAAAGCCGCCGTACTCCTCGTTCTCCTTGACAAGACGCAGCCCCACCGCAAGCGAACTGTCTTTTTTCGTGCGGACGGCGTGCGTGGGGACATCGTCGTTTGTGATGACTTCGGTGCAGGGCACGATCTCCACGCGGGAGAGGTCGCACTTCCGCCGATCCAATTCCGCCGAAATCGCGGCTTTGTCCCCCGTGAAAACGACCCGAAAGTCTTTGCGTGCGTCGAGCGCCTCCACGGCGCCCGCCACGATCTCGCGGGGAGCGTGATCTCCCCCCATTGCGTCTACGACAATCTTTAACATACGGCTTATACCTCGCTTTTTCGATTATACCATTTTTTTTCGAAAAACACAAATAAATAAACGCCCTTTCGGGAAAATGGGGGCGGGGTTTCCGAGGTATAAATCGGGGGCAAACGGACAAAAATATCGTTGCGGTGGGCAAAAAATTCCTGCGCTACATACAATAGTAACGAGGGGAATGCCCACTAAAGAAGGTGCCGTATGACTGTAAAACGCGGAGAACTATACTATGCCGATCTTTCCCCCGTTGTGGGGAGCGAGCAGGGCGGCGTGCGCCCCGTGCTCGTGGTGCAGAACGACACGGGCAACAAATACTCCCCCACCGTGATCGCCGCTGCCGTCACGAGCAAGATCCACAAGGCGCGGCTCCCAACCCATATCGAGTTGCCGCAGGCTTTCGGGCTTGCAAAAGATTCCGTTATTTTGCTCGAACAGATCAGAACGATCGACAAAAAGCGGTTGATGTCCCGCATCGGCGAGCTGCCGCCCGCAACGATGTCGCGCGTCAACCGCGCCATTCTCATCAGCCTCGGTTTTGCCGAACAAAACAGAGAATAAAATAACGCGCCGCGCGGGCACAAGTGCCCGCGCGGCGCTCTCTTTCAAGAGAACAATTCGTTCTTTTCTTCGATGAGTTTTTCCGTCTTTTCGAGATAGGTGGGGATGTCCTTTGGAGAGCCGAGGCGCTCGATGCGTCCCTCCCGCAAAAGCACCCTCTTTGTGATGGCGTTGGAGCCGATCGCAAGGTTGTCCGCGCTCTCCTCCATGACGTCGATGTTGTACACCGAGGCATACCCCCGCTTTGTCCACCCGACGTTTTCATGCGCGCCCGCCATGTATTTTTGACGGTACAGATAGTACGGTTCAAAGCCCGCTTTTGTGAGGGCGTCCCGCGAAAATGCGATCATTTCGGCAAGATTTTCCTCCGGAAGAAGAGTCAGCGCAGGCGAATGAGCGTCCCCGCAAGCGGGAGCGGGCGAGCGGGATGTTCCCAAAAGATGCTCTTCCTTTAATTTTGCGCCCTTTTTGAGACAGAGGGTGTGTACGGTGATATTTTCGGGCGAGAGCGCGATCGCCTCCTCCACGCTCGAACGGAATTCTTCCACGCTCTCCCCCGTGAGCCCCGCGATGAGGTCGCAATTGACGGTAAAGGGGTAAGGTTTTGCCATTTCGAACGCCTTATAGAGATCGGCGCGGGTGTGCTTCCTGCCGATGGCGACAAGCGTTCTGTCCGAAAACGACTGCGCATTGATGCAAATGCGTGTTACCCCATATTTTTGACACAGGTCGAGTTTTTCGGTCGTGAACACATCCGGGCGACCCGCCTCCACCGTGTACTCTACCCCCTTCGCAAGCGGGGAAAGCATTTTGAGCACCCGTTCGAGATCGTTCGGTTCGAGCACAAAGGGCGTGCCTCCCCCCACGTAGACGGAGCGCAGGTTTTTGATGAGCGGTTTTGCCGCCTCAAACTCCCGTTCGAGGGCATTGAGATAGGCGGGTACGAATTGACGGGTCCTGTCGATGGGTGCCGTGATAAACGAGCAATAACTGCACTTGCTCGGGCAGAAGGGCAGGGAGACATACAGGTCGACATTCCCCTCTTTGCGCTCGTACACCCCTTTCTGCCCCTCCAAAACGCGGGCGACGAGTTCGATATTCTCCTCCGAGACCTTCAACTGCCGGAAAAGTTCGCGAAAATCTTTCCCCTTTTCGAGTTCGCCGTAGGCGAGCCGCGTGGGACGGATGCCCGTGAGCGAACCCCACGGCAACGCTTTATGAAAATGTTCCGACAAGACCTCGTACAGCGCAAGTTTTGCATAGCGTTTGAGAAGGCTCTTCCGCTCCGTTTTCGTCGCGGCGGAAAAATCGTTTTCGAACGTGCGCGCCGCGCCGTTGAGCGCGACGGTGTTGCGGACGAGCTCCCCCTCCACGCAGGCGGGGGCGGGTAAAATTTGCATCGTGTGCGAAAGGAGAAGCTCTTCCTCGGAGGGGAAGAGCCGCACGACATCCATCAGTTCGGGTTCGAGCCATTTTTCGGTAGTGGTCAGCATTTTAAGTACCTGTTGTGCGTTTTTTCGTAGCCGAGCGTACTATTGTCGCCGTGCCCCGCGTAGACGGGGGCGTCAAAAGGAAGGGCGCACAGCTTTTTCAGGCTCTCTTCGAGCGCCCGACCGCTGCCCGTGGGAAGATCCGTTCTGCCCACCTCGCCCCGAAAGAGGGTATCCCCCGTGAAGAGCGCCCGACTGTCTCCGTCCGTAAACAGATAGCAGACGCTGCCCGCGGTATGCCCTGGCGTTGCGAGCACCTTGATGTGCAGCCCGAGAAGTTCGAGCTCTTCTCCGTCCCGTACGGTGAAGTCGACCGAAAAAGGCGAAACGGCAACACCGAATTCGTTGCCCAGATGATGCCGGAGGGCAAGCGGCTCCTCCGTTTTACAACATCCGACCTGCGCGCCAGCACTTCTCAGCGCGGCGCAACCGCCGATATGATCGAAATGACCGTGCGTCAGCAGAACATATCCGATTTTCAACCCGAGCCTCTCCGCCTCCCCCATCACGCGCGGCTGAGCGGGGTCGATGACGAGCGCCTGCTCCCCGTCTTTTGTGACGAAGTACGTGTTTGCGGCAAAGCCTTCGGGAAAGAGTTTTATGATCTTCATTTCCGGTAGCGGCGTCACGTTCCGCGGCGAACGTCGTAGATCTTGTTGTTGTACGCTTTGATCTTTTTGAGAAGCACCTCGACGTCCTGACGGTTTGTGAGCGTTACCGTGACATCGACCACGGCGTTCTCGCTCTTGTCGTATCTGCCGTTGATGGAGGTGATGCCGAGCTTCATTTCGGCAACGCTGCCCGCGATCGCCGCGATCGCCGCGCCCTGCTCCGCCGCCGTAACGACGATCGCCGCCTTGAACTGCTCACCGCCCTCGGTGATCCATTCCGCGGGCTGCAACCGCTCCTCTTCCACCCCGCGCATGTTGGGGCAGTCTCTGCGGTGGATGACGATGCCTCTTCCCCGCGTGACAAAGCCCACGATGTCGTCTCCGGGGACGGGGGAACAGCAACCCGCAAAGTTGACAAGGAGCCCCGTGGTGCCGTTGACGATGACCGACCCCTTGGCAAGTTTGCCGCGGTATTCCTGCGGCATGATGGGTTGGGGAACTTCTTTTTTGAAGTAATCGATGAGTTTGAAAAGGACTTGATTGACCGTTGTGGCGCCGTAGCCGATGGAGGCGAGCATCTCGTCGATAGAGGCGAAGGAGAGCTTTTCGGACACTTTTTTGAAGCTCTCGTCGGTCAGGATGTCGCTCAGGGTGTACCCCTTGCGCTTTGCCGCCTCTTCGAGCATGCTCCTGCCGAGACGGATATTCTCCTCCTTCATGTTCTTTTTATAGAACGCCTTGATCTTTGCCTTGGCGGAGGAGGATTTGATGAATTTCAGCCAATCGCGCGAGGGTCCCTTGGACCCGGGAGAGGTGATGATCTCCACGACGTCGCCGAGCTCGAGGGTAGAGCTTAAAGGCACGATCTTGCCGTTGACCTTGGCGCCCGTGCAGTGATTGCCGACTTCGGAGTGGATGGCGTAGGCAAAGTCTACGGGCGTTGCCTCGGCGGGGAGCGAAATGACCTTCCCCTGCGGAGTGAACACCAACAGCTCTGTGCTGAACATCTCGCCCTTTACCGTGTCGAGAAATTCCTTGCTGTCTTTGAGGTCTCCCTGCCATTCCATCGCTTCGCGGATCCATGCGATGCGTTGGTCGAGAGAGGTCTCCTCGGTGCGGTTCTCCTTGTATTTCCAATGCGCCGCGATGCCGTATTCCGCCGTGCGGTGCATCTCTTCCGTGCGGATCTGGATCTCGAAAGGCTGCCCGAAATTGGTGACGACCGTGGTGTGCAACGACTGGTACAAGTTGGGCTTGGGCATGGCGATGTAGTCCTTGATGCGCCCGGGGATGGGCTTCCACTTTTTATGGATCTTACCGAGGACTTCGTAGCACTCGTCTACCGTGCCGACGATGACCCGAACCGCCGTCAGATCGTAGATCTGGTCCAGCGTCTTGTTCTTCGTCTTCATCTTTTTATAGATGGAATAAAAATGTTTGGGGCGCCCGAACACCTCGCCGTGGATACCCGATTCGGTGAGGATCTCGTTGATCTCTTCCACCACAAAGTCGACAAAGCGGGTGCGCTCTTCGAGCTTTTGATGGATGTTTTCCACGAGGAATTCGAAGGCGGAAGGATCGAGATATTTGAGGCAGAGATCCTCGAGCTCGCACTTGATCTGGCTGATGCCCAATCGCCCCGCGATGGGCGCATAGATATCGAGCGTCTCCTGCGCCATCTTCTTTTGCCGCTCCGCGGAGAGGTAGTTCAAAGAGCGCATATTGTGCAACCTGTCTGCGAGTTTGATGATGATGACGCGGATATCCTTCGCCATGGCGACGAAGATCTTGCGGAAGTTCTCCGCCTCCTCCTCTTCCTGCGATTTGAAGACGATGCGGTCGAGTTTTGTGACGCCGGAGACAAGTGTGAGCACCTCTTCGCCGAATTCGCGGCGGATGTCTTCGTCGGTATAGGGGGTATCTTCTATCACGTCATGCAGAAGCGCCCCCGCGACGGTGGCGGTATCCAGCCCCAAGTCGACAAGGATCTCGGCGACTGCGCACGGGTGGATAAAGTACGGCTCGCCCGAGGCGCGCTTTTGGTTCTGATGCGCCTCCTTGGCAAAATCGTAGGCACGCAGGAGGATGTCCCGCCCTTCGCCCGTGTAATATTCGTATATCTTCATCAAAATCGGTTCCATAGATTCGCCTCGTATGAAAGCCCCTACTCCGCGTCCCGACGCGAAAGGGTGAGAGAGAGTGCCGCGGAATAGATCTTCGATTCCGTGAGCTCCGTTTTTTTACCGCGCACGAGCCGCAGCCGTCCTCCCTCCGTCGTGATGAGCCCAAGCTCCTCGAACACCGCAAGCGCAAAGACGAGTTGCTTGCCGTTTCCGCCCAAGAGCGCAGCCGTTTCCGCATACGTCTGCTGAACGGCGATCCCCTCTCGCCTCCGTATCGTTTGGAATGCCTCCACCATCGCCTCGCGGGAAAGGTCGAGTTCGCCAAGTTCCGCGCTGCCCGAGAGTTCCGCGTCGGCATACACCTCGGCGTGACCCAACCGCTGGGGCACCGCGACGGGACGTTCCAAAAATACGATCTCCCGATAGGCGGACAAGTCGCAGGCGGGGTCGGGTTGGAGCAAAACAACATTGCGCACGCTCCCCGACGAAAGGCGGAAGATGTCCCGCGGAATGTCCGCAAGGGCGGGAAAGAGTTGCAGCGTTTCGAACTCCTGCGCCACAACGCAGAGCCCGTAAGCGCTCCGACCGTCCCGCTCCGCGATCAGCGCGTTGATCTCCTTCGCGGAGAGGAGCGTGAGCGGCTTTTGCGCGCCGGGAAGAGAACGGACGAGATTCTCAAATCCCTCTATTCCCTGCGGACGGCTGCCGCCGTCGTACACGACGGCACGGATAAAGCCCTTCAAGCTCTCTCTGCCGCGATAGGTGGACAGATTGCATTCGAACACGACCTGCTTCTTCGCGCCGCTTTTGAGCAGTTTCAAGTCGGAATAACCGCCGAAATACATGAACTCCATCCCGTTCCCGGAGAGGGAAAGATGGGGAGAAAACGGCTTGATGGGAGCGGCGTTCGTCCGTTCTAGCGAAGTGACGAACAACGGGCGGCGGTTGCCCACGCCGTACGGTTCGAGCAGTTCGAGTTCCTCGGCAAGTTTATGCGGGAACGCCCCTTCGATCTCCTCGCAGACGGGGATCGACGGCTCGAATTCATCGCGGGAGTAGTGTTCCCGCAGATAGCCGTCGAGCGCCTCTCTCAGCTTTTCGAAATTCTCTTCGCTGACATTGACGCCCGCCGCCTGCGCATGCCCGCCGAATTCCGCGATCAGCCCGGAGGCGCTTTTGAGCGCTTCGAAGAGGTTGACGTTTTCGATACTGCGCGCGCTGCCGCGAAGCATGTTCCCCTTTCGGACGAACAGGATCACGGGGCGGGCGAATTCCTCCGCAATGCGGGCGGCGGCAATGCCGAGGAGCCCCGCATGCCAATTTTCGCCCACCAGCATGACGATGTTATGATATGCGCCTTCCTCCGCGATCTGCGCACGCGCCTTGTCGTAAAGTTCGTCGCACAGCTGCTGGCGCTCCGAATTATAAGTTTGCAATTTTGCGGCAAGCTCGAAGATCTCCTCTTCGTCCTCGGAAGTAAACAATTGCAACGCCGCATGAGCGTCCCGCATCCTTCCCGCCGCGTTGACGCGAGGCGCGATGTTGAACGCGAGCGTCTGCGCCGTGATCTCCGTGTTCTTGCCGAGGAGTGCCGCAAACACGGGGCGGAGTTTCCGCTTCATCAAGCGCAGCCCCTCGTACACGATGTCCCGATTCTCCCCCGTGAGCGGAACACTGTCCGCCACCGTGGAGAGCGCGCAAAAATCGATGAGGTCGTTTGCCGCGTCGCCGATGAGCGCCGTGGCGAGTTTGAAAGCGACCCCCGCGCCGCACAGGTTGTCGTAGGGATAATCGTCCTTCAATTTTGGGTCGATGCAGATACAGTCGGGGAGCACTTCGGGGAGTTCGTGGTGGTCGGTGACGATGACGTATGCCCCCTGCTCCTTGATGTACTCCACCTCTTTATAGTTGGAGATCCCGCAATCCACCGTGACGATGAGGTCGGGTAAAAATTCGTCGAAAATAACGTCGATGGCGGCGACGCTCATGCCGTACCCCTCCTCCCGTTCGGGAACGTAGAGGTAGGGCTCGATCCCGTATGCCATGAGTGCGCGCTGCATGATGGCGCAGGCGCCGATGCCGTCCGCATCGTAATCGCCGAACACCGCCACGCGCCAGCCCTCTTCCCGTGCACGGGAAAGGAGCTCCACCGCTTCCTTCATCCCGCGCATGAGATAGGGCGAGAGAAAGTTTTTGCGGGAAGGATGCAAGAAACGCCGCATGCTCTCCTCGTCTTTCATACCGCGCGAAAAGAGCAAGCTCGCCGTCGTCTCGGTGAGATCGAGCGTGCGCGCAAGTTCTTTGACACGATGCAGTTCTTCCGGGGAAAAGTTATATTCGCGGACGATTTTTTTCATTGCCTTTTTAACACAAAAACGGCGGAATTTCCCGCCGTTTTTTTATCGATTTTTTCGTTCACTCCTGAACTTCCGCTTTCTTTTTGCCGACGTACTTCTTGCGAGACGATTTCATCCTGTCGAACTTGCTCTTAAAGGGCACAAGGACCGCAGGAGCGAGAAGGAACGACGAGTAAACGCTCACCGCAAGAGGCACAAGAACGGGGAGAAGGAACAGGCGAAGCCCGCTCGATGCGATGACCCCGAGCACGACGAACACGATCGCAAGGGGAACGAGGAAACAGAGCGCAAACTTCCAAGAGCCGAGAACGGATACACCCACCGCCTCCTCTGCCGTGAGGGAGGTGAAGGCGGGATCTTTGAAGTTTTCGCGCATCTTCATGCACTGCGCAAGCCACATGATCACGGAGACGACCGCCGCGATCCCCGCAAAGAGCACGGGCGCATAGACGTAAACGGGGATGCGCGTGATCGCAAACAGCGAAAGCGTTACCAGCGCGTCGTTCACGCATGCCACAAGACCCGCGATCGCCGCAGCCCAACCGAAACGGAAGCCGATGTAGACGAGCGCCACGATCGCAGCGACGCAAAGCGCGATCGCCGCACGCCAACTCGCTTCATGGAACTGTTCGCCCGCAAGGGTGTGAGCGGTGACATAGATGTCGCCGCCGAGCTCGGTGTTCGCGTCCAGAGCCTGCTGCAATTTCGTAGCTACAGAGGCAAGTTTTGCGTTATCGGTATCCGCGGAGAAGGTATATACGAGAAGATAGTTGCCCGTCTCCGAGACATAGTTGACATCGAGTTCTCTGTCGGTCCGCTTTGCGGTATAGCGGAGCCCGTCTTGGGAAAAGACCCCTTCACACGTGCTCGCGAGCGCGTCCTCTTTCTCTTCGATAAAGACCACTGCGTCGTAACCGATCTCGACCGTCTTTGTCTCCGGAGCGGAATAGTGAAAACCGAAGAGCGAGATCAGCACGATGCCGACTGCGATGAGGACCGCAGATACGGCGATCCATACGGGAAGCAACTTTCCGGGAAGAAAACGCTTAGTCATCGTCCTCTACCTCCTCTCTCTTGAAATGACAGAATTTGCCGGGATCCTTCGCTATGCCCATCATCAAATACCAAAGGAAGCGATTGACGAGGAGGGTGCAAAGCCCCGCGAGCGCCACCCCGAAGGTGAGCGCCAGCCCGAACAGGGAGAGCTCCGTGACCGCGATGAGATAAACGAGCAACGCCACGATCAAGAGCGCAATGTGCAGATCGAAGATGTGCCAGAAGCACTTTCCGTACCCCGTCTTCACGGAGGATGCGATCGTTTTGCCGACGGCATATTCCTTGCGCGCCGCCTCATAGGAGAGCGCGTTGCTCACGCAAAGCAGCACGGACGAGATCGCAAACGCGGCGATGGTGCCCGCGCCGATCGCGATCGGCACCGCCCAATACACAAGCGTGATGAGGGGCAGGAACAGAAGATAGGTGAGGATGTTTGCGATCCCAAGTGCCCCGTAACGGACGAGGAAGAAGACCGCCATCGCCAAAAAGAGCACACCGAATGCGATATAGAACAGGTCGAGCCCGCTCAACGAAACGGAACCGAGGGTGAGAGGCGCAAAGTTGCCGTCTACCCGATAAAGCTCGCCCATTTCCATGCCGAGTTCGATCGCGCCCGCATCGAGCGCGGTGTCGATGGTGTTGGCGACGATCTTCGCCGAATCTGCCGTATAGCTGCCGCTGATATAAAGATTATCGTGGATCTGCTCGGAGACGGAAAGATTGATGACCGTCTCCCCGCCTACTTGCAGGAACAGATAGCCCGTGCTTTCGGAGGCGCCGGACGTCGCGTTCGAGAGAAGTTCCAGACCCTCGTCGGTAAAATCGATCTCCACATAAGCAGTGCCCATGTTGTTGCGCATGGAAGCACGCTTGATGTACTCGCTCGCGGGCTTTTGCTTGCTGCCCGTGCGGGGGATGATCTGGTTCGCGCTCGCCGCGTCCGAACTTGTCCCGTACAGAACGGCGACATCGCCCATGTAGGAATAATAGAGGAATGCCGCCACGGAGGCGTCCATTGCGGAGGGAAGTTTTGCGTAGACCGTGTAGCCGTCCCGCACTTCGAGCACCGTGTCTTCCGATTGAAGCCGTGCAAAGCGTTCTTTGAGGCAGGAAAGCTGCGCTTCGAACGCCGTCTTGAATTCCTCGGTAGGCTCCGTACCGCCGTCGCAGACCTTTTCCTTGTCGAGATACACGGAACCGCCCGCATATGCAACGTATTCCGGACCGTCTTCCGTTTCGCCGTTGTCCCGGTATTCCTTGGCGGAAATGACGCCCTCGGGATAGAACACGACGCCGTAAGACCCGCCGAGATACCCCGCCTCCTCGCCGAACTGATAGCCGCCGAGGTCCGCGCTCCTGTCCGCCCAGTTGATAATCGGATTAAAGTAGTGGATCCCGTCTCCTCCCACGGGGAAGGGGACGAAGCACACTACGCATAAAACGGCGATGATCAACGTGATCAGGGTGAGAAGGATCGCCGATTTTATTTTACCCATTGTTGCCTCCTGTTCAAAAGAAATCTTCCGTGGAATTGCATTCGGAAAATTCGTCTTTTTTCATTATATATAATTTGCGTTTTTCCGTCAAGCCGAAATGAGCCGCATTTTTGATTTTTTGTTAATTTTCTCGGGATTTGCGCGCTGCGAGGATGTGCATTGCGCACTCGAGCCGCTTTTTCATCATCGCACAAGTCATCTCGTAAGGGACGTTGATGTCGCCGTTGTAGTGATAATTGTTGGCGTTGCACCCTCCCGAACAGAGGAATTTGGCAAAGCAGTTCGCGCACTTCTCTCGCGTAAAGAGGCAACTTTCCGCAAACAACGCGCGGATCTCGCCATTCAACTTCCCCTCGAACACATTGCCCATCCGCCACTTTCGATCCCCGGCGAACTGGTGGCAGGGATAGATGTCGCCGTTCGGCACAACGGACAGATACTCGTTGCCCGCCCCGCATGCAGACACCCGTTTGGAAAGGCAAGGACCGCCCTCGAGGTCGATATTGAAGTGGAAGAAGTTGAACCCCTCCCCCCTCTCCTCGCGGGCGAGATATTCGTCGCACAGACGCTCGTACTCGCTCTCGATGCGCGCAAGATGCTCTTGTTTGATCTGCAAGTCCGGGATGTCGGTGACGACGGGTTCCATGGAGATGGAATCGAAGCCCTGGTCGGCAAGGAAGAGCACATCCTGCGAAAAATCGAGATTTTTTGCCGTGAATGTCCCGCGGACGTAGTAATGCTTGTCCCCGCGCGAACGCACGAACCGTTTGATCTTATCGATGACGGCGGCGTAGCTCCCCTTCCCGGAGATCGTTTTCCGCACGGCGTCGTGCACCTCCGGTCTGCCGTCGAGAGAGAGCACGACGTTCTCCATCTCCGCATTGAAAAACTCGATCGTATCGTCGTCGAGGAGCAATCCGTTCGTCGTGGTGGTGAAGAGGAAGCGCTTGCCTTGCTTCTGCCCCTCCTCTTTGGCGTAGGCTACCGTGCGCTTTACGACGTCGAGATTCATGAGGGGCTCGCCGCCGAAGAAATCGATTTCGAGCACTTTCCGACCGCCGCTTTCGCGAAGCAGAAAGTCGATCGCCGCTTTCGCCGTTTCGAAAGACATCACCTCGCGCGCCGAATGATAGGCGCCCTCGTCCGCAAAGCAATACCTGCACCGCAGGTTGCAGTCGTGCGAGACATGCAGACACAGCGCCTTGACCTCGTTGCTTTTCAAGGGATAAGTCTTGACTTCCTCCTTGTTCAACAACCCGCCGCGCTCGAGCTCGGCGATCTCGGCGAGCTCTTCGTCCGTCATTTCAACGGGTTCCCCCCGCAAATGGCGCGCCGTTTTTTCGTCGCACTCGTGCAGAGAGCCGCTGCCCGTATCATAGAGATAAAAATGGTCGTGATAGGTAAAAATGTGAAGCATAAATTTGTCTTTAACGGAATTGAGGGAGCAACGTATACCGCTGCTCCCCGATCGTTACCGAAATTTTCGAATTACTTCTTCTCGATCTTTTGCTCTCTCGTTACGCGCTCGCAGGACTGGTTCCCCACCGTGCAGCTCGTTTTGCAAGCGGACTGGCATGTGCTTCTGCACTCGCCGCAGCCGACAACTTTCTTTTCCGCGGGTTTCGCAATCGTCTTGATCATGTCTTTTCTCCGAATTTTTTCTTTATTATACAACTTCACGCGGAAAATAGCAACTGTTTTTTCTATTCTTTCCGCAATTTTACGCCGAGCAGCGCGCCCAAGCCGCCGAAAAGGGCGCTGAGCAGAAGCTCCGCGAGAAAGAGCACGGTAAAATGAAATCCGCCAATGCAACCGAACACCAATGTTGTGACGGCGAGCGAGAGCACCCCCGCCGCCGCGCCCTTGAAGAGCGCGCGCTCCCGCCGGATGAAGAGCGCCGAAAACGCAAAGATGCCCACGGCGAGGATCACGCGGTCCACGACGGCAATCGTGACCTCCGACGGGGCATAGGCGCGAACAAACACGGCAAACAACGCGACTGCAAACAGACAAAACGCCGACGACAGCAACGCCGCAAGCGCGCACTCCCCGGCTGCTTTTTTGAATGTACTCATAAAACCTCTCCTGTCTTTTTTCTTACGGTATGCAGGGGAAGGGCGGACTATGACACCCCCTGCCCCGCGCGGGACAAAAAAACAGCCTTCCTTTCGGAAAGCCGTTTGTTGCGGGGATCATTCTTTTTCTTCTTTCGTTTCGGCGGGAGTTTCGGGTTCGGGCTCCTTTTCGGCGGGAAGATCGGGCTTCTTGTCGGCGTTTTTCGCCTCTTTTTCCGCCTTGCGCCTTGCCTCTGCCTCTTCCCGCGCAAGCTGCGTGGGACCCTTGGCGTCCGTCTGCGCGATGAGTTCCTTGTCCATCTTGATATAAGATTTCCCGGAGAGTTCGCTGCCCGTTTCGAGGATGACCGTATTGTCGTCACAGACCTCCACGACGATGCCGCAGATACCGCCCGCCGTCTTTACTTTGTTGCCGGGCGCAATGGCGTCGAGCTGTTCCACGTACTCTTTCTGGCGCTGTTTGTTCTTTCTGCCCGAGAAAAGCAGCCAAACGACCAAAAGCACCAAGATGACGCCGAGCAGAATGTAGACCATGTATTGCTGCCACGGGTTAGCGGTATTTGTTGTATCCGTTGCGGAATCTGCCAATAATTGCAAAAGATGCATGTTTTTATCTCCTTTTTTCTCTTGCTCTCATGATACTTTTTTTTTGCGTTTTTTGCAAGCGTTTTCGGGAATATTTTTCCATTTTGCGGAAAAATTATTCCCCCCGCCCGAAATTTCCGCTCTCTTCGCTTTGTTTTTTGTAAAATTCGCGTGCGAAGTCGCGCACGTATCCGCCTAAGATGCTCTCCCGCAATCCTCGCATGAGCCCATGCAAATATGCGATATTGTGCAGGGAAAGCAGCATGGCGCCCGTCATCTCTCCCACGTTGACCAAATGCCGCAAATATGCCTTGGTATAGTTCCTGCAACAGTAACAATCGCAATCGGGATCGAGCCGCGAAAAATCTTCTTTGTATTTTCCGTTCCGCACCACCACCTTCCCGCGGGAGGTGAGCGCCGTACCGTTGCGGGCGATGCGGGTGGCAAGCACGCAGTCGAACATGTCGATGCCGCGCAACACCCCCTCCACGAGACAATCGGGGGATCCGACGCCCATGAGGTAGCGAGGAACATCCGTGGGCAACTTCGGCTGCAAAAAGTCCAAAAGTTCGTACATCCGCGCCTTGGGCTCCCCCACCGAGAGCCCGCCGATCGCGATGCCGTGCTTGACGAAGGGCAGACAGCGTTTTAAGCTTTCCTCCCTCAAATCTTCGTAAAAATTCCCCTGCACGATGGGAAAGAGCGCCTGCTTGGGATCTTCGTGCGCGTTGTAACAGCGTTCGAGCCACTTTGCCGTGCGCTCCATCGCCTGCTCCGCCTGCGCGTGGGTGTTGCCGTATTCGCTGCACTGGTCGAATGCCATGATGATATCCGAACCGAGGTCGTGTTGGATCTCCATCGCCTTTTCGGGCGTGAACGTGTGATAGCTCCCGTCCACATGCGAGGAAAACGTGACCCCATCGTCGGTGATCTTATTGAGCGAGGCGAGCGAAAAGACCTGAAATCCGCCGCTGTCGGTGAGGATAGGGCGGTCCCAATTCATGAATCGGTGCAGACCGCCCGCCCGCGCGATGAGTGAGCTGCCCGGACGCATATGCAGGTGATAGGTGTTGGATAGGATGATCTGCGAGCCGATCTCTTTGAGCGTGACCGGCAGCACGCCCTTGACCGTAGCCTGCGTTCCCACGGGCATATAAACGGGGGTCTCGATATCGCCGTGCGGCGTGTGCAAGACGCCCGCGCGCGCCCCCGTGTCGGGGTCGGTTTTTATGAGTTCAAAGGAAAAATATTCGTTATTCATCGTAATTCTGTATTCGGGCAAACGGCGGACATGCGGCTCGAAATTTGATGCACATCCCCGTTCCTTACGGAAGGCAGGACTGCTTGGCTTAGAGCCGAGAAAGACAAGGAGCGCGAGGAAAACCCGAAGGAGTTTACTAAATCGTAAATGACTGAGGGTTGCCGCAGCGCGACACCGTATTTCGACGGCTATAAGACGAGCATAGCGTCGCCGAAGGAGAAGAATCGATACTTCTCCATCACCGCCACCTCGTAGAGGTGCAACACTTCCTCGCGGGAGCAGAGACAGCTCACCAGCATCAAGAGAGTGCTCTCGGGCAGGTGAAAGTTGGTGATGAGCGCATCGACGCACTTCATTCGATAGGGCGGATAGAGGAAGATCTGCGTGTCCCCCTTGCCCGCCGATACCGTGCCGTCGTCTCGGGCGACCGTTTCGAGGGTGCGCACCGAAGTCGTACCGACTGCAATCACCCGTCTCCCCTCCCGCTTGGCGCGGTTGATGCGGTCAGCCGCCTCCTCGGAGACTTCGTAATACTCGCTGTGCATGACGTGATTTTCGACATTCTCCACCTTGACGGGGCGGAAGGTGCCAAGCCCCACATGGAGCAAAATCTCCACGATCTCGACCCCCATATCGCGCAGCTTGCAAAGAAGTTCTTCCGTAAAATGCAGCCCCGCGGTGGGTGCCGCAGCAGAGCCGTTCTCCTTGCAATAGACCGTTTGATAGCGGCTTTGGTCGCGGAGTTTTTCGTGGATATAGGGCGGCAGAGGCATGGTGCCCGCGCGGGAGAGGACCTCTTCGAAGGCGCCGCGATAGAAAAATTTCACGACCCGCTCCCCCGTTTCCGTAACGGAGAGCACTTCGAGGGAAAGCTCCTCGTTGACGGTGAGTTTGGTGCCCGGTCTGCACTTTTTGCCGGGGCGGACGAGCACCTCCCACTTGTCGAGTTGCAGGCGCTTTAAGAGCAATACCTCTACCGCGCCGCCGTGCGCGGTGTGAGCATACAGCCGCGCGGGAAGCACCTTGGTGCGGTTGACGACGAGCACATCACCCGCCTTGAAATACGCGGGGATGTCGCGGAAAATTTTGTGTTCGATCTCCTTTGTCGCCCGATGATACACCAAAAGCCGCGACGAATCGCGCGGCTCAGCGGGAGTTTGGGCGATCAGTTCTTCGGGCAGATCGTAAAAAAAGTCGGAAGTTTTCATGTTCTGTTTGCGGGCTCAGTCGAAGACGGAGAGCTGTTTGCGGACGGACTCCGGAATGGCTACCCCCATATGTTCGTATCCGCCTTTCAGGCAGATCCTGCCGCGCGGAGTGCGTGCGATAAACCCGAGCTGCAAGAGATAGGGCTCGTACACATCCTCGATGGTGTTGACATCTTCGTTGATGGTGGCGGCAAGGGTATCCAGCCCCGCCGGTCCGCCGTTGAATTTTTCGATGAGGGCGCGCAAAAGATTTCTGTCCGTTTCGTCGAGACCGAGCTCGTCGATCTCGAGGCGGGAGAGCGCCGCCTTTGCCGTCTCTTCCGTGACGGTGTTGCTCCCCGAGACCGCCGAAAAGTCGCGCACGCGCTTCAACAGGCGGTTGGCGATCCGCGGCGTACCGCGAGAACGGCGGGCGATCTCATAGCCCCCCTTCTCTTCCACGGAAATGCCGAGCGTGCGCGCGGAACGGGTGACGATCTTCTGCAATTCCGAGGGCGTATACATATCGAGGCGGCACAGGATGCCGAAGCGGTCGCGGAGAGGTGAGGAGAGCATGCCGGCACGCGTGGTCGCGCCGATGAGAGTAAAGCGCTTCAACGGGAGGCGGATGTTCCGCGCCATGGGACCTTTCCCCACGATGATATCGAGCGCGAAATCTTCCATGGCGGAATAGAGCGTCTCCTCCACGGCATGGCTGAGACGGTGGATCTCGTCGATGAAGAGCACGTCGCCGTCGTTGAGGTTGGAGAGGATAGAGGCAAGATCGCCCTGCCGTTCGATGGCGGGACCGCTCGTAAGTTTGATCTGCGCGCCCATCGTGCCCGCGATGATATGCGCGAGAGTGGTTTTCCCAAGCCCGGGAGGACCGTATAAAAGCACATGGTCGAGCGCCTCTCCCCGCGCCTTTGCCGCCGACATGTATACGGACAGGTTCTCCTTGATCTTATCCTGACCGACGTATTCCTCCATCGTTTTGGGACGGAGGACGTTTTCTTCCACATCATAAGCGCTCCGCGCGCCCGTGAGGAGCCGATCCTCCCCCGATCCGCCGTAACCGTCGTAATCGTCGTATTCGTCGTAATCGTCGTTAAACATTGCGTTCCCCTTTTCCGAGTTGCTCTTCGGTATCGATCATTGATCGGTCACATGCCGCGGATGGCGAGGGCGATGACCTCTTCCACCGTTTTTGCGCCCGCCGCTTTGGCGCGCTCCACGGCGCGTACGCTCTCCTGCTTGGTGAACCCGAGCCCCATGAGCGCGGAGACGGCATCGTCGTTCGTCTCCCGCGGCGAGCTCTTTTCGGACACGCTCGCTCTGCCGAGAAGTTCATCCGCCGAAATCTTGCCGTGCAGCTCCAGAATGATCCGCTCCGCCGTCTTTTTCCCGACCCCCTTTACGGCAGAGAGCCGTTTGACGTCTGCGGTCGCGATCGCTTCGGACACTTCGATCGGCTTCATGGAGGACAAAATGGCGATCGCCATCTTTGCCCCCACGCTCTGCACAGAGGTCAGCTTCAAAAAGAGCTGCCGCTCGCGCACATCCGAAAAACCGAAGAGCGTGATGTCGTCTTCGCTCACTTTGAGATAGGTGTACACTTCCCCCTCTTCCCCGGCATTGACTGCCGAAAGGCGGGAAAACGCCGCGCCCGAGCAGACGAGCTCGTACCCCACGCCGTTTACGTCCAAAAGCACATATTCGGGGGTCAGATATTTTACTTTGCCTCTTAAATAGCCTATCATGATGTTTTTTCCTGCTTGTTTTCTCTCCACCCGCAATGCGGGGGAGTGTAGAGGAGGGGACTCCTTGTTTTTTGTATGGGGCATCGCCCCCCTTCGGCTCTCAACGTTCGCCGCTTTTCCCGCTGCGCGGGAGACAGCAAGATGATCGCGGCAGATCTTTTTACCGAATGCCGAAGAGCGAGGCGAAGCGGCTTGCGAAGGCGTGGCAGAGCGCCACCGCCAAGGCGTCCGCCGCGTCATCGGGACGGGGGATGCTCTTCAAACGCAGATGGCTCGCCACCACCCGTTGCATCTGTACCTTGTCCGCCGCGCCGTAGCCCGTGAGCGCCTGTTTGATCTGGTTGGGTGTGTATTCGAAGATCCTTCCGCAACGCTTGTTGCAGGTGAGGAGCATTACGCCCCGCGCCTGCGCCACCGCAATGCCCGTGGTGATGTTTTTGGAGAAAAACAGCTCTTCCATCGCCGCTTCATCCGGTCGGAACCGATCGAAAATTTTATTGACACCGTCCTCGAGAATGCACAGCCGCACCGCAAGGTTTTCATTGGGAGGCGTTTTCACGACTCCGTAATCGATCGCCCTGCAATTCCCGCCGGCGTCCTTTTCCACAACTCCGTAGCCCATGGTCCCGAGCCCGGGGTCCAGCCCCAAGATGATCATATCATGATTTTATAATAAATCGTTCCGTTTGTCAAGCGAATCGGAAAAGCGGTGTGCGCAAAGGTAAAATACTTGCATTTCCCCGCCGTTTGCGGTAAAATGGAGGGGATGAAAGAAAAACCGACCCCCACAAGACAACTCGGAAAGATGTTCTATTTTCTGCTCGTTTTGCTCACCCTCGCGATGCTCGCCTTCCTCGGCGCATGGGCGGGGACGAAAAACAACGTCTTTCTCTATTGCCTCATCGGCACCTTCCCGTTCTATCTCTTTCACCTCGTCTATCACCTCGTGCGCACCGATAAGGACTATAAAAAGCGGGACGCCGAAAAAAGCGAATTTCTCGCCGTGGCGCGCGACGAACATGCGCAGGTTGTGTATATGACTTACCTCGGCAACGAGAGGCGGGTCAAACATCCCTCTCCGGGCAAAAAGGACTACCTCACCGAATTTTATACTTCCGCCGTTGACACCAAACTGTTGAAAAGGCACCTGTGGTACGATCTTTCCGACGAGGAAGAGGAGACGCTCATCCGCTGCCGCATCGGACAGCTCGACGTCCCCTATTCTTTCCTCGAAGAATTGACGGGGCGGACGATCCTCGTACAGGCGGCGTTTTACGAGGCGGCGAAAGATTCCCCCCTCTTTTCCTCTCTCTTCGAAAAAAACAAGGTGGTGCTCTATGGAGAATGAACTGAAAACGATCTTCGGCGCACTCGCAAAGGGGAATCCCTTCGGCGAGAAAGTGACCCTCGTTGCCGCCACCAAGACCCGAACGCCCGAGGAGATCGAGCGGGCGATCGCCGCGGGCGTCGAGGACATCGGTGAGAACAAAGTACAGGAATTCTGCGAAAAGTTCGACCTTGTGCACGGCGCACGGCGGCACTTTATCGGGCACTTGCAGCGCAATAAAGTAAAATACCTCATCGGAAAGACCTTTCTCATCCACTCCGTCGACCGAGACGAACTTGCGGAAGAGATCGCCCGCCTCTCTCAGAAAGCGGGCATCGTGACGGATATTCTCATCCAGATCAACATCGGAGACGAAGAGAGCAAGGGCGGCTATCCCCTCGAAGAAGGGATGGCGGCGTTCGGACGGCTCTCCGTGACGGAGGGGCTGCGCGTAAAAGGGTTTATGGCGATGTTGCCGAACACGGACGACGAGCGCATTCTCGTTCCCCTCTGCGACGGGATGCGCGCGCTGTTCGAAGAGGCGCGCCGCGCTTCGCCCGATGTGGAATATCTCTCCATGGGCATGAGCGGGGATTGGAAGCTGTGCGTGGAACACGGCTCGAATATGGTACGTCTCGGCACCGCGATCTTCGGAGAGAGAAACTACTCCAAAGCATGAAAATAAAAAACTCGGACAAAATATCGACGGACACCGTTACGGAGAGAACGCTTTGCCTTCTTGTATCACCCATCAATTGATCGCCGAAGAGGCGAAAGATCTCCTCCCGCCCCGCGCAAAAACCGCGGAGGAGAGCTTCCCCGACGAATATTTTCTCGGATGCCAGGGACCGGACCTCTTTTTCTTCTACCGCATCGGCAACAAAAGCGAATATAACCTCGGAAAATTTCTGCACCGCTACCGCGTGTATGATCTGTTTTCACTCTTCATGAGCGCTCTGCGCGGCGAGGAGGGGGCGCCCCGCTTCACCGAAGAGGAGAAAACGCAGGCGTTCTCCTATGTGCTCGGCTACATCACCCACTACGCGGCAGACACCGCGTTTCATCCCTTTGTTTACAACTATCTTGCGGCGTTCCGTTGCGAAAAACGCGTCCACCAACAGATGGAGAACGACTGGGACGTGTGGTTCCTGCGGGAAAAGAGGGCGCGGGAAGCGGGGAAATTCCTCTTTGGCTTTTCCCCGAAAAAGATCATCAAAGACGGCACGGCGGCGCGGCTCTATGCCTTCCTCGGGCGGAAACTCGGGCGGGAAGAGGTGACGAAGGCGCGCTTTGACCGCGGCGTGCGCAACTATTTCCGCTACCTCGGATTCTTCCACGGAAAGGGGTGCTATTCCGCACAGCGGGGTTGGGAACGCACCGAACGGGTGCTGCACGCAAAGCGCTTCCTCTCCCGTCTCTATCCGCGGGAAAACCCCGAGCCCGCATTTTTGGCGGGGGAACGATTTGCGGAATTTGCCGAAGGGCGCGGAAAAACCGCCGACGAACTGTTCGACCGCGCCGTATCCGAAGGGGCAAGGCTTGCGGCACTGTTTACAGAGGCGCTCGGATCGGGCGCGCCCCTGCCCAAGGCGGAATTTTCCAACGGACTCCTGACGGGGAAGCCGGTGGAATAAAGTATTTCCCCGCAAATGCGCGGCGGCGACTGCATAAGCAGTCGCCGCCGCGCCGTTTATTTGTTTTTGGAAAAGATACAACCGCAATAGTTCTGGCGGTAGAGGGAGTGCCGGCGCGAGAGCTCGACGGAGCGCAGATACCCTCCCCGCTTTTTGAAATCGCTCGGCAGATACTTCACTCCGTATTCCCGTTCGAGCGCAAACCCGATCTCATTGATGAGTTTTGCGTTTTTCAGGGGGGAAACGGTGAGTGTGGTACCGAAATAATCGTACCCGCGCGCCGCTGCTTCCCGCGCCGTGCGCTCCAACCGCAGACGAAAACACCTCAGGCAGCGGGCTCCGCCCTCTCTTTCCTCCTCAAAGCCGCGGGCGATCTCCGAAAATTCTTCGGGGGCATAGTCGCAATCGAGAAAGTCCGCCGAATTCGTCTCCCGCAAAAGACGGATCTGCTCCGCCTTGCGTTTTTCGTACTCCTCCTCGCTGTCCAAATTGGGATTATAGTAGAATACCGTGGTTTTCAGCGCGGACGAGACCTGCTCGAGACAGTAACTCGAACAGGGGGCGCAGCAACTGTGCAGAAGCAACGTTTTGCCCGCGTTTTCCGCGAGCGTTTTGAGCATGAGATTGTCGTAATTGACTGCGTTCATAGGATTTGATCGTAATGGGGTACCCCCTTCCCTCCCCCTCCCCCGCTTGCGGGGGAGGGGGAGAAGAGGTGTGAAATTTTACGGGACGATCTCGCGGAGAAAATATTCGTGGATGCGCACGTCGTCGGTCAATTCGGGATGAAATGCGGTCGCGAGCATATGCCCTTGCCGCACCGCCACGACCTTTCCGCCGTAAGAGGCGAGCACATGCGCCTCGGGACCGAGCGCTCCCACATAGGGAGCGCGGATAAAGACGGCGGGAAAGTCGCCCACTCCCTCGAAAGGGATGTCCGCTCTGAAAGAGCCGAGCTGCCGCCCATAGGCGTTTCGTTTGACCGTGACATCCAACGTGCCGAGCCAGACATTTTCGTCGTTCGACAGCGTTTTGGCGAGCAGGATGAGTCCCGCGCAGGTGCCGAATACCGGAAGCCCGCCCTCGATCGCCTCCTTCACGAGCTCCGAAAGTCCCTCCTCACGCAGGAGCTTGCCCTGCACGGTCGATTCCCCGCCGGGGAGGACGATCGCGTCCAAGTCATCCGTAAAGTGCGCTCTGCGTCTGATCTCTTTACAGGGCGCGCCGAGCTTTTCAAACATTTTCTCGTGTTCGAGAAACGCTCCCTGCAACGCGAACACGCCGATCATTTGCCGCGTTCCGCCATGAGAAGGGCGATCTCCTGCTCGTTGATCCCGACCATCGCCTCGCCGAGGTCCTCGGAAAGTTCCGCCAGAATCTTCGGATCGTTATAATTTGTGACCGCCTGCACGATCGCACGGGCACGCTTGGCGGGGTTGCCCGATTTGAAAATGCCGCTGCCGACGAACACCCCCTCCGCACCGAGCTGCATCATGAGGGCGGCATCCGCGGGCGTTGCGACCCCGCCCGCCGCAAAGTTGACGACGGGAAGTTTGCCGTGATCGTGCACATATTTTACAAGCTCATAGGGTACGCAGAGCTGTTTTGCCTCTTCGAAGAGTTCGTCCTCGCGCATGGCGGCGACCTTTGCGATCTCGCTCATCATCATGCGCATGTGGCGGACCGCCTGCACGATGTCGCCCGTGCCCGGTTCCCCCTTGGTGCGGATCATGGAAGCGCCCTCGGCGATCCGGCGAAGAGCTTCTCCCAAATCGCGCGCGCCGCACACAAAGGGCACGCGGAACTGCGTCTTGTCGATATGATATTTGTCGTCGGCGGGAGAGAGTACTTCGCTCTCGTCGATGTAGTCGATCTCGATCGCTTGCAAGATCTGCGCCTCGGCGATGTGACCGATGCGGCACTTTGCCATGACGGGAACGGAGACCGCGCTTTGGATCCCCTTGATCATCTTGGGGTCGGACATACGGGAGACCCCGCCCGCCGCGCGGATGTCTGCGGGGATCCGTTCGAGCGCCATGACCGCGCATGCGCCCGCCTCCTCGGCGATTTTTGCCTGTTCGGGGGTGGTGACGTCCATGATGACCCCACCTTTGAGCATCTGCGCCAAATTCTTATTCAACTCATACCGTTCGTTCATTTCGATGCCTCAATATCGAAAGGACCCCACCGGGTCCTTTCGGTTCGTTCATTCGGCGGAGAAATCTTCTTTGCCGACGCCGCAGAGCGGGCAGGTGTAGTCGTCGGGAATGTCCTCCCATTTGGTGCCGGGCGCAATGCCGTTGTCGGGATCGCCCGCTTCTTCGTCGTAAGTGTAACCGCATACGTTGCATACATACTTCATAGTTCTCTATCTCCTTTTTTTGAATTTTTTGAAAATAAGGTTGCCCCCTCCCCTACCCCTCCCCCAACAAGTTGGGGGAGGGCAAGAAAGAAAGCGCCCACCCCTTAGTCCCCCCTCCAAAGGAGGGGACCCATTTACCCCGGCGGGTTATTTCTTGCCCCTCCCACGAAGGCGGTTTAGGCTCTTTATTTGCCGAGAAGGTCGGAAGCGATCTGCGCGCCGAGCACTTCGAGTTCGGCTGCCTGTTCCTCTTTGACGGAGGAGAGCACGGTTACTTTTTCGCCGAGGCGCATCATATTTCCCCACTCGGAGATGAGATCTTGCATGAGTGTGCCCGCCTGCGGGGACCAACTGCCGTTTTCGACGAGCGCGTACTTCCGATTTCGCAGATTGTGCTCGCCCAAATCGTGCAAAAGTTGCTCCATGGGGAAAAAGATGCCGTTGTTATAGGTCGCCGAGACAAAGACGAGGTGGGAATAGCGGAACGCTTCGGCAACGAGCACGGAGAGTTCCGTCTGCGCGACGTCATACTCCTTTACGAAGGCGCCGCGGCGGGCGATCGCAGCCGCCAGAATGTCGGCGGCATTGCCCGTGTGTCCGTGAACGGTGCCGTAAAAGACGACCGCACCCTTCTCCTCGGGTTCGTACTTGCTCCAGGTATCGTACCACCCGATGAGTTCGCCGAGGTCCTTCCGCCAGACGGGACCGTGCAGGGGGCAGATCATTTTGATGTCGAGCCCTGCCGCCTTTTTGAGGACGTTCTGCACCTGGACCCCGTACTTGCCCACGATGTTGAAATAATACCGGCGGGCATCGGGGAGAAATTCCTCCCTGAACTTGACTTCGTCGGCGAAAACGCTTCCGCCCAAGGCGCCGAACGTGCCGAAGGCGTCCGCCGAGAAGAGGGTGCCCGTCGCCCTGTCGAAGGAGAGCATCACTTCGGGCCAGTGCACCATGGGGGCGGCAAGGAAGATAAAGTTGTGTTTGCCCGTGGAAAGGATGTCCCCCTCCTTGACGGTTCTGACGTTTGCGCCGTCAAACGGAAAGAAATTCCGCATCATCTGCGCCGCCTTCGCGCTCGTGACGACGGTGGCATGAGGATAGCTCTTTACAAGGCGCAGGAAGGTCGCCGAGTGGTCGGGCTCCATGTGATGGACGACAAGGTAATCGAGCTGCCTCCCGCCAAGCGCCGCCGCGACATTTTCGAGATAGAGGTCGGAGACGGCGGGGTCCACCGTGTCGAACAAAACGGTTTTCTCGTCGAGCAGGAGATAGGAATTGTAGGATACCCCGCGAGGCACGGGATAGACGTTTTCGAACAGCGAGAGCCTTCTGTCGCTCCCGCCGACGTAAAAGAGATCTTCGGTGATCGGAATGATGTTGTGCATGAGTCAACTCCTGTTTTTCGAAAACAAGTTTACCATATTATGGGCAAAAAAGCAAGCGGTAACGCAAGATAGGGAGAGATTTCTCCACTCCGCCTTCGGCTTCGGTCGAAATGACAAAGCGCCGCGCGCGGGCAAATTGCCCGCGCGCGGCGATCGCGTTTCCAATGGTTACATGGCGGGACCGGTTGCCGAGGGCGCATAGACGCGCGCCGCAAGCTCCCTGTCGAGCGCATACAGCCCCTTGGCGTCTCCGCCGAAGAGCTTGAAGTTCTTGACCATTTCGTCCGCATTCGTCTCTTCCTCGCCCTGCTCCTTGATGAACCAATCGAGGAACTGCATCGTGCGGTAATCCTTCTGCTCAAACGCTTCGTGATAGATGTTCGTGATGAGAGAGGTGACATATTGCTCGTGCTCGTAGCCTGCATTCAAGGGGTCGAGATGGGTCTTGAACACCTTGTCGGGCTTGGCGACCGCCTCGAACACCACGCGGTGTCCGTTGTTGATGAGGTAGCGGCGGAGCATCATGGCATGATCGCGTTCCTCCTGCGCCTGCACTTCGTACCAATGCGCGAAGCCGTTCAGACTTTCGTCCGCATAGTAGTTGGCGAAATCGAGGTAGAGATACGCCGAGTAGAGTTCCTTGTTGATCTGGTCGTTGAGCATTGCTGCGATCTTTTTGTTTAACATTTTATTTTTCTCCTTTTTTTGGATTTTTTTCGAAATGAGGCGCCCCTCCCGCGGGGGAGGGCAAGAAAAGGTAATAGCCTTCGCGAGCAAAACCACGCTTTTGCGCTGCGGTTCGAACGCAGTGAGCAAAGCAACCGACGAAATATTACGCCTTGCTCTTCACTTTCATGAGGCGGATGATGGCGGCACGCTCGTTTTCGTCGAGCTTGTCGCGGATATATTTGATCGTCTCTTCGAGTTGCGGGATCATGACGTATTCGAGGGCGTTGACGCGGCGCTTGTTGCGCTCGATCTCATCGGCAAGCAGACGCACCGACTTTTCCACCGCCGCAAGGTTTACGAGAAGGGGAAGAAGCTCCGAAATTCTCCGAACGCTCTCGTCCGCTTCGCTCGTGATCTCCGAATAGGCATAGGGCAAACTGTCCGTCCGCGGGGAAGCCGTGAGCTCGATCGCGGGCACATCCACCCCCATTACGCTCTCTACGCTACACTCCGCCGTGACCGTGGCGGTGGGCATTCCGAACGCCGCTTCCACCGCGTATTCGGGCGTGAGGGAGCGCGCCACGGAAAACTGTTTCAGTGTTTCCGAGAGCGCCGTCTCCACTTCGTCTCTGAGACGCTTATTTTCCCGAATGATGAGCGTAAACCGCCGGATCATCTCGTCCGACTTGTCCTTTAAGAGCTTGTGCCCGCGTACGGCGGTAGACAGCCGCGCTTTGAGCTTTTTCAGCTCCATTCGGGTTGGATTGACGTTTAATCTTGCCATGGTGATTTAAGAAATAAGGTGAGAGGTTTTGCGAGAACTCCTTCGGCGCTTACGCGCCACTTTCCTTTTTAGGGACAGTAGCGCCCCACCTGTCTCGCTTCGCTCGCCACCCGCCCCCGTAAACGGGGGCGGGTCGGAGTTATTCGGGCAAATATTTGTCGAGGTATTCCTCGCGGATGCGTTTGAGTTCGGTGCGGGGTAAAATTTTCAAAAGCTTCCAGCCGAGGTCGAGCGTCTCCTCGATGGTGCGGTCGGTTTCGAAGCCTTGGTTGACATATTCTTTTTCGAATTCTTCCGCAAACTTCGCATACAGCTTATCCACGTCCGAAAGCGCCGCTTCGCCGAGGATCGCCGAAAGTTCCTTGCTCTCCTTGCCCCGCGCGTACGCCGCGAACAGCTGGTTCATCGTATCCGCATGGTCTTCGCGGGTCTTGTCTTTGCCGATGCCCTTGTCCTTCAAGCGGGAGAGCGAGGGCAAAACATCGATGGGCGGGTTCAAGCCCTTTTTGTAGAGGTCGCGGGAGAGAATGATCTGCCCCTCGGTAATGTACCCCGTAAGGTCGGGAATGGGGTGGGTCTTGTCGTCTTCGGGCATGGTGAGAATGGGGATCTGCGTGATGCTTCCCGCCTTCCCTCTGATCCTGCCCGCTCTTTCGTACAGCGAAGCGAGGTCGGTGTAGAGATATCCGGGATACCCCCGCCGCCCGGGGACTTCCCGCCGCGCCGCCGACACTTCGCGGAGCGCTTCGGCATAGTTGGTGATGTCCGTCATGATGACGAGCACGTGCATGCCGCATTCGAAGGCGAGATATTCGGCGCAGGTAAGCGCCATGCGGGGAGTCGCGATCCGCTCGACCGCAGGGTCGTCCGCGAGGTTGGTGAAGAGCACCGTGCGTTCGATGGCGCCCGTGCGCTTGAAATCTTCCACAAAGTACTGCGCTTCTTCAAACGTAATGCCGATCGCAGCGAAGACGACCGCAAACTTGCTGTCTCCCCCGCGCACCTTCGCCTGACGCGCGATCTGCGCCGCAAGTTCGGCGTGCGGAAGCCCGCTCATCGAAAAAACGGGGAGCTTCTGTCCGCGCACGAGGGTGTTGAGCCCGTCGATCGCGGAGACGCCCGTCTGAATAAATTCGTTGGGATAGTCGCGCGCGGCGGGGTTGATGGGTTCGCCGTTGATGTCCGCCATCTTTTCGGGAATGACGGGCGCGCCGCCGTCGCGGGGGTTGCCCATGCCGTCGAACACCCGCCCGAGCATGTCGCGAGAGACGGCGAGCTCCTGACTGTGCCCCAAAAAGCGCGCCTTGCTCGTTGAAATTTGCAGTCCCTGCGAATTTTCGAAGAGCTGGACGACCGCTTTGTCGCGGTTGATCTCGAGCACCTTGCCGCGGCGGATCTCCCCGTTTCCGCAAACAATATCCACAAGTTCGTTGTATGTCACCCCTTCCACGCCCTCAACGAGCATCAGGGGTCCCACAACTTCCCGAATGGTCTTATATTCCTTATACATCTTCGATTCCCCCTTGCTCGAGCGACTTAATCTCCGCGTTCATCGTGCGCAGGATCTCCTCAAACTCGGAAAGATTTTCCTCCGGAATGTATTTCGCCCGCCCGATCTTTTCTTTGAAAGAACAGGCAAGAATATCGTCGAGGGCAACATACTGCCCGATCGCCTCCTCCGAAAGGCGGTAAAATTCAAAGATGAGCCGGAGCATGAGGAGCTGCTTCTGCATGGAAGTGTAGGTATCCACCTCGTGAAACGCGTTCTGATGCAGATAGTCCTCCCGCACGGTTTTCGCCGTCTCCATGACGAGGCGGTCACGCGAGGAGAGCGCGTCCATACCGACGAGACGAACGATCTCGTCGAGTGCTGCCTCCTCTTGCAGAATGGTCATGATAAATTGCCTGTATTTGAGGAAGTCCTTGCCGACCTGTTCGTCGTACCAATCCTTCATTTTATCCGCATAGAGGGAATAACTGATGAGCCAGTCGATGGCGGGGAAGTGCCGCTTGTAGGCAAGCGAGGAGGAGAGCCCCCAGAACACCTTGACGATGCGCAGCGTCGCCTGCGAGACGGGCTCGGAAAGATCGCCCCCGGGAGGCGAGACCGCGCCGATCGCGGAGACGGAGCCGATGCGATTTTCGCTTCCAAGCAGCTTCACGATGCCCGCGCGCTCGTAAAACTCCGCAAGACGGCTCGCAAGATAGGCGGGATAGCCTTCGTCGCCCGGCATTTCTTCGAGACGCCCGCTCATTTCGCGAAGCGCCTCCGCCCAACGGGAGGTACTGTCCGCCATGATCGCAACGCTGTAACCCATGTCGCGGAAATATTCCGCGATCGTAATTCCCGTATAAATAGAGGCTTCGCGCGCCGCAACGGGCATATCCGACGTGTTGGCGATGAGCACGGTGCGCTTCATGAGCGGTTCGCCCGTCTTGGGGTCCTTGAGTTCGGGGAATTCGTTGAGAACGTCCGTCATCTCGTTCCCGCGCTCGCCGCAGCCCACGTAGACGATGATGTCCGCGTCCGCCCACTTGGCGAGCTGGTGCTGGACGACCGTTTTGCCGCTCCCGAAGGGACCGGGCACCGCCGCCACCCCGCCTTTTGCAATGGGGAAGAGCGTGTCGATGACGCGTTGCCCCGTCACCATGGGTCTGTCGGGGTTGAGTTTTTCCCTGTACGGTCTGCCCTTGCGGACGGGCCATTTTTGCAACATGCAGACGGAACGCTTTCCGAGTTCCGTTTCGATCTCGGCGATCGTCTCTTCGATGGTGAAGTCTCCTTCCGCAAGGGAGAGGAGCCGCCCTTTGATCCCGTAGGGAACGAGGATGCGATGCTCTACGATCTCCGTCTCCTGCACCACGCCCAAAATATCGCCCGCTTCCACCTCGTCGCCCGCTTTCTTGCGGGGGGTGAAGTGCCATTTCTTTTCGCGGTCGAGCTTATTGACGGACACACCGCGGGAAATGCGGTCGCCGTAGTTCCAATACAAAGTTGTGAGCGGGCGTTGAATGCCGTCGAAAATGCCCGTGATGAGCCCGGGCGCAAGTTCCGCGGAGAGCGGTTCGCCCGTGGACCAAACATCCTCTCCGGGACCGAGACCGGACGTCTCTTCATAGACCTGAATGGACGCCTTGTCGCCGCGGAGTTCGATGATCTCGCCGATGAGACCGAGCTTTGAGACCCGCACGACGTCGTACATCTTGCAGTCCGCCATGTTCTC
>CANQRP010000001.1 GCA_947626305.1 uncultured Clostridia bacterium | reverse complement strand
GCGAACTACGGGCTCGTCAACGAGATCGTCCGCGGCGAATGGGGCTTCCACGGCACCATCGTCACCGACTGGATGAATTCGAACGAGGACTACATGCCCCCCTACAGAGGAATTTGGGCGGGCAACGATATTTGGCTCACCAACGGGCTCACGAACACCGTATTCAACTCCATAAAGAACGATACGGGCTATAAGATCGCCGAGCACGTTGCACACGACGTCCTCTGGACGCTTACCGACACGCTTCGGGCGGAGGCGGCGTTTGACCCCGATGCGGCGGAGATCGACCTCGGCGCGGGCGCTTCTTATGATCTGACGTGGATCTGGTATGTGGCGCTGGTGGAGGTCGCGCTCGCCGCGGGCGTTGCGGTCATGGCGACCTTCCTCGCAAAAGCCATTCTGCGCGGCAGAAAGAAGCCCGAAAAGGCGGAAAGTTCCGCGCAAAACAGCTGACATTCTTCCCCTCGAACGCGCCCGCGCAGCCGGAAACGGCTGTGCGGGCGCTTATTTTTTTCTTGACAAGACGGGGCGGATTTGTTATGATACCATCAGAGGGGAAATTATGAGGAACATCGCCATTGTAGAGGACGAGGACATCGCCGCGCAGGCGCTCGAAGCGCATATCGTGCAATACGAAAAGAACAGCGGGCAGCAATTCAACGTGGTCCGCTTTCGCGATGCGGTCGAATTTTTAACGGGCTATCAACCGCTCTATTCCGTCGTGTTCATGGACATCCAGATGCCCCACCGCGACGGCATGAGCGCCGCAGTCGATCTGAGGGCGATCGACAAAACGGTCTCCATCATCTTCATCACCAACCTCATGCAGTATGCGCAGAAGGGGTATGAGGTGGACGCCGTCGCCTATCTCATCAAGCCCGTGCAGTATTACGATTTCGCGCTCAAATTCCGCAAGGCGCTCGATATCTACGTCATGAACGCCGAGCAGGCGATCACGGTGAATACCGCGGGCGGACTGTGCCGCATCTCCACCGAAAAACTCATGTATGTGGAGATCGTCCGCCACCGTCTCTATTATCATCTCGTGGACGACGTGATCGAGATCACGGGGGTGCTCTACAAGGTGGAGGACGAACTCAAAAAATTCGGTTTTCTGCGCTGCAACCAGTGTTATCTCGTCAACCCCAAGTTTATCGTGAGCATCAAGGGGCTGTCCGTGCAGGTCGGCAGCGAAACGCTCTCCATCAGCCGCCCGCGGCGCAACGCGTTTTTGGCGGAACTTGCCGATTGGTACGCGGGCGCGGAGGGGAAAAATGAGTGAGATCTTTCGCCTCTACGGCATCGTGATCGCTGAATTCCTCGCGGAACTCCTCGTCTTTTGCGCCATGTTTTTCCGCAAACTCAAACGCGCGCGCGGGTTTTGGTGGAAATTTCCGCTCTCCCTGCTCCAGCTCTTTGCGGTCGGGATCCCCGTTGCATGGTTTTACTCGCTGTTCGGGGTGCGCTATGTCTCCGGGCGCATCGTTGTCTATCTCTTCCTCTTCGTCGCCGTCATTCTGCTCTCGCTTTGGTGCTTCGACGAGCCGTTTTTTGCCTTGCTCTTCCGCTGTACCCTCGCCTATGCCGCGCAAAATCTCGTATACAAACTCTTTCTCATATTCTGGACGGCGGGAGAGGCTTATCGCATTTTTGATACATGGGGTGAGTTTTTTGCCCTTTATTACCGTCTTATCTATTATGCCTGCTTCCTCGTGTGTGCCGTTGCCGTCTATTTTTGCTTTGTCCGCGGAATGAACAAGCGGCTCGAAGCCTGTCGGCTCGATCACCGCATGCTCGCCATCACCGTGTTCGTGCTCGGCGTCACCGTGCTTCTTTGCTCCTTCGAGGACGTCTACTTCGCCCAATTGAGTTCCGTGAGGGAGAATCGCTTCGAGAGTTCCGTTCATGTCGTCCTGCGGCAGACGGGCAACGTTTTTTCCGTCGTCTGTTGTGTGATCGTCTTCCTCCTTGCGGGGAAAACGGTCGTCGCGAACGAACTCTCCCGCGAAGTGGAATATCTCAAATACGCCATCCGCCAGAGCGAGCGGCAATATCGCATTTCGAAGGACACCATCGACCTCATCAACATCAAGTGCCACGATATCCGCTATAAGCTCGGCATGCTCGCCGCGCGCGGCGCGCCCACCCTCGAAGACTTGAACGAAAACATCTCCATTTACGATTCCCGCATCGAAACGGGCAGCCCGCTCCTCGATGTGCTTCTCACCGAAAAGAGCCTCTTCTGCGAACAGAACCGCATCAGCATGTCCTGCATGATCGACGGCGAAAAGCTCGCCTTTATCGAGGAAGGGGACCTGTATTGTCTGTTCGGCAACCTTGTGGACAACGCGCTCGAAGCGGTCAAAAACATCGCCGAGCCCAACCGTCGGATCATCGACCTCGTGGTCAAACAGAAGGATGGGTTGCTTCTCGTGCAGGAGGAGAACTATTTCGACGGCGTGCTCGAATTCGAGGACGGGCTTCCCGTCACCACCAAGGGGGATAAAGATCACCACGGCTTCGGAATGCGGAGCCTGCGGCTCATCGCCCGCAAGTACGGCGGCGAAATGTCCGCCTTTGCCAAGGGGGATGTGTTCCACCTCAATATCATTTTTTCCGAAGACAATCGGTGAAAAAATAAGACAGTTTAGGAAACATCCCTTGACGGGATGTTTTTCGCCTATTACAATGGGGAGGAGAAATGTTCGGGAAACGGATCGCTATCGTCATGGCGGCACTTGCGTTCTGCGCGGGGGCACTTTCCGCTTGCCGCCCCGCGGGAGAGGGCGGCACCCTTCCCTCTGAGATCGCACCGCCGCGGCGCACCGAAGAAGGGGAAAAGATCGCGGTGTTTTCCGCGGGCGAGTCTCCGCTGTTCGAAAAGCGGAGGGGACGCAACGGTCCCCCCTTCGATTGTGTCTTTTTACAGGACAATATTTCCTTCGGCGGAGAGAGCATGACCCTCTCCCTCACGCGGGAGGAGAGCGGGTACGGCGGCGCGGAGTACCGCTCGCGGGGATGCTATTCCTACGGATTCTACTCCGTCTCCATGAAGGCGGCAAGAGCGAGCGGCGTGATCTCCTCGTTTTTTACTTATACGGGGACACCCTGGGACGAGATTGACATCGAGTTTTTGGGAAAGGACACGACGCAGATACAGTTCAACTATTACACCGGGGGAGAGGGCGGACATGAATTTCTCTACTCTCTCGGCTTCGACGGCGCGGATGAGTTTCACGAATATGCGTTCGATTGGCAGCCGGAGTCCATCATCTGGTATGTGGACGGGGTCGCGGTCCACCGCGCGACGGAGAACATTCCGTCGGCAAGGACGCAGATCATGGTGAACGTCTGGAATGCGAAGGGCGTAGACGGATGGAGCGGAGCGTTCGAGGGAACGGAGCTCCCCGTTTGCGCATCCTACCGTTGGATCGGATATGCGCCCGCAGAGGGCAACAAATAAATCAGGAGGAACAGTATGAAAGCAAAATCTTTTGCCGCACTCTCGTTGGCGCTCACCGTCTGTATGAGCTTTGCGTTTGCGGCTTGCAAACCGGAGGGCAAACAGGAGGGGCTCACCGACAAGGCGCTCTCCGGCAGCATGCTTGCGGACTATTCCGCGGGCGATCCCGGCGAAAAAGTGCAGTTCGCTTCGGACGGCTGGACGAACGGCGACCCGTTCAACGCCCGTTGGACGGCTTCCCAAGTGACCTTCTCGGGCGGACAGGCGCACCTCGCCATCTCCGAAAACCCCGCGGAAAACAAACCCGAGGGAGAGGGCTATCTCGGCGGCGAGCTCCGCACGAGCTATTACTACGGCTACGGCGACTATGAAGTTCGCATGAAACCCTCGACGTCCGTCGGCACGGCGAGCACCTTCTTCGTTTGCACGGGACCCTACGACAAGACCCCCGAGGGCGTGGAAAATCCGTGGGACGAGATCGATATCGAGTTCCTCGGAAAGGATACGACGCAGGTGCAGTTCAACTACTTCGCAAACAGCAAGGGCGGGCATGAGTTTATGTATAAACTCGGCTTTGACGCGAGCGAAGAATTTCACAACTACGGCTTCCGCTGGGCGGAGAACTATATCACATGGTTCGTGGACGGCAAGCCCGTCTATCGCATCGATAAGACGGAGGGCAAGGACTTCCCCCACACCGCGGGCAGGATCCTCATGAACTATTGGAGCGGCACCGCCACCTCGGAGGGTTGGATGGGCAAGTTTGCGGGTCCCGACGGCAAGACGGCCGACTATGAATGGGTAAAGACTTCCGCAACGAAGGTCAATCCGCCCATGGGCGATCCCTATCCGGACAAGCCCGATACTCCCACTCCGCCCGCAGGCGAAACGCTCGATTGGAGCAAGGTAGAAGCGCAGGAGCTCGGCTTTGAGAGCGCGGAAGAGTATGTCGTCACTCCCGCAGCGGATAAGAAGTCCGCAGACATCACCTATGAGGGCGTGACCACCAACTATCACAACATCGAGATGGACGTCACCGAGAGCGCTGCGGGCAAGAATGCCGCGCATCTCAAGATCAAGAACAACGGCACGGCGCCTGTTAATGTCAGATTCAATCTCGTAAACGACGAACAGCTTGCCGCGGGCGCGCAAAATTCCGCCGTCAACAAGTCGGCCACGCAGGACGGCGTCACCGTGAGAACGGACCTCGAATGGGGAGGTTCCTACTTCGACCTCGAAGCCGGGGAAGAGGCGGAATGCGTCGTGCTCTACGAGGGCGTTGCGAATAAACTTCAGCTCATGATCGACTCCGCCATCTACGGCAACACCGAGGCAAAGAGCGGCGATCTCACCCTCTCCGAGCTCAAATTCGGCGCGGGCGACGAGGGCGGCGAAACGCCCGAACTCCCCGAAGCAAACAACCAAGGGATCACCGTAAACGGCGCGAAACTCACGTTCGTGGGCAATACCGAGGCGGGAGAATATGTGATCGTCACCGATACGACGGCGAACACGATGCGCGTTGCCTATGCGAAACTCGCGGGCGGCAGCTATAAAAACATCTGGGCGGACGTCAAAACAATCGCCCGCACCAAGAACGTGTTCTCCGTCAAAGTGACCAACAACGGAACGGGCAAACTCGTCTTCCGCGTCGACATCGAGAGCGAAACGCAGAAAGAGCATACCTCCTGCTGCAACGTCTCCGCAACGCAGGACGGCAGCGAGATGTACACCGATACGACATGGGGCGGCTCCAAATTCGAGATCGAGGCGGGCGCGACCGCGGTCTGCAAAGTGACGTACACCACGGCGGAAGGACCCACCAAGGTCAAACTCTTTTTCGACAGCTCCGTCGACCAGGATAAGAACACGTACGACGGCGACGTATTGCTCTCCGAAATGGCATTCGAAGGCGAGGGCAGCTATATGCCCGTAGAACCCGACGTTCCCGCAGGAGAGCCCGCGGCGCTCACCTTCACCGCAGAGGCAAACAGCGGCTGCACCGCAACGGCGGGCGCGGAGAACAAGTCGTGGACGCTCGGCTACACCGGCAAGGGCAACACCTATAAACCCGTCACAGCCGATTGTGCGACCCTTGCGGCGGGAAAGAACACCTTCTCCGTCACGATCAAGAACAACAAAGATACCGCCGTCACCGTGCGTGTGGACGTACAGGGCACGACTTCCGTCTCCACGGGAGATAACAGCTCGACCAACTGCACCAACGTCTCGGCGACCTGCACGGGCGGCACGGGGCTGTATACCGACACGACGTGGGGCGGCACGAAAGTGACGCTTGCCGCGGGCGAAGAAGTTACCCTCACCATCACCTATGACGCGACCATGGCGCAGGGTGCGGTGGGAAACATCCTCATCTTCGTGGCATCCGCGGGCGGGGACACAAACGACCACGACGCGAGCGTGACGGTCGGCAACTTCCTGTTCACCAAAAAAGATTGAGTTGCGGGCGGCGGCATGCCGCGCAAATAGGGGCTCTCCGAGGAGGAGAGCCTTTTTTTGTGGCAAAAATGTTAAGCGTCTGATCATTTTCTCAAAAAAAGTCACATCTGGAAATGATAATTGTGTGAAACACGCGCTCGTGCGGCAATAAATTGTGTAATTTCCATTGACAACTTCGGCATATTATAGTATAATTCACTCTGTATAGAAGGCGGCGGATCGCCCGCCCAAGCAGTGAAAAACATCTCAAAACAGCTAAAAACATTGAAAAACCGAGCCCAAACGGAGGCACAGATATGAAGCTCGCTTGAAAATTACAAAAAAGACGCGGTTTTACTTTGACCGAATTGCTTATCGTCGTTGCCATTATTGCCTTGCTTGCGGGGATCGCATTTTTGTTTGTCGACCCGCAAACGATCTACCATGTGGAATATGACCGCAACGCCGAATCCATTGCGACCGCGCTTCAAAACCGCTTTGCCGAGATGCGCACGGCGGGTCAGCTCGATTCTTTGTTGACGATCGGCGAAAAGGCTACTCCGAAGAATTCTATCATCAGCGGCGCCTCCCTCTCCACGGACAGCGGGGACGAGGGCGGCTATCGCTATTTGTTCAGCTATGATGAGGATGGGAAAAAAATACACATATGAGCAATTTGTTGCCCTTCGGTTCTCTCGAGAGCGATGTGGCGGCGGGGTACTATGCCGTTGGATTTTATGCGAACACGGGCAGTGTGGGGCAGGTATTTTGGAGCCAAGAAAAATTCAAAGAATACACCACAGCCTATTTGAACAACCTTGCAAATGATTTGGCTCGGCGCAAGACGGACAAGGTGGGCTATTACGAAGGTTCGGTAGATACCGGCGACGTTGCGTTTGCGCAGCTTCCCACGCCTCAGCTCACCATCACCAATTACGAGCAGCTCACGCTCTCCATTTATCTGCCCGAGGTGCAGGAACTGAAAGCGCTCAATAAGGTTTTGGGGCTCCGCATTTCCATGGCGGACGAAAATCTCAAAGCTTACAGCGAGGGTGGGCTCACCTACGACGACACTGCGATCTACAAAACATACGGAACGGGAACGAACGCTGTGATGCAGGACGCCAACATTGAAATGGGCGAGACATATAAGCTCATTCTCGATACGCCCAACAATGTATTCTACACGCCCAAGACAGAGCCGGCAGCGAAACTCTCCGACACCCCTTCGGGCACCTTTGAACAGTGGGCGAATTTGACGAAGGCTTTCGATGGTACCGATGACAGCTATATCAAACTCGGAGACAACGTGCAGGTGGCGGTGACGGTGTTCTGTGTGAGCGGCGGCGAAGGGACCAATCAAGTGATCGACCCTACCTATATGCCGCGGACCGGCACGGTGACGTTCAACGGCTGATTTCAAAATTACGGTAGTAGCTCGGTGGATATTGCCTGCGGACGGCATTTGCAGAATCTCGCAAAACTCACCGAACCGAATTCGGCATTCAACGAAAAGTGGTTGTCGACAAAAGAATTGCAGCCGGACGGAACTTATAAATACAGCGATGTCAGTCGCGGAAAAGGTTATTTTTATACAGATGACGCCGGAGACGAAGAAATAAGCCCAAAATATAAGTATCGCAAGTGCGTCAAAGAGATCACCCAAGCCAATCAGGTGATGGCGATCGATTTCCAATGCAAGGATTGGATGCAGAATGGGGCGGCTGTCGACTATGGCAATCAAATTCTCTTCGAGCCGATCAACCTTCCCTCCGGCTTTACCTACGCGGGGAATTATCTCACCATCAAGCATCTGAAAGTGGACGCTCCGTTCTATGCGGGGCTGTTCGGATATGTTTACAAAGATAATCTATACAACATTCTGCTTGTCAACCCCAGTGTAAAGTCGCGAATGACGGCTTATATTTCGCAGGTGTACGAAATGGGCGTGGGCGGGCTCGTCGGCACTGTTTTTGAGGACTCCGATAACACAGGCGACCGATATGAGATCACCAGTTGCTATACGGCGGGTCATATCGAAAATGTCACGCAGAGCGCCGCGGGGCTCATCGGGTATATCGACGAACAGGGCGGTATTACGAAATCCGCGCTCCTCGTGTACGATAATTACTGCGCCGTCATTTACGGAACAGGGTCCGGCTCTTCGTATACATGGGACTCCACGTTGCAGACATTTTCGCTCGATGAAATAAGGAAATCGCATTGCAACGGAGGTCGATGAAGCCGGCGACCCGATCGGAACCGGCGGCGCCAAGGTGACAACGCCCATTTACGGCACCTTCGAGGGCGACGGCTATAAGTGGCTCACGTCGAATTCCGGGTCGGCGATCAGTAGCGGCAGTCAAATAGAGTGGAAGAAGGAAGATGGTAAGGATAAAAAATATAGTCTCGGCGGCGCCCTCTTCTTCGGCGCGGACTTCCAATACGACAACGAGAACTACTTCTTCCCGCAGAAAGGCATCCCCTATCGGGACAGCAAATATTTTGAAGATTCAAAACAGATCGCACAGGACTTTTTGAATGCCCTTCCGGGTTCCACATCGACAACGGACTTGATTTCTGCCACCCGCGATAAACTCATGTGGGCGCGGCAGCGTGACAGCCTCGAAGAGTTGAAGATCAATTACGAAAGGCTGATCGAGCAATTCAGCAAGGAGACGGCGTTCTCCCCCGCATCGGAGCAAGAATATAACAAAGGCGGCTATTACGGTAGCGATGGGAGTAAAGTAGGCACAGATTTCTATATCGACAAGTGGTGTATTTATGAAGGAATACATTTCCGGACATGGCAAGATACCGGCAAAACGCAGGAATACGACAAAAGCCAAACTCCGGAAGAAGGACGGACGCGCTATGCCAATGTCACCATGCTCCAACTGATGAAGTGCCTTTACGACGGAACGTGGGAGTACACCGATAAAGATGGAAAGTTGCAGGAGGTGAAGATCACACTCCGCGACGAAAGACAATGGGAGTCAAATCCTTCGGGCAACGATGGACCGGTATTAAAAGAAAACTACGGCATTGAAGGGATAAACTGCACCTTTATGTATTTTTACGATCTCGCAAAAGGCGCGCTCGGTCGTTTGATCGGCGGCACCTCGACAGATGCCGCTGCGGACAAGGCGCTTCTTGACAAAATTTTCGGCACGGGTAATAATTACACGACGGGGCTTTTGTATACCCATAACTTATCGGTGCTCCATACTGCGCTCGACCGGTCGAAAAACTATTACCAGTCTCAGGGGGACGAGGTGGGCAGGCAAACGTTCTATTACTATCGCGACCGTTGGACGAACAACCGTTTGCTCGAGGTGCTCCACTCGATGACGTTGACCGACGCAAGACGCCAAGAACTTTTGCAAAGCAAAAAAAGGCAACGCTCTCTACGGCGATAGCATATATCGACGAATTTACGAAAGCGTCGGAAAATTGGACCGAATCTCCTTTGGATGAGATCAAAAAGACGGGCGGAGAAAAGGCGGCAACGGCAAGGAGTGCGTTGGTAGATTTGCAAACACTTGTAGAAGGTCTTGCGAAAAAGCCGCCTACGACCAACCTCGAAGAGTTGCGCACGCAGGCGAAAACGGCGTACAACGCTTATGACGCTCTCTACGATTTCTTCGATAAAGAAACCGTTACCAAAATTACCAAAACGGACGACGGAAAAGTAGTAAGCGAGACCGTAAATGTGAAGGACGTAAAAGCCGACAACGCGGTGAAGTTCCTCGATAACAAGGAAAAAGACGATTTCGGGTATTATCAAAAGGGTACCGGTTATCAACTCGCGTATGGCGATCTGCGCGGCTTCCGCGACCTTTTCGATGATGTGCGCTACGATATTTCTGCTGCCGTAAACGTGATCAATTCGGGGGTGGACGGCGCACTCGACCTTCTCGAATATAAGCTGACTTGCACCAGTACGGATGCGTCCGCCATAGAGGAGTGCAAAAATAACCTCAATCTTCTCCTCGGAACAGATTGGGAAGGGCACGATTCGGGGCACCGCATCTATTCCGCTACGGAACTCCGCAACCTTCGACACGATGAAGAAGGTCATCATCACATCGGCGGTGAGTTCTTCTACGACTACAAGTCATCGTATAATTTTTCGACCCACGCTTACATCGATCAGGACAACGGCATTTATAACAACGTGTTCCCCTATAACGAAAAGGGCGATTTAACGCGTTACTATCCTTACCTCATGGTTCCGGGCAGAGCGATCGCGGACGGCGGCTCGAATGATAAGGGGCTTGTTGCAACGGAGATGTTGTTTCATTATGGCGATTGGCTCACTGCCGACATGATCGCCGAAGACCCCGTCAATCATAAGTATCACATCCAAAAGAGCCCCGAAGAGCAGCAAAAGGAACTTTTGCAAAGCGTCTCCGCGCAAGTCTCGGATTTGCAGTCGACGATAAATAAGTTTATAGCAGATTCGAGTAATTGGAACAATAAAACAGATAGTGTCGAAACCGCTATGAAGAACGCACTGACCAAGGCGAACGCGACCGTGCAAAAGTTTGCAGACAATAAAAATGATGTCTCTTTGGATGCGGTCAAACAGCTTTACAACCAACTCAAAGATTTTTCCGGCGAATTGGATACGCTGTGGACGACGATCAAAGATTTGAAGGTAAATGGTACGGGTAAAAATCAAGCGTTTAATACTTTGAAGACAAATCTTGATACTTCCATAAACAACCTTAAGACTCTTATGAGTAACATGCAAAGCCTGTGGACGTTAGAATAGGAGGGAAGAACTAAATCATGAAGAAAATTGTGAGAAAATTTCATTGCAGAAGAGGGGCGTCCATTACCATTGCCATGCTCCTGTTCTTGCTCTGCGCCCTCGCGGGCGTGTCCGCGCTCACCATGGCTGCCGCCAACGCCGGGCGCTATTCCCACGCCGAGGAAGACCGTCAACCCTACTACTCCGTCACTTCCGCCGCTCTCTTTGTTGCCGATGTCTTTAATGGACTCAAATATACCTCGGCGACAATCAACTTCGACTATACGCATAGTTGGACCTTCCACAAAGACGAAACCCCTCAGCGGACCTATACCGATGAGTATTCTTTGAATATCCTCACAGGCAATAATACAGATGGGGGTATAAAGTAAATATGCCGGTGGGCGAGATAAAAGGGAGCGTCAGAGATGGCGTTTATAAGTCTCGTATTGCGCTGGCGATTCGCGACCATTGCGATGACCTCGTGCCCTATCTGTCCGTCCCGCAGGAGTGGTACAGCAGTGTGGATAAATCGAGCAACCCCGTTACTCCCACGCTGCCCGCTGATCTGTATCATTCTTTCACGATCAAACCGGATAATACTCTTTTCGGCGTTGTGGAGTGCACTCTCGTGATGAAAGCCAATTACGACCTGCTCTTTTCCTTTTTATATAAAGGGGACAGCGTGGGCGATTCCTACGCCATCAACCTCTATTGGGCGGCGACCGTGAGCGAATCTCCCGAAAAGGGCGTGCCGGAATACAACTATACCGGGGACGGAACTACCGGTTCCGTCACCGAAAAACAATCAAAGAAAGTCGAAATCACTTGGAAGAAAGCAAACGTCAAGATCTCGCGCGGCGAAGCGGATAAGACCGACGGATGAAAAGGAGGAAACCGATATGCGGAAATTGAGTAAAAAATTGCGTTCGAGAAAGGGCGAGGGCTTTGCGGAGCTCCTCGTCGCCGTGCTCGTGGTGGCGTTCGGCTGCGCGCTCATCGCCTCGATGTACGCCGCGTCCATGAGCCTCAACCTCAAAGCGAAGGAAGAGGACGACAAATATTACGACGCCCTCAGCGATATGGAGACAATGCAGAACAAGAAGGAACATGAGACAGAGATTAGAGTATTTGATAAAGACGAACACGGTCAGGAAACCGAGGAATTTAATGTCGGTGTACGGGAGTTCGGCAACGATCAATACTCTTCGTACCGCGATTAAAGGAGCGCCATGAAAAAGAAAATTTTTAACAGAAAGGGCGTCACCCTCGCCGAAATGCTCGTCGCCGTGGCGATCCTCGCCGTGTTTGTCTCCATGGCGGCGGTCGGCACCTCCGCGCTCTTCGGAACGGGCGAGCAAATGATGGCGGTCTCCAAAGCCGCCGTGCTCGGCGCCGACGTTATGGACATCATCACCAACGAACTCCGCTTCGGCGAAGAGTTTTCGCTCAAAAATGATGAATTGCATTATAACAGCGTCTCTTACGGGGACAACAGCTCCATGTATATGGACGAGGGGATGCTCATCATCGCGTCGGAACGCTCCACGGTGGGCGGGGACGGTGAGACTACCTCCGCCGCGGTCGAATTCAAACCGATCGGCACGGTTGCCTATAAGGAGGTCAGCCTCCAATCGCTCACCTTCGGGATGGATGACAAGACGGGCGTCATCACCGTAACGATCGAAATCGCCGGTTCGGGCAAAACGCTCTGGTCCAATAAGATGTCCATCGTCCCGTTCTACACCAAAGTTACCACGTAAAAGCGATCTTGCCGTGACGTACAGCACCGCACGGCATTGCTTTTGCCCGATACCGTTTATACTGCCGAGGGGGTCCTCCCATGAAAAACAAAACGGCGCGCTTTTTGCTCGTGAGTATCGTCTGCATCTTTCTGTTGTGCATGGCGGTCTTTTCCGTTATGGTCAGCATCATGAACAAGCGCGACGCAGACGCGATCGGCGAGCTCGGCTCCCTCTATATGTCGGGGCTCAGCGAAGAGTCCGCCGCGCACTTCGGCACCACGTTCGAACTCCGCCTTGCGCAGGTGAGCGCGCTCACAGACGCCGTTCCCCCCGAACGGGAGACGGACGACGCCTCCGTGCACGCCATTCTCAACTACCATGCCCGCCAACGCGGGTTCGATCATCTCGCGCTCTGCGGAAAAAACGGCACATTCGAAATGCTCTACGGCAACCAACTCACCGTGGAAGACGGCTCGTTCATGCAGTCCATCCTCTCGGGCGAAGAGGCGATGACGACGGCGCTCGACGCCAACGGCGACAGTTATGTCGTCATGGGCGTGCCCGCGGCATATAATATGGCAAACGGCGAAAAGAGCAGCGCCCTCGCCGCCGCGCTCCCCATTTCCTATATCCGCGACACCCTCTCCGTCGACACCGAGAGCGCTTCGATCTACTACTTTATTATCGATTCCGAGGGAAACATCATCCTGCACGACGGCACCGTCGAGATCGACGAAACCAATTATTTCGAGCGGGTGCGTCGGCGCTACGGCGCCATCTATAAGGACGGCGCAACGCTGAAAAAGGACGTGTTCCTCACCCAATTGCAGACGGCAATGGCGGAAGGGGAGGAGTATTCGGCACAGTTCATGCTCAACGGCGAACGCCGCTTTTTGTATTTGACCGATCTGCCCTTCTCCGAATGGAGCCTGCTCCTCCTGCTGCCGTACGGTCCGCTCGATATGACGGTCAACAACCTCGGCAGAGCGTGGGGCATCGCGGCGGTCATCAGCTGTATCATCATCCTCTGCGCCCTGTCGGTGATGTTCGTGTGCTATTTCCGCCTCACGCGCAAGCATCTGCGCGAATTGGAGGCGACCCGCCGCACCGCGGAACACGCGAGCAGAGCCAAGAGCGACTTTTTGTCCAACATGTCGCACGACATCCGAACGCCCATGAACGGCATCGTCGGCATGACGACCATCGCGCTCGCCAATCTCGACAACAAGGAACAGGTTAAAAACTGTCTCGATAAGATCGCCGTCTCGAGCCGCCACCTCCTCGGGCTCATCAACGATATTCTCGATATGTCCAAGATCGAGAGCGGCAAGCTCGAGCTGCACTACGAGGCGCTCTCCCTCAAAGATACCCTCGAAAACGTGGTGAACATCGTGCTGCCGCAGGCGCAGGCGAAGAAGCATTCCCTCAAAACCGAGTTCGATGCGCTCGGGAGCGAATATGTGCTCTGCGACGGCGTGCGGCTCAACCAAATTTTGCTCAACCTGCTCGGCAATGCCGTAAAATTCACACCGGACGGGGGAGAGATCGTGCTCTCCTGCCGCGAAGAGGCGTCGCCGCGGGGCGAAAACTTCGTGCGGGTGCACTTCCGCGTGAAGGACACGGGCATCGGCATGACGGAAGAATTCCAGTCGAAGGTGTTCGAGGCGTTCGCCCGCGAAGACGACCGACGGGTGAGGCAGATCGAGGGCTCCGGGCTCGGCATGGCGATCACGAAGTATATCGTCGACGCAATGCAGGGGAGCATCGACATGACCAGCGCCCCCGGCATCGGCACGGAGTTCCACATCGCGCTCGATCTCGAACGGGCGGCGGAAGAACTCCACGAAAGCGCCCAAACGGAAGAACTGCCCGATTTCGGCGGCAAGCGGGTGCTCCTTGCCGAAGATAACGAGCTCAACCGCGAGATCGCGGAGGAACTCCTCTCCGAAGTGGGCTTCTCCGTCGAATCCGCGGAAAACGGAAAGATCTGTGCGGACCTGTTCGCCGCCTCCTCGATCGGATATTACGACGTCATCTTTATGGACCTCCGCATGCCCGTGATGTCCGGGTACGAGGCGACGGAGGCGATCCGCGCAATGGAACGCGCAGACGCAAAGACCGTTCCCATCATCGCAATGAGTGCGGACGCCTTCTCCGACGACGTTGCCCGTTGCCTCGCCTGCGGCATGAATGCGCATACGGCAAAGCCGATCGACATGGGGCAGGTGTGCAAACTTCTCAAAGAATTTCTCGGCAAACAACGGTAAAGAATATGAAAAAATTTTTCTCTGCGATCGCGATCGCCGCGCTGCTTTTCTGCTGCGCATGCACTCCCTCCGAAGGCGATCCTTCGGAGAACGCGGGCGCGAAAGACGAAGTGTCCCTCACCCTTTGGACCTATCCCGTGGGCGGCTGGGGAAGCGTCAGCTCGGTGGCGCCCTACCTCACGGCATTCCGCCGCGAACACCCCGAGATCCACATCTCGGCAAAGGCAGTCGACTACACGGACGGCGATAGAGAGATCGAAAATGCGATCGGATCCGACTCTGCGCCCGATCTCGTCTTCGAAGGACCGGAGCGCCTCGTGGCGGGTTGGGGCGCCCGCGGACTGATGGCGGACCTCAACGACCTGTGGAAGGAGCCCGCCGCGCAAACGATCTACGAGAACGTTGCGAGCGCCTGCCGCAACGGAAGCGGCGATTATTATATCTATCCGCTCTGCATGACAACGCACTGCATGGCGATCAACCGCGATATTTTCGAAGCGGCGGACGCATGGAAATACATCGACGACCCGGAGGAGCGCACTTGGACGACGGAGAATTTCGTCAAAGCGGTCGGCGCCATCCGCGAGTATTACCGCGCAAACGGCATCGAGGACGATGTTGCCGTCGTTTACTGCGGTGGACAGGGGGGAGATCAGGGGACCCGCGCGCTCGTCAACAATCTCTGCGGCGGAACGTTCACCAACGCAGAGCATACCGCCTACACCGTAGACAGCCCCGAAAACATCGAGGCGCTGCAACTGCTCAGAGACACCGAGGGGATCCGCTTCGCCTCCGAGATGGTCGGTTCCGACGAGATCTCGCAGTTTTGCAACGGCAAGCTCGCCATGGCATTTTGCTGGAACGTCTCCGCGGAGATCCAGCAGACCGTGAACAATCCCGACCTCTCGTTCGACATCTTCCCCATGACATATCCCACCGCAGAGGGGGAGCCCTCCCTGCAAGGCGGCATTTGGGGGTTCGGGATCTTCGATAACGGGGACGAAAAACGCATCGCCGCCGCGAAGGAATTCATCCGCTTTATCAACGGCGAAAAGTATGTGGGTGCGGTGACAACGTCCTCCTATCTTCCCGTACGCAAGACGGACCGCGACCCCTATGAAAACGACGCACTGATGGCGGAATACAACAAATTCAGCCGTTATCTCGGCGACTTCTATCAAATTACGCCCGGTTGGGCGGAAGCGCGCACGGCGTGGTGGAACCTGCTTCAAAAAGTGGGGAGGGGGGAAGATATTGCCTCGGCGATCGCAAATTTCCCCGCCGCATCCGCCGATGGGTCATAATAACGTCTTTGTTCGCCCCGCTTTTTGCGGGGCTTTTTTCGGATGCGGACGTTTTTTTGCGGTCGAAATGCGCACATGGGGTGAGAAAAAACATAAAATAGGCGTATTTTGGGGGAAAGGGTCAAATTTTTACCCATATATCCAAATATTTTAACAAAAATTCTTTCATAAACTCTTGCAATTTGTCGAAGTATGCTTTATAATAGTATACGAGTAAAAAGGCGTATTGCACGCCTTTCGCGCGTGCGAAGCGGCAAAACCGCTCGCAGGCGTAATTTTCGAAAAAGGGGTAACGCTATGTCGTATTTGGTCGTTATTTTCGGTCAACAGCTCGAATGGACCGTCTCCACCACGGTGCTCGTCCTGATGCTCGTGCAACTGCTCATCGTCGCCGTGGCTCTCGTCGTGTTCTTCCTGCTCGTTCTGCGCAAACATGTGTCGTCCGGCGGAAAGCAGGGCATCCTCGTCGCGCAAGCGGTCTCGGAGAAAAAGGAACGCACGCTCGTCGGCATTACGCTCGATACGACGGCGGTCAAGCGCCGCTTTAAGGTGGGTGAGGAATTCGAGTACGACGGACTTACCGTCACCGCGAATTACGACGGCGAACCCGCTACGGAGCAAGTGACGGGCTACACCGTGGACGCTCCCGCGACCGACCGTGAAGGCAAGCCCTCCGTTGCGGTCAGATACGGCGGATTCAGCGCCGTCTACACGGTGGAGATCGTCGCCGAGGAAGAACGCTATCCCGTGGGCATGCTGCTCGATACTTCCGCGGTACGCAAGGAATTCCGCGTGGGCGAGCCCTTCGAATGCAACGGGCTCTCCGTTCGCATGAATTATAACCTCGAACCCTTCTTCGAGGAAATTTACACCTACAACGTCGAGGAGCCCCGCATGGACGAACCCGGCGAAAAAGAGGTATATGTCCGCTACGGCGGCTTTGTGGAGATGTATTCGGTCACGGTGCTTCCCGCCGAAGGACGGCAGCCGATCGCGATCGAGCTCGACCTCGACCTTGTGAAGACCGACTTCATCATCGGCGAACAGTTCGAGAGCGAAGGGCTCGGAGTCATCGCCCGCTTCGAGACCGAACCTTACGAAGAGCGCGTGGAAGATTTCGTCGTGGAGACGCCCGACCTCTCCCAAAAGGGCATGGTGAACGTCGTCGTCCGTTATGGCGAATTGGTCCAGACTTACCCCATCTTCATCGCCGAAGAGCGCGCGCTCGTCGGCATTACGCTCGATACGAGCGTGGTGCGCCGCGAATTTGCGACCGGCGAGGAATTCAACTGCGTCGGGCTCATCGTTACGGCAGATTACGACGCGGCGCCTTTCAGCGAACAGACGGAGGACTTCGAGGTGGACGCTCCCGACATGACGGTCGCGGGCGAACACGAAGTCACCATCACATACCTCGGCATGAGCGCTTCCTACACGGTCACGGTCGTGGAACCCGTCTCGGCGGCACCTGTGGCGAGTGCGCCCGTTGCCGAAGAAGAGGCGAACATGCTCCGCTATGACCGCAGCTTTACGGCGCGGCTCATCCAGTCGAGCGACGATACGAAGCATTGGTATACTCTGCTCAAAAACGAACTTCTCTCCTACCGCAAGGTGAAGGACCGCATGAGTTGGAAGCGCGAGAGCTATCATCTCGGCAGAGACGGCATCGCGAAGTTCGGCTTCCGCGGAAAGATGCTCTGTCTCTTCCTCGCCCTCGACCCCAAGGACTATGCGGACAGCAAGTACAAGGTGGAGGACGTCTCCGGCGGCAAGGCGTTCGAAGGAACCCCCTGCATGATGCGGATCAAGAACGAAAGACGGGTGAAGCGGGCAACGGAACTCATCACCGTCATGATGGAACGGCTCGGTGCGGAGCGCTATGAGCGCAACGCCGAGGACTACTATCTTCCCTACGAGGGCATCTACGAACTTGTCAACAAGGGGCTCGCAAAGCGTCTTCTCGTAAGCGGCGGGTTCGGCAGCCGTCCCGAAGCGGAGGGAGAAGTTGCGATCGCCGCGCCGCTCGTCATCGAAGAAGAGTCCGTCGAAGGAGGCACCCTCCGCTACGACAGGAGCTTCCGCGCCAAGATCATTCAGTCGGACGAAGAGACCCAGAAATATTATTCCGCACTCAAAAACGAGTTGCTCTCCTACAAAAAAGTGCATGAGAGATTGAGCTGGAAGCACGAGACCTTCAAGGCGGGCGGGACCGTGGCAAAATTGAAATTCCGCGGCAGCACCCTCTGTCTCTTCCTCCCGCTCGACCCCTCGGAGTACAACGGCACACGCTATAAGGTAGAGGACGCTTCCTCCAACCGTTCGAGCGAAGAGACGCCCTGCCTGTTCCGCATCAAGAACGAAAAGCGGCTCCGTTTGGCATTCGACCTCATCGCACGCGTGATGGAAGAACGCGGACTTCCCCGCATCGACCGTCCCGAACAGGACTACACGGAACCCTATCAGGACATCGTGAAACTCATTCAGCAGGGTCTTGCCCGCCGCGAAGTCAAAGCGAACGACGGCAACAGCCCCTTCGGCAAAAAATCAGAGGAATAAAAGAGGCAAAAAAGCATGCAGCAAGGACAGGCGCGGGAAAGAATTCTCATTGTGGACGATTCGGAGATGAACCGTTCCATTCTCGCGGATATGTTGGCGGATGAATTCGACGTCACCGAAGCAGAGGACGGGGAGATCGCCCTCGAGATCCTCGCGAGAGAGAGCGATCGCTTCTCTCTCGTTCTGCTCGACATCGTAATGCCCAAAAAGGACGGGTTCGACGTTCTCACCGAGATGAAGCGCACCCGTCTCATCGAAGACCTACCCGTCATCATGGTCTCCGCGGAGACGGCTTCGGCGCAGATCGAGCGGGCATACGAACTTGGCGCGACCGACTTTATCATGCGCCCGTTCGACGCCTCCATCGTCCATCGCCGCGTACTCAACACCATCTTTCTGTACGCCAAGCAGAGAAAGTTGATCGGCATCATCGAGGCGCAGATCAACGAGAAAGAACAGAACAGCAGCATGATGGTGGATATTCTGAGCCACATCGTCGAATTTCGCAACGGCGAGAGCGGTCTGCATATCCTTCATGTGCGCACGATCACCGATTTCCTGCTCAGAAAACTTGTGAAGAAGACCGACCGCTATCCGCTGAGCGAGACGGATATTTCGGTCATCGCCATGGCGTCGGCGCTGCATGACATCGGGAAGATCGGCATCGACGATAAAATTCTCAACAAACCGGGCAAACTGACCGAAGAGGAGTTTGCCGTGATGAAGACGCACAGCATGATCGGTGCGAACATGCTCGAAGGGATCGCGGCGCACAAGGGCGACCCGCTCATCAAGCACGCTTATGAAATTTGCCGTTGGCATCATGAGCGTTGGGACGGCAGGGGGTATCCCGACGGGCTGAAAGGGGACGATATCCCCATCTCCGCCCAGATCGTTGCCCTCGCGGACGTGTACGACGCGCTCACGAGCGAACGGGTGTACAAACCGCCCCTTTCTCCCGAGCAAGCCAAGACGATGATCTTGTCGGGGCAGTGCGGGACCTTCAATCCGCTGTTGCTCGAATGCCTTTCGGACGAATTCGACAACATCCGCACCACGCTCTCCCATGAAACGAGCGAGAATGCGAGCCGTCGCGAGATCCGCAACTTTGCGGACGCGGTGGTCCATTCCAAAGGTCCGAGCGCTTCCGAACGCACCCTCAAACTTCTCGACTACGAGCGCATGAAGTACAACTTCTATGCGGAACTCACGGAAGAGATCCAGTTCGAATATCGGGTCGCCGAAAACATCCTCGTTCTCTCCTCGTGGGGGGCGCGGAAATTCGGCGTGGGGCAGGAGATCGTCGATCCCGCGAGCAATCTCGCTCTCGCGGAGCAGCTCGGGAAAGATTGGTTCGTACGGCTCGGCGAGTTTTTCAAGCGGACTTCGCCCGAGTCCCCCGAGTTCCGCCACGAATGCCAGCTTCCCATCGGAGGGGAGATGCGTTGGTACAACGTCATCATGCGTGCCATCTGGACGGACGACATGCACCCCACCATCGAAAGTGCGATCGGGAAGCTCGTAGACGTAAACGACACCCACATCGCCATGAGCGAACTGCGGGAAAAATCCATCCGCGACCCGCTCACGGGGCTTCTCAACCGAGAGGGCGCAAACGAAGAGCTCCCCCAAAAATTCATCAATTTCCCGGACAGGAAATATGCGGTCGCCGTGTTCGATATCGACTCTTTCAAGAGCGCGAACGACGAATACGGACACCTGTTCGGCGATAAAGTATTACAGGAGGTGTCCGAGCGGCTCCTCCACAGCACGCGGGTGCACGACTTGTGTGCGCGCATCGGCGGCGACGAATTCCTCATCGTGTTCGAGTACGACGGCGACATCCGTCCCATCATCGCGCGTGTGTTCAGATCGCTCTGCGGCAAGGTGGGCGATTTCGACCTCACCGTAAGCATGGGCGTGGTGGAGATGCAGGAACGGGAGGAGCGTTACAGCGAACTCTTCCGCAAGGCGGACCTCGCGCTCTACGCATCCAAAAATCAAGGCAAAGCCACCTATAACTTTTACGAGGCATCAATGGAGAGCGGGACATCCGCTCCCAACACAGGATCAACGGAGTAAATATGACCATTCAGGAATGTTATCGGGCGCTCGGAGGCAATTACGACGATGTGATCGGCAGGCTGCGCAGCGAACGGCTCGTGCAGAAGTTCATGCTGAAATTCCCCGCGGACGGCAGTTACCAACTGCTTTTGCGATCTCTGGCGGAGGGAAACGCGCCGGAGGCTTTCCGCGCCGCCCACACCATCAAGGGCATGTGCCAGAACTTGGGCTTTACCGCGCTCGAAAAATCTTCCACGGCGCTTACCGAATCGCTCCGCGGAGGAGAGCTCGGTGGCGCTGCGGAGTTGCTCCCTCCCGTACAGGCGGATTATGAAAAGACCGTAGAGGCGATCAAAACGTTTGAAGCGAGCCTTTGAGCACGGCGGGAGCGTCGGTGCCGACAAGGGCGGAGAATGATATGTCCGAACACGAAACACCCAAACAGCGGGACGGAAAGATCACGTTGAAGAACCGGACCGCGGAAACGAAAAATTTTTTTGCGACCATCCTGCTGATCCTGCTGGTCGTTGCCGGTCTGATCGCGGCGTACATCGGATGCTATCGGATCGTATACCGGAGAGCGTACGAGCAGTTGGACGACGCGGCTCATACGGTCATCGACCAGATCCGCTCCAAATTCCAGCGCGATAAGGAAGTGTTGGACGCGACGGCGGAGATCGTCGCGGGATCCGACGCGTTCGACGTCGATCTCGACGTCCCGGAGCCCGAAAAAGAGGCAGCTCTCGCGGAGTTCCGTCGAAAGATCGCGGAAGACATCGCGCTCGTCGAGCCCATCCAGGCGATGATGAATCTCAGGATCTATGTGCCGAGCGGCGACGTGTTCCTGCCCGACGAAGGGCTGTCAAATTTCCCCATCTCGCAAGCGGCATACGAGGGACTTGTCTCGCTGCTCCGCACGGAGGAGGGCGGCTTCCGCGACTTTATCTCGTCGCGGGAGGTCAGCAGGCGCAAGGGAATGGAGGGCGTGCAGATCGTGCAGCAATACGTTCCCGTTTTGCGCGACAATGAGATCGTGGCGTTGCTGTGCGGCGTTACACCGCTTTCGTCCCTTCCCGAACAGCTCAAAGTGCGGAACATCTACAACGACAATGCCGATGTGGCGATCGTAGACGTCCTCTCCCGCAACGACAGCGGCGACGAGACGAAGCAGTACGAAATGATCATGGATACCATGCACGCCTACGACGCGGAAGGTAAGCCGATCGAGGACTACGAGCTCGGCTATTTCAGCGACTATGCGGGGCACAAGATCCGCGGCTGGGATTCCATGGAAGCGTTCCAAAACGACGTGATCGCGCTCGACTCGGGCAGCGCTCAGATCTGGTCCGATAGCCGAAAGGAGTGGACGCATATCTATTACATGCCCGTGGGGGATGCGGCGCCGCGTTGGAGCGTGCTGATCGCCATTCCCGATAGCGTTGCGTTCAGCAACGTAAAGTCGGTGCAGATCGTATTTATCGTGGTCGGCTCGGTGTTGGCGGTCGCGCTTGCCCTGTATCTTTTGTGGATCCGCAAAACCGCCAAGGAGGCGATCGCAAAATCGGTGGAGCGCGCCGTCCTCGAAGAAAAATTGCATAAGGCGGAAGCGGCGGAGCGTGCGAAAACCACCTTCCTCTCCAATATGTCGCACGACATCCGCACCCCGATGAACGCCATTTTGGGCTTCACGGCGCTCGCCGAGACCAACATCAACGACAAAGAACGTGTGCAGGACTATCTCAAAAAGATCATGTCGTCGGGCAATCATCTGCTCTCGCTCATCAACGACATCCTCGATATGTCCCGCATCGAGAGCGGAAAACTCAATATCGAAGAGAAGGCGTGCAGCATTTCGGATATTTTCCGCGATATGCGCAACATCATCCAAACGCAGATGAAGAGCAAGCAGCTCAATTTCTACATGGATACGCTCGACGTCATGGACGAAGACGTATTCTGCGACAAGCTGCATGTCAACCAAATTTTGCTGAATCTTCTCTCCAATGCCATCAAATTCACTCCGGCGGGCGGCTCCATTTCGCTCACCATCCGCCAAAAAGCGGGTGCACCCGCGGGCTACGGCGCCTACGAGATCCGGGTGAAGGATACGGGCATCGGCATGAGCCAGGAGTTCGCAAAGCATATTTTCGAACCCTTTGAACGGGAACGCACTTCCACAGTAAGCGGGATACAGGGCACCGGGCTCGGCATGGCGATCACCAAGAGCATCGTCGATACGATGGGCGGCACCATCGACCTCGTGACCGAAAAGGACAAAGGGACCGAATTCATCATCAATTTGCAGTTCCGTTTACAGACGGAGAGCAAGCAGTTCGACGTGATACACGAACTCGAGGGGATGCGCGCGCTCGTCGTGGACGATAATTTCGACACTTGCGACAGCGTATCCAAAATGCTCATGCGGATCGGCATGCGCGCCGAGTGGACGATGTACGGAAAAGAGGCGGTGCTCCGCGCCCACCAGGCGTTGGAAGTCGGCGACGGTTTCTCCGTGTATATCATCGACTGGGTGATGCCCGATCTGAGCGGGTTCGAGATCGTCCGTCGGATCCGAAAGATCATCGGCGACGACATTCCCATTATCATCATCACGGCATACGACGTCACCGCCATCATGGACGAGGCAAAGGACATCGGCGTCACCGCCTATTGCAACAAACCCATCTTCCTGTCCGAGCTGCGCGAAACGCTCGTATCTGTCATCGATTCGAACAAGAAAGAAGAGCCGCCGCAGCTTTCCGCCGCGATGGACGTTGAAGAATTCAAGGGGAAGCGCGTCCTCCTCGTCGAAGACAACGAACTCAACCGCGAGATCGCCGAGGAACTGTTGACCGAGAGCGGCTTCGAAGTGGAGACGGCGGAGGATGGCTCCGTTGCGGTGGAAAAAGTCAAAAACTCCGAGCCGGGTCATTACGACATCGTGCTGATGGATGTACAGATGCCCGTCATGGACGGCTATCGGGCGACCCGTGCCATCCGTGCGCTCGAAGACGAACGGCTCGCCTCCGTTCCCATCATTGCGATGACGGCGAACGCGTTCGACGAAGACCGCCGCCTCGCCGCCGAGTGCGGGATGAATGCCCACATTGCTAAGCCGATTGACATTCCCCGTCTCATGAAAGTGTTGAAGGATCAGCTGCTCGGCAACGAAAAAGAGTGACCTGTGTCCCGTTTTTCGAGGGAAAAGGGCAGGTTGATTTTGGCGAACCTTTGAAAAAATCGGAAATTGTGTGAGAACTGTTCGAATTTCTTGACAAAGTTTCGGTTTTTGTGATAATATAAACGCAGAGTCAGATTACGCGAAAGGGAGAAGAAATGGAATACTTTCGTTTAGGCGATATCCTCGTCAACAATGGTGCTATCACGCAGGAACAGCTTAATCAGGCGCTTGAATTGCAAAAGACCAAGCACGAGCGTCTCGGTACGATTCTGATCGAAGAGGGCATCATCAACGAACAACTCCTCATCGAAACGCTCGAGATGCAGCTCGGGATCGATTTCATCGATCTTTCCAAAGTGCGCATCCCCATCGAGCTCGCTTCGCTCGTGCCCAAGAATATTGCGCGTCGGCACGGCGTTGTTCCCGTACGGCTCAATAAAGACGAGCTCACGCTTGCAATGTCCGACCCGTTGAATTTCGTCGCGCTCGAAGAGGTCCGTACGGCAACGCGTAAGCGCATTTTGCCCAAGATCGCCACTACGGTGGCGGTGAACAAGGCGATCTCCACCCTCTACGGCAACGAGGGGGTCGCGCGTGCCATCGAGGAGATGCGCGGCGACACGAACGCCCGCGACACGGCGGCGTCCGCCCGTCCCCACAGCGAAGAGGTCTCGGAAGAGACGCAGCAATCCGCGCCCACCGTCCGCCTCGTTAATTCCATTCTGGAACGCGCTTCCTCCGAACGCGCGAGCGACGTGCACATCGAACCCCGCGCGGATGAAGTCGTCGTCCGCATGAGGATCGACGGCAAGTTGCGCACGGTGCTGACCGTACCCGACGAGCTCAAACGCACGGTGGTATCCCGCTTGAAGATCATGGGCGGAATGGACATCGCCGAGTCCCGCATCCCGCAGGACGGTCGTGCAAACGTCCTCGTAAAAGGGCACAATATCGACCTCCGTATGTCCACCATCCCCACGATGTACGGGGAAAAGGTCGTCGTCCGTCTGCTCGATAAATCCGCGCAGCTGCTCGACGCGCACGCCATTGGTCTCGAAGGCGAAAATCTCGAAAAATATCATCGCCTGCTCTCCGCCGCGCACGGCATGGTCCTCATTGTGGGACCGACCGGCTCGGGCAAATCGTCCACGATGTACACGATGATCCGTTCTCTCAATACCGACGAAGTCAACCTCGTCACTTTGGAAGACCCCATCGAGTACGACATCGACGGCGTAAATCAGGTTCAGATCAACGAAAAAGTCAACATGACCTTTGCGGAAGGCTTGCGCGCGATCCTCCGTCAGGATCCCGACATCATTGCCATCGGTGAGATCCGTGACGGCGAGACGGCGGAGATCGCCGTTCGTTCGGCGATCACGGGTCACTTGGTGCTCTCCACCGTGCATACGAGCGACGCGCTCTCCGCGATCGATCGTTTGGTGGACATCGGCGTGGCGCCCTACATGATCGCAGACGCGCTCAACGGCGTGATCTCCCAGCGGTTGGTGCGGCGCATTTGCCCTCACTGCAAGGAGGCTTATACCCCCTCGCCCGAGGTGCTCGCGGCGCTCGGGTGCGAAGAAACGGCGGAAGACGTCCGCTTCTACCGCGGCAAGGGTTGCCCGCACTGCTATCACACCGGCTACGTCGGGCGGACGGGCGTATTCGAAATTTTGCTGCTCGATAAGGACTTCAAGCGCGCGATCGCGGAAGGTCATCACACCGCGCAGCTTGCAGAAGGGGTAAAACAGGGCACCTTCTCCACTCTGCGGGAGAGTTGCCGCAAATTGGTGCTTGCGGGCATCACCTCGGCGGAAGAGGCGCTCGGCGTGCTCAATGCCGACCTCGGTTGAACCCACCGCCTATAACATTATATAGAAATAAAAAGTATTAAACTAAGAGAAACTTTCCATAAGGAGAACAGGTTATGCCGATGGAACTCAACAGGTTGATCGCGCAGGCGAGAGACATGCGCGCGTCCGATATTCACCTCGTGCGCAATTTGCCCCCCCGGATCCGGATCGACGGTCAGCTTCAGAACTTCGGCGCTCCGCTTACCGCTGCCGACTGCGAGTTTTACGCGCGGGAAATGGCGGGTGCGGAGTACACAAAAATCGAAAAAATGGGGGAGCTCGACCTCGCGCTCACCTTCCCGGGGCACATTCGTTGCCGTATCAATTTATTCCGCCAGCAGGGTTCGGTCTCGGCGGCGATCCGTATCCTTTCGGATAAGATCCCCGAGCTCGACACGCTCGGTCTTCCGCCCATGGTGCAGACGTTGCCCGGGCTCAACCGCGGCATCGTGCTGGTAACGGGCGAAACGGGCTCCGGTAAATCCACCACGCTCGCGGCGATGCTCAACCGCATCAACCATACCGAAAACGCCCACATCATCACTTTGGAAGACCCCATCGAGTACATTTACGAACCCGACAAGTGCGTCATCAACCAACGTGAGATCGGGGCGGACACCGAGAGCTACGGCAGCGGTCTGAGGGCGATCTTGCGTGAAGACCCCGACGTCATTCTCATCGGCGAAATGCGCGATCTCGACACGATCGAGACGGCGCTCACGGCGGCGGAGACCGGTCACTTGGTATTTGCCACGTTGCACACCAATTCCGCACCGGACTCGATCGACCGTATCGTCTCCGTTTTCCCCGAAATGCGGCAAAAGCAGATCAGAATGCAGCTTTCCACCACGCTCATGGCGGTGCTTTCCCAACAGCTGTTGCCCCGCAAGACCGGCGGAAGAGTGGCGGCGTGCGAGTTGATGATGGTCACTCCCGCGATCCGCAACCTCATCCGCGAGGGCAAGACCCCGCAGATCGCGAGCTCCATGGCAACTTCCGCGGCGGAAGGGTCTGTCACGATGGACAATTCCATCATCGCCCTCTACCGTCAGAAGGCGATCTCGGCGGAAACGGCAAAAGCGGCGGCACACGACCCCGAGTTTATTCGCAAAAACGTATTTTAAGTCGCTTGCCGCAAGCGGAGCGGCAAAACGGGCGGAGACGCCGCTGAAATTATCAAGGAGGGCGTATGCAGACATATAAGTACCGTGCGATCGCGCAGGACGGGTCCACAGTAAACGGCGTAGTCGAAGCGTACGACGAGTTTGAAGCAGTCAACGAAATACGCAAGAGCTATGCGGTGGTGGAATCCATCAAGCCCGTGCGCAAAGAACGGCGCGTAAATATCGACATCAACGAGCCGCTCTGGGTCAGCAACAAAACGTTGTCTCTTACGGCGAACCAATTTTTCATCATGCTGAAAGCGGGGCTTACCATGTCCCGCACCATCGAGCTCATTGCCGAACAGTGTGACGACAAGCTCATGCGCCGTTATCTGCGGGCGAGCGCGGCGGACGTCGCCGCGGGCTATTCGCTCGCCAACAGTTTGGAGAAAAACGGCAAAAAGATCCCCGCCGTGTTCATCGAAACGGTGCGCGCGGGCGAGGAATCAGGTACTTTGGAGCAGTCCTTCCAAAGCCTCGAAGAGTATTACGCACGCGCCGCAAAAACGCAGAAGAAAATTCGTTCCGCGCTCACGTATCCTATCATCGTGCTCCTGTTGGCGATCGTCGTCATCGGCGTCGTCATGGTCGTGCTCGTCCCTCGGATGACCGAGACGTTGACGTCTTTCGGCACCGAGCTTCCGCTCATCACCCGCATCCTCATTGCCATTTCCAACTTCTTCTCGCATTGGTGGTGGCTGCTCATTGCCATTATCGTTGCGGTGATTTTGGCGATCTACTTCATCGGCAAAACCGAGAGCGGAAAGATGGCGTATTCCAAAATTCGCATGAAGATGCCCGTGATCGGCAAGATCACCCGCTTCAACGCCGCGGCGCAGACGGCAAACACGCTGGCAACGTTGCTTGCGGCGGGGCTGCCCGTAACGCGTGCGCTCGATATTGTCAGCCGCGTGGTAGATAGCCGTTGCGTCGGCAAGGAGCTCAACGAGGCGATCGTCAAGCTCGAGAGCGGCATGAGTTTGGGCGAAGCGCTCAAAGATTCCAAATATCTGCCCTCCATGCTCATCGAAATGATCACGGTGGGGGAGAGTTCTGGTATGTTGGAAGACACGCTGCGCACCATCGGGTTGTATTATAACGACGAAGCCGTCACCGCGTCCGACCGTGCGCTTGGCATGATCGAGCCGATGATCACAATCATATTGGGTGTAGTGGTAGGGTTTATCGTCATAGCGATCTACGTACCGATCTTCAGCATGTCTGCCGGCGCCGGCGGCTTCTGATGCCCTCAATTTGTCCGCTCTGACGCTCTATGTCACCCTGAGCCTGTCGAAGGGTCGCCTTAGTATTAAAAATAATGCGATGTTTCGACTGTGGCTACGCCTCCGCTCAACATGACAATTAGGAACACTGTCACCCGACGCTCTAACTGTCACCCTGAGCCTGTCGAAGGGTCGCCGCAGTATTAAAAATAATGCGATTCCTCGACTACGCTCGGAATGACAATCATAATGCGGCTACGCCTCCGCTCAACATGACAATTGAGAACAAAAACATGGCGGTATAAAAGTTATGCCATACTATATATACATTTTGACAGACGATTTCAATAGTGTATTATACATTGGTGTAACAAACGATCTTGCCCGCCGCATAGGTGAACATCGTGCGGAACAGATCGACGGATTTACCAAGAAATATCATTTGCACAAACTCGTATATTGCGAGGAGTGGAACGATATAAAGCAAGCCATTCACAGAGAAAAACAGTTAAAAGGGTGGAAGCGAGAGAGGAAGCAAAGTTTAATAAGAACGCTCAATCCCAAATGGGAAGAGTTGATGCCCAACGCGCCACCCAATTTGTCACCCTGATGCTCTAATATGTCACCCTGACATTCTAATATGTCACCCTGAGCGAAGTCGAAGGGTCGCCTCAGTATTAAAACCAATGCGATGTTTCGACTACGGCTACGCCTCCGCTCAACATGACAATTTGGGAGCTCTAATATGTCACCCTGCCCCGCCCGCACGTTCCATGTTGTCGAAGGGCGGCACGAGGAGCGTAGCGACGAAGTAGCGAAGTCGAAGGGTCGCCACAGCATAAAAAACTGTCACCCTGAGCCTGTCGAAGGGTCGCCACAGTTTTCTGTCGAAGGGTCGCCTTAGTATTAAAACCAATGCGATGTTTCGACTGCGGCTACGCCTCCGCTCAACATGACAATTAGGAACATTGTCACCCTGACGCTCTATGTCACTCTGACATTCTAATATGTTACCCTGAGCCTGTCGAGGGGTCGCCACAGCACAAATCAAAGTTTTCAAGCACTGCTTCATCCCGGCGGTGTAAGAAATAAAAATCATGATTTTATAAGGAGTAAAAAAAATGTTGAAAAGAAACAATCGCAAGGGCTTTACCCTTGCAGAGCTTTTGATCGTTGTCGCGATCATCGCCGTCCTCGTTGCCATCGCAGTTCCGCTGTTTGTGAGCGCTTTGACTAGAGCGCAAAAAGCGACCGAAGATGCAAACATCCGTGCCGTTCGTGGTGCTGCTGTTGTTGAAATTCTGAATTATGAACCGACCACAAAAGCGGCTTTAGACGCAACCGATGCCATTTATACGCTTGAGGGCGACGGCACTAAGACACCTTATTCTTGGGCTTTGAAAGGACCTTGGAAAGCGACCGGTAAAATTGATGCTTCCGGCAATGTTGTAGAAGTCGAGGTTGTTAAAGCATCCGGGGATGAGGTATCCTCTGGTTCGCTTGCAGAAACTGCTGTTGATTCTTGCGTGAAGAATGATGCCGGTGGTTATGATGTTACTGTTTTCATAACCATTACCAATCTGAAAACAGGAACTGCGTCATAATAGAATTAAAACGAACTTAACTCTCCGCGCCGTCGGACAGGGATGAAGGGATGCGGCGGCAGCGGAGGGACAACGGAGGGCATTTTTGCCCCCCAATGTCATAACCCCCGCCCCCCTGCGTGTGTTATGACATTGGGTGAAGCGCCCCTTCCAAGGATTGGAGCGGCGCAATCAGGAGCCCCCTCCAAGGAGGGGGGTAGGGGGGTGGTGCCCTTTGCTTCCGAATCATCACCACCTCAGTCACCTGCGGTGACAGCTCCTCCTAAGGAGGCGCCTTGACTATGCTCTTATTGCAAATATATATCGGGATCCTTGCGTTCCTGTTCGGCGCGTGTATGGGCAGCTTCGTTACCTGCGCCGCCGATCGCTATCTCGCTAAGCAGAGCGTGCTCAAAGGCAGAAGCTACTGCCCCGCCTGCGGCAGAACGCTGGGCTTTTTGGACCTCATCCCCATTTTCAGCTACCTCTTCCTCCGCGGAAGATGCCGAAAATGCGGCGCGCCCATCCCCATCCGCTGTCTCTTTACGGAGCTCGTGTCCGCCTTCGTCTACCTCGCCGTATTCCTGCGCTTCGGCTTCTCGTTCGTCACGCTCGAATACCTCATGCTCCTGCCCGCCCTCCTTGCCGTCGCCCTCATCGACCGCGACTCCATGGAGATCCCCGATGGGCTCGTGCTCTACGGGGTGGTGCTGTTTGCCGCCTTCTTCTATCTCTGCGGCGACCACGCCTCCCGCGCTCAAGACGCAATTTTGGGCGCCCTCGTCCTCGGCGGCGGCATGCTGTTGCTCTCGCTCGGGATGGACTTCCTCCTCAAAAAGGAGAGCCTCGGCGGCGGCGACATCAAACTGTTTGCCATGCTCGGGCTCTATACGGGGCTTGCCCAAGGGGTGCTGATGCTCCTTGCGGCGTGCGTCATCGGGCTCCTCCTCTCTTTCTCCGTGCGAAAGGGGAAAGACAAGGAGTTCCCCTTCGGTCCCGCCATCGTGCTTGCGGCGCTCTTTACGCTGCTCGCGGGCGGCGAGATCCTCACTTGGTATCTTTCTCTATTAACATAAAAAAGGAGAACGCTCATGAAAAATTGCATCGGTTTCGATATCGGGAATCATGCGGTTCACATCGCGGTCCAGAAGAAGGGCTCCATTGTGCGCGGGTACACCGTGCGCGTTGCCGCCGACCTCGTGAAGAACGGGACCATCGTCTCTTACGAGGCGATGACCGACGCGCTCAAAGAGATCCGCCGCACGCAGAAGTTGCCTACCCGCAACGCCGCCCTCATCCTTCCCGCGCCGCTTTGCTATTGCCGCCGTTTCTTTGTTGCGGCAAATACCCGCGAACAGCTCATGTTCAACCTTCCCTACGGCTTCCGCGACTTCATCACGGACGACAAGAGCCATTATTTCTTCGACTGCGCAGTGCTCAACGCCGTCCGCTACGAAGACGAACGTCCGCCCGAATTCGACGTTCTCGCCGCCGCAACGCGCAAGGAAGTGGTGGCGGACTACGTCTCCATGTTCAAAAAGGCGGGCTTCAAGCTCAAAACCATCATCCCCGAGGAGTTCTCCTACGTCAACCTGCTCAAAAGAGCAAAGGATACTTCCCACCACCACGGCATCCTCGATATCGGGCACAACGCCGTTAAGCTCTTTTTGTACGACGGCACCCTGTTCGAGGGCGTCCGCGTCATCGACTACGGCTGCAACGCGCTCGATGAGGTGATCTCCGAACACTTCGGGGTAGACACCTACATGGCGGCGACCTATCGCGAAAACAACAACAACGGCGCAAATGACCTCGACGCCTGCCGCACCATCTACGGCGCCATGGCGCTCGAAGTGCTCAAAGCGATCAACTTCTACCGCTTCAACGGCGGAAGCGACCTCGAGCACCTGCACTGTTGCGGCGGCGGCGCCCATAACGAAGCGCTCATGAATACCCTTCGCGGCACTCTTCCCATCCAACTGACCGACATGAGCGAGTTCTTCGAAGGGAACAGTTCCAAAGAGTCGATCGACTACCCGCTCATCGCTTGTGCCGCGGGCGTCGCTCTGCAATAAGGAGGTACTATGGCTACCAAGAAGAAAGAAAAAGAAGCCGAAGTGCAGGTCACTTTTTACGACGTCGCCAATAAGCGGACGTATCAGGCGCCCCCTTCCAAGCACGCCTCGAAAGAGACCGTGAACCTCTGCATGCGCGAGAAAACGAGCATCTCGTATGAGCTATTCTTCCTCCTTCTCGCCGTGATCTTCATCATCCTCGTCATCGTCGAGTTCTTCGGGGTGTACCGCCCCTATCTCGCCGTGGAAAGGGCGGAGGCGGACCTCGCCGAAAAGCAAACGCAACTCGAACAGATCTACGACAGTATGTCCAATCCCTCCCGCGAGGAGGTCCGCGACAATTATCGCAGATACAACTACGAGAATTTCCCCCGCGAGATCGTGAACCGCGAAGAGATCCTGGCGCTCCTCGAAGAGACCGTGTTCGAAAAGGGCAAGATCACGAGCGCCGCGCTCCTCGAAAACAACACGGTGGAACTCACCGTGTCGGGCGTGTTGCGTGAGGACATCGAACCCATGCAGCAGCAGCTGAATGAAAAAGAGGGGATCGTTGACTGGGTGGAAGTGTCGCACGTGAACTTCGAAATGGACGATACGGGTGCGGAAAGCGCAACGCTGAGCATGACGATCCGTCTTGTGCCCGCAGACCAAGGAGGAAACTGATATGGCGAATAAGTATCTCAAACGCCGTTTTACCCTTCGCGAAACGATCCTTCTCATCGTTTTGCTCGTGGTGCTCTTGATCGGGCTCTATTTCGGCTTGGTCTACTATCCCATCACGGAGCGCAGAGCGAAGGTCAACGAGGACCTCGACACCGTGAACATGCAGATCGAAGTCGCAAACGGGCTCAAAGCCGATTACGACAGAATGCGTGCGGAACTCGACAAAATCGAGGCGAGCGGCGATAAAACCGTCATGCCCCAGTACGACAACAACAAACAGCAGGAAAAGCTGCACGCCTGCTTTAAGGCGATCTTCGCGGGAATGGAATCGAGCAGCATCGACTACGACACCTCGGCTCCGAGCGACGGCGTGCGCACCCGCACCGTGCGGCTGTCCTTTACCGTGAAGGACAAGGGCAACGAGGCGACCGTGTACGACAAGACGAAGGCCGTTCTGCACGACCTCATGAACACCGGATACCGCTGCTCCATGTCGTGGTTGCGCCTCAACCCGGACAGCGATCTCGAAAACGCCACCTCCATCGGTGTGACCTGTTCGATCAAGTTCTTCGAACTCGATTCCGGTAACTGATTTCCGGGACAACGGAATATCAAGCCGCCCGCAGCGCAAACGCTGCGGGCGGCTTTTCAAACTCAAACAGCAGAATTGTATGGAAAACCCCAAGAGACCTGTCCGCTCTCGGGGTTTGTTTTTTGTCGGTTTTCCGGCTTGGTTTTTGGGTTGGTTTTCCGCTTTGGTTTTCCGGTTTGGTTTCGTCGGGGGAAGTTCCTTAAAATCCCGCAATGCCGAGCTGTTTTGCGGCGGCGCGGCGGTCTTCGTCCATTTTGCGGATACATTCTGCGATCGTGGTCTGCCCGAGGAAGAGCTTGTTGAGCGCGCCCACCGCCTCCTCGGCACTGTATCCGATCACCTTGGTATTGGCGGTGGACACCCGTTCGTGCGCGGCGATGGAGTCCTTCGCGTCCGTCACCATTTTCGATTGGATGTTCGTTGTCTGCTCCTTGAACACGCTCACCGTGGAGATGTCCCGAAAGGCGACGTTGTAATTTTCGGGTTGGGCGCAGAAGGAGAGGAATTCGAGCGCACGCTCTCTTTTTTCGCTGTTCTTGTTCACCATCATCATGTTCAGGTTGCCGCCCTCGTAGGTCCCGCCCTCCGCGGTGTTCATGAACACCGGCATGAGCGCAAAGTCCTCCTTGGTGTACTTTCTCGGTTTGAAATCGGTGTAGAACCAGGTGTCCCAGATAAAGGTCATGGCGGCTTCGCCCGAGCTGAGCATGTCGGAGATGTCGTCCCAACCCGTCTGCATGTATTTGTCCCCGAACCAGCCTTTTGCCGCGGCGCCCGCGATCCAAGTCACCATGTCCGTCACCGCCGGGATGTCGGCATAGCCGATCTCGTTGCGGTTGATCTGTTCGAGCACTTTCGGGTCATCGGCAAAGATGGGATCGAGCCCGAATTGCACCATCCACGAGCAGCCGTCCGCGGGCCAGCAGATGGGGGTAATGCCCTTGCGTTTGAGCGCTGCGCAGAGCCCGTCGAAATCCTCCTGCGTCGTTGCGGCGCTCAATCCTTTGAGCAGTTTGGTATTGTAGTAACAACCGGACACCGAACTCTCCCAAAAGGGGAGCCCGAGCAGGGTGCCGCTGCTGTCCGTGCAATACGCCTTTGCGCTGTCCGTGAGGTCATTCACCCAGCTCTCATTGTTCAGGGCGCAGAAGTTGTTCTGCACATCGAAGCGGTTGAGGTCGGCGTTGTGGAAGTGGAGCAGAATGTCGGGCGCCTCCTCCGTTCCCATGCGGCGCAGCGCCTCCGTTTCGAATTCTTCGTCCACGATGCCGATGAGATTGAGATTCTCGCCCGTCGTTTCGCGGTAATGGTCGAAGATCTCGGTCATGTAGGGTTTGTTGAGGTCGCTCGTCTTGCCCATGATGCTCAGGGCGTCGGCGTCGTATGTGGGACCGCATCCCGGGAGCAGGAGCGTGGGGAGCAGCATACAGGCGAGCGGCAGGCATATTTTTTTCAAAGGGGTGTCCTCCTTAGGTGGGTCGGCGGTCGAGGAGCTGTGCAACCGTTTTGCGCACGGCGTCCATGTCGATCGGTTTTGCGAGGTGGGCGTCCATGCCCGCATCGAGGGCGTTTTTCACGTCTTCGGCGAAGGTATTCGCCGTCATGGCGACGATGGGGATGGTCTTGGCGTCGGGATGTGCGGAAGCGCGGATCTCCTTGGTCGCCTCGTAACCGTTCATGATGGGCATCTGTACATCCATCAAGATCATATCGTAGTGCCCCGGAGCGGAATTTTCGAACATCTCCGCGGCGACTTTTCCGTTGGGCGCCAAGTCGCAGGAGGCGCCTTCTATGCCGAGCATCTCGGTGAGGATCTCGGCGTTGAGTTCGTTGTCCTCGGCAACGAGGAAGAGCTTTCCCTCCATCGCACTGCTTTCGGCGGTCTGCGGCACGGGGAGTTCTTTTCCCGTCTTCTCGGCGAAGAGGGGTTTGATGGTCTGAAAGAAAGTGGAGGTGAAGAAGGGCTTCGGCATAAAGGCATTGATGCCCGCCTGCCGTGCCTCCGTCTCGATGTCGCTCCAATCGTAGGAAGTGAGCACGAGGATGGGGATCTCCTTTCCCACCTTTTCGCGGATGAGCCGTGCGGTCTGCACGCCGTCCATCCCGGGCATCTTCCAGTCGAGCAGAATCACGTCGAATTCGGACCCGTGTTCATGCGCACGCAGCGCGGCAGTCACCGCAGCTTCGCCGTCGGTAACATAACTCACGTCCACGCCCGTATCGTGCATCATATCGCGGATGTTGAGGCAGATCTCTTCCTCGTCGTCCGCCACGAGCATGCGGGTGATCTTGTCGTGCAGCCAGGCGTCCTGCGCCTGTTCTTCCACAAGGGCGAAGGAGAGTTCGGTGGTAAAGGTGCTTCCCACGCCCGGTTCGCTCTCCACTTCGATGATGCCGCCCATGAGGTCCACGAGATTTTTGGTGATCGCCATGCCGAGCCCCGTGCCCTGAATGTTATTGACCGTGGAATTCTTCTCACGGCTGAAGGGCTGGAAGATCTCCTTTACAAACTCCTTGCTCATGCCGATGCCGTTGTCTTTCACGATAAAGCGGAGTTTTGTCAATTGCTTGGAAGTTTCGGGGAGCTCCTGCACCGTAAAGTCGATCTTTCCGCCGACGGGCGTATATTTAATGGCGTTGGAGAGCAAGTTGAGCAGGATCTGATTGAGGCGGAGCCTGTCTCCCATGAGCTCGTCCGGGGGCGTGCCGTGCGTGTGGATGGAGAACTCCTGGTTCTTGGCGCGCGCCTGCGGCATGATGATGACGTTGAGTTCCTCCAACAGGTCGGGCAGACTGAAACGCGCGATGTTGATGGAGGTCTTACCGCTCTCGATCTTGCTCATATCGAGCACGTCGTTGATGAGCGAGAGCAGGTGGTGGCTGGACGCCATGATCTTGCGGGTATATTCGCGCACGAGGTCGGTGTCGTCGGCATTGCGTTCGAGAAGCACCGAGAAGCCCACGATCGCATTCATGGGGGTGCGGATGTCGTGCGACATGTTGGAGAGGAAATTGCTCTTTGCCTCGTTTGCGCTCTTGGCGGCGTCGAGCGCCTCCTGCAATTTGCGGTTGAGCTGCTTGTCGAGGGTACGGTCGGACATCACGACAACATATTTCTGCATTCCCTGTATGCTCATGTGGTAGATCGCCACGCGGTACCACCTGCGCTCGCCCGTCGCCTGATGCATATATTCGCATTCCCACGTGCGGTTTTCGCCGATGGGGATGGCGCGGAGCTCTTCGTCCGGCACGATGATGTTGTAGTCCACGGCGCATGCCGCCATCGAACGGATATTTTCACGCACTTTCTTTGCCTTGATGCCGAGCAGCCGCTCCACGTTCGGGCTGATGTAGTCCACGCTTTGCGTCTGCGGGTCGAGCATGAGGAAGATGTCGTTCACGGTGTTGGAGAGGACATCGAACATCCGCTCGCGGTACATGAGCTCTTTCTTGCTGCGTCTCGACTGGCTTACGATGCGCACCACGGCAAAGACGAGGAATGCCGCAATGATGAGCGAGAAAATGGTGATGAGCACGCGCATGGTATCGCGCTGGGCGAGCAGGAAGCCCTGGCTGACTTCCGTCTGCGGAACGTCGCTGAGGAGGAAGTAATCCTCATAGCCGATGGGCATATAGATGAGACAGCGCGTCTCCCTGCCCATCTCGGTCTGGAGGAAGCCGTACCGATCGGCGCTTTGCGCGCCCTCCTCCGTCTGCGCGTCGCGCATGACAACGAGGTCGCTCTCGATCTTGGCGAGCGCTTCCTCGTCGATGAGTCCGCTCAGATATTCGAAATAGTTGCGCATCGAGCCGCTTCCCACCGCGGTAGAGAGCAGCACGCTGCCGTCCGGGCGGAGAATATAGCACTGCGCCTTGCCTTCGAACGCGTTGGCATTGAGCGCTTTCGCCATGTCGGTGTTGGTGTAGCTGATGCCGATCGCCGTAAAGGGGAAGTCGCGATAGCTGCCCTCCGCCGCGATCGCAAACATCGTGACCTCTCTTCCGCCGATGCGTTCGCCGATCATGATCGGTTTTTTCTCTAAGATCAGCTGTTCGGAAGCGTTTTTGAGCGGTTCTGCGCCCCTTCCAGTTTCGATGGAATAATAGTTCCGCTCCTCGTTGAGGAAGTAAAAATCGGTGAATCCCCAATATTCTTTTTTGTCTTCGACAAATTCCAGCATCCGGTCGGAGGCGGTGTCGTTGGATGCCGAAACAAGGGTGTAGTAGTCGTCGCAACTTTCGAGAAGCCCCCAGTTGCGGTCGAGAAAGGACCCGAAAGAGCGGTTGACCTGTCCGTAGATCTCTTTCAGGTGGCGTTCGCCGTCTGTCCGTACCTGGGCGGCAATCGAATTGAAATAGCCGATCATGATGGCGGTGACGACGCCGATGACGAGGCAAACGACGACCGGCGGCAAGATCCTTTTCACCCACTTCACCATACTGCTGTGCGGCTCCTTTTGCGGAATTTGCGTAATTTCGATAAAATCACACAGTAATTCTACCACATACGGCGGGAAAATGCAACTCTTCCTTATAAAAAAGTAAAGAAAAGAGCCGTCTCCGCGGCGGAAAATCGGCAACTTCGCCCGCGGCGCGCGGCAAAGAGAAAATTTTTTTCATTTTTTTGTTCGCGGCGAAAGAAAAAAAGAAGATTTCTCCATTGACAACGCGCAAAATTTCGGCTATAATGAAAGCACTATCAAAAAAGAGGAAAGAAATGGACATCAGAGAGATCTTGGCAAAATGCGATCACACCCAGCTCGCCGTCACGGCGACTTGGGAGGACATCCGCTCGCTCATCGACGACGGGATCGAATATCACACCGCTTCGGTGTGCATCCCGCCCTGCTATGTGGGCGAGGCGAAAATATACGCGGGAGACAGGCTCGCCGTCTGCACGGTCATCGGCTTCCCCAACGGCTACAACAGCGAGGCGGTCAAAGTGTTCGAAACGCGGGACGCGGTCGCGGCGGGGGCGGACGAGATCGATATGGTCATCAACATCGGCGACCTCAAGGGAAAGCGCTACGAAAAAATTCTGCACGAGATCAAGGCGATCAAAGAGGCGTGCGGCGGAAAGATCCTCAAAGTCATCATCGAGACCTGCCTGCTCACCGAAGAGGAGAAGATCGAAATGTGCAAGATCGTCACCGAGGCGGGCGCCGATTTCATCAAGACATCCACGGGCTTTTCCAAAGCGGGCGCGACCCGCGAAGACGTGGCGCTCTTCAAAAAATACGTCGGCAAGAACGTGAAGATCAAGGCGGCGGGCGGAATTTCCTCCGTCAAGGACGCGGAGGACTTCGTCGCTCTCGGCGCGGAGCGGCTCGGCACCTCCCGCATCGTGAAGATCGTAAAGGAGGAACACCTGTTATGAGCGATCATCCCAACATTCCCACCCCCCACATCGCCGCAAAGTACGGCGACTTCGCAAAGACCGTATTGATGCCGGGCGATCCGCTCCGTGCCAAATTCATCGCGGAGAACTTCTTCGAAAACCCCGTTCTCGTAAACAATGTGCGCGGGGTCAACGGCTATACGGGAACGTATCGGGGCAAAAAAGTGTCCGTCATGGCGTCGGGCATGGGACAGCCCGCCATCGGGATCTATTCCTATGAACTTTTCAATTTCTACGGCGTGGAGAACATCATCCGCGTGGGCTCGTGCGGGTCGTTCGACGAAGACCTGCATGTGCGCGACCTCATCCTCGCGCAGGGCGCCTGCACCAACGGCAATTATGCCGCGCAATACAACCTGCCCGGCACCTTCTGCCCGATCGCCGATTTCGGACTTTTGCGCCGCGCCGCCGACCTCTGCGAAGAGGCGGGTGTGCGCTATAAAGTGGGGAACATCTTTTCCTCCGACATGTTCTACGACGACGCAAACAGCGGCATGCAGTGGGCGAAGATGGGGGTGCTCGGCGTCGAAATGGAGAGCGCGGCGCTCTACTGCAACGCGGCGCGCGCGGGAAAGAAGGCGCTCTGCATCTGCACCGTGAGCGACAGTTTCGTACACCCCGAGGAGAACACAACGGCGGAGGAACGGGAAAAGACCTTTACCGCGATGATGAAGATTGCGCTTGAACTCGCCTGACGGAGGAAATTATGTCCAAAAGATTTTTTCTGATCGTGCTTGACAGTTTCGGCGTGGGGGAACTTCCCGACGCTTGCCTGTGGCATGACGAAGGGAGCAACACCCTCGGCGCCATCCGCAACCATCCCGCCTTCCGCTGCCCGAATCTGCGGGAGCTCGGTCTTTTCAACATTCAGGGCGTGGGTGGGGGAGTGCCTTCCCCCAAGGCAAGCTATGCGAGAATGACGGAAAAGTCGATGGGGAAGGATACCACCATCGGACATTGGGAGATCGCGGGCGTCGTCTCGCCCGAGCCTCTTCCCACCTATCCGAACGGTTTTCCGGAAGAGGTCATTGCCGAGTTCGAAAAAAGAACGGGCAGAAAGGTCCTCTGCAACAAACCCTATTCGGGCACGGAAGTCATCAAAGATTACGGAAAAGAGCACATGGAGACGGGGGCGCTCATCGTGTACACCTCGGCGGACAGCGTGTTCCAGATCGCCGCGCACGAGGACGTCGTGTCCGTGAAAGAACTCTACCATTATTGCGAGATCGCACGGGAGATGCTCGTACCGCCGCACAATGTGGGCAGGGTCATCGCCCGTCCGTTCAGCGGCGAATACCCGTTTGCGCGCACGGCGAACCGTCACGACTATTCGCTCGTTCCCCCTTCGGATACCATGCTCAACCTTCTGCAAAAGGCGGGGTACGACACCATCTCGGTCGGAAAAATTTACGACATCTTTGCGGGAAGCGGCGTTTCGGAGAGCAATCGCACCTCCTCCAACACCCACGGGATGCAGGTGACGGAGGCATTGCAAGCGCGGGATTTCAACGGGCTGTGCTTTGTCAACCTCGTCGATTTCGACATGAAATACGGGCATCGGAACGACGTTGCGGGCTATGCCGCCGCGGCGACCGAGTTCGACGTCTTTTTGGGGAACTTTTTGAAGAACATGCGGGAGGAGGACGTTCTCCTCATCACAGCCGATCACGGTTGCGACCCCGCGACTCCCTCCACCGACCATTCGCGCGAATACACGCCCATGCTCATCTGCGGCAAGGGCGTCAGGAGCGGCGTGGACCTCGGGACCCGTTCGAGTTTTGCGGACATTTCCGCCACGGTGCTCGAATATTTCGGCGTTCCGCAGGAGGGCACGCAGGGTGAAAGTTATTGGAGTGTGGTAAAAAAATGACGGACGACAGAGAACTCATGCAAGCCGCCCAAAGGGCGCGGGGGAACTCGCATTCTCCCTATTCCCATTTTCGCGTGGGGGCGGCGCTCCTTGCAAAGAGCGGAAAAGTGTATACGGGCTGCAACATCGAAAACGCGGCGTTTCCCGCCACCGTCTGTGCGGAACGGACCGCATTCTTCAAGGCGGTGAGCGAGGGCGAGCGCGAATTCGAGGCGATCGCCATCGTGGGCGGAAAGGAGGGGGAGACCTCCGATTTCTGCGCCCCCTGCGGCGTGTGCCGTCAGGTCATGGCGGAATTCTGCCGGAAGGATTTCAAAATTCTGCTCGGGTCTCCCGAAAAATTCGAGGCATATCCCCTGGAAGCATTGCTTCCGTTTTCCTTCACCGAAAAAGACCTTTGATCTTATGAAAAAACGGCTTACCGAAATTTTTGCTTCCTTCTTTGCCCTGCTCTTTGTCGGCGCGGGAGTCGTCGGGTGCGCTCCTTCGGACCCCACGCCTTCCGGCCCTTCGTCGGGCAATGCGGCGGAGCTCTCCTTTTTTGCCGTCAACGATCTGCACGGCAAGTTCATGGACACGGACGGTCAGCCCGGCGTGGATGAATTCACTACCTATTTGAAGGATCTGTATGCCGACAATGCGCGCGAAGAGATCCTGCTCTCTTCGGGCGATATGTGGCAGGGGACGGTGGAGTCTTCTACGAACAAAGGGAAGCTCATGACGGAGTGGATGAACGAGGTCGGCTTTGTCTCCATGACCCTCGGCAACCATGAATTCGATTGGGGGTCGGACGTTCTCACGCCCAATAGTGAGCTTGCGGAGTTTCCCTTTCTCGCCATCAATGTGTCCTATCAGGGTGGATCCGCAGGCTATTGCAAGCCCTCCGTGGTTGTGGAAAAGAGCGGCGTCAAGATCGGCGTCATCGGCGCGATCGGCGATTGCCTTTCCTCCATCTCGGGCGAATTCCGGACGGGGCTCCACTTCGCAACGGGCGGGGAACTCACTGCGCTCGTCAAAAAGGAGTCCACCCGTCTGAGAGAGGAAGAGGGGTGCGATTTCATCGTTTATTCCATTCACGACGGCGGCGACGACTTCTCGTCCTCTGGCGTGAACGACGTGAAGAACAGCGACATGCCCTATTACGATACCGCCCTCTCGGACGGCTATATCGACCTCGTATTCGAGGGTCATACGCACCAACAGTATATTCTCAAAGACGAATACGGCGTCTATCATTTGCAGGGCGGCGGCGAGAATAAGGCGATCAGCCGTGCCGACGTCACCATCGACATCCAAACGGGAAAATACACCGTCTCTCCCAAGCTCGTCAAAAGTAGCGAATATGCCAAGAGCAGTATCAAGGACGATCCCTTTATACAGGAGGTGTTCGAAAAATATTTCCCCGATGAGGACCCCTATACGACGGTGCTCGGGAAGAACTCCTCTAAGTGGGGTTCCTCCGACATTGCCGATAAGGTTGCCGAACTTTACTATAAGAAAGGCATGGAAGTGTGGGGCGACGAGTACGAGATCGCGCTCGGCGGCGGCTATCTCAAAACGCGCAGCCCGTACGACCTCGCAAGGGGGAACGTCACCTATGCCGACCTCTTCTCTCTGCTTCCTTTCGACAACGCCATCGTCTTGGGAAGCATCAAGGGGAAAGACTTAAAGAGCAATTTCCTGTCCGCAAAAAATAACTATCACACCTATACAAGCGGTCTCTATGCAAGCGATGTAGATGATAACAAGACCTATTATCTCATCGTAGACAGCTATACTTCCACCTATGCGCCCAACCGCATCACGGAAGTTGCGCGGCTTACCGAAAACATCTATGCGCGCGACCTCGTGGCGGCATACATCGCAGACGGCAGAAGAGGAGACTGATCTCATTCAAAGAGGAGAAAAACGCATATGCGGATGTACGACATCATCAAAAAGAAACGGGACGGCGGGGAGCTCTCGACGGGGGAGATCGACTTTTTCATCCGCGGAGTGACCGACGGCAGCATTCCCGACTATCAGATCACCGCGCTTCTCATGGCGATCTACTACCGCGGCATGACGGTGCGGGAGACCTGCGACCTCACGTTCGCCGTGCGCGATTCGGGCGAGAAGCTCGACTTTTCGGCGATCGACGGTATCCGCGTGGACAAGCATTCCACGGGCGGCGTGGGGGATAAGACCAGTCTCGTCGTTGCGCCCATCGTCGCATCGTTCGGCGTGAAAGTCGCCAAAATGAGCGGCAGAGGGTTGGGACATACGGGCGGCACCGTGGATAAACTCGAGGCGATCGACGGATTCCGCACCACCCTTTCGGAAGAGGAATTCATCGCGCAGGTGAACCGGATCGGGCTCGCCATCGTGGGACAGTCGCGGCAGTTCGCGCCCGCGGACAAAAAACTCTACGCCCTCCGCGACGTCACGGCAACGGTGGACAGCATGCCTCTCATCGCCGCGAGCATCATGGGCAAAAAGCTCGCAGCCGACGATGATTGCATCGTGCTCGATGTGAAAACGGGCAGCGGTTCCTTTATGAAGACGGTAGAGGAGAGCAGAGAGCTCGCGCGGCTGATGGTGGACATCGGCAAAAATGCGGGCAAAAAAATGGTCGCGCTCATCACGAATATGGACCGTCCGTTGGGGAACGCCATCGGCAATTCGCTCGAAGTGATCGAGGCGGTGGAAACGCTCAAAGGCAGGGGACCGGAGGACCTTACCGAGGTCTGTCTGACCCTCGCGGGGCACATGCTCTCCCTTGCGGGCAAGGGAACGCCCGAGGAATGCGAACGGCTCGCCGCACGGTCGATCGCGGACGGCAGCGCGCTCGGCAAGCTCGCACAAGCGGTCGAGGCACAGGGCGGCAACGCGGCGCTCATCGAGGGCGGCGCAAAGTTTGCCGAGGCAAAGTATTCCCGCGCAGTGAAGAGTGAAAAGAGCGGGTATATCGTGCGGACGGACGCCGAGGCGTACGGGCTTGCGAGCCTTGCCCTCGGTGCGGGACGCAACACGGCGGAGGACACGATCGATTTCGCCGCCGGTATTTTGCTGAAAAAGAAGACGGGGGACCGCGTGGAAAAGGGGGAAGAGATCGCAACGCTCTTTACGAACAGAGACGAGGCGTTTGCTTCCGCTTCGCAAATTCTCACCGCCGCAACGGAGATCGGCAGCGAACCGCCCGTGCGGGGACCGTTGGTTTACGAGACCGTACAATAACAAATCGGCTATGGCAAAATTATATTTCAAATTCGGCGCAATGGGCTGCTCCAAGACGGCGCAGGCGCTCATCACAAAATTCAACTACGAAGAGCGGAACATGAAGGTCCTTCTCTTGAAGCCCGCGGTCGACACGCGGGACGGCGATACCGTCGTCCGATCGCGCATCGGACTGGAAAAGGAAGCGGTCGCGGTGGGGGAGAAGGAAGACCTTCGCGCGCTCTATCTCGAACGCTATTCGGACTGCAACGTGATCATCGTGGACGAGTGTCAGTTTCTCACTCCCGAGCAGGTGGACGAACTGGCGGACATCGTGATCGAACGGGATGTCCCCGTGCTCTGCTTCGGGCTCGCCACCGACTTTACCACTCACCTCTTCCCGGGGAGCAAGCGGCTGTTCGAGATCGCGGAATCGATCAGCGAGATTAAGTCGGTGTGCACCTGCGGGGCAAAAGCGACGGTGAACGCCCGTCTCGATGACGGCGGAAAGATCGTTACGGAGGGCTCGCAAGTTCTCCTCGGCGGGAACGACAGATATGTTGCGATGTGCCGGCGGTGCTGGCTCAAACAGCTTGCGGCGCAAAAATGATCACCAAGGAGAAATCATGGAACGGAACTTCGGAAAACTTCTCTCTCTTTCCCTTGCGGGGCTGATGCTCTGCGGCGTCCTCTCGGCGGGAAGAGCGGTCGGTCTTTCCGCGTTTGCGGAAGACTACTACGCTCCCATCACCGCAACGGGCGGGGAGGAACTCTTGGGTCAGCTCCACGACCTCATCACGACCACGCATACGAAATATACTACATATGAGGACTGTAAAAATCCCGACTATGTGAAGCGGACGGATCCCGGTCCCAACGGTCAGTTGACGGAGTTTTATGCGCAGGCGGAGCTGTCCGCCGAATGGCAAAGCGGTGCAAGCGGGACCTGGAACCGCGAGCATGTCTGGTGCCAAAGTCTTTCCAACGGTCTATGGGGGCAGGGCGGCGGCGGAAGCGACCTGTTGCATATCCGCCCCACGGAAACGAGGGTAAACAGTGCGCGCGGCAACGATAAGTACGGAGAAGTCTCTTCCAAAACGCCCGTTTGGTACCGTGATACAAGCAATCAAAATATCGCCATCGCGGGCTACTCGGCGGGGAGAGTGTTTGAGCCGATCGACTCGGTCAAAGGCGATGTAGCGCGCATAGTCCTGTATGTTTACACCCATTACAATTCTTATTCCAATGTACACGGCTCTACGAACGGAAGCGGCAAGAGCAGTTATTTCGGCAAGCTGAATTTTTCGAACGTAATATCCGCAAAGAGCGAGAGCGAAGCCATTGACCTGCTTCTCAAATGGAATGGAGCGGACCCCGTGGACGCGCTGGAACTTGCGCGCAACGACGCCGCTTATGAAATTCAAGGCAATCGCAATCCCTTTGTCGATCATCCCGAATATGTAAATCAAATCTGGGAAAATCTTTCCGCAACCGACCCCGAACCCGTGGACCCCGAACCCACAGAACCGACGGGGAAGACGATCACGATCACACTTTCGAGTTTCGATCTCACCGCAGGCTACGGCTTCAAAACATGGTCGGCGGACGGCATCGGAGGTGTCGCGTTCCTCTTCGGCGGAAGCGAACAATATCTCGCAAATCAGGGGATGCAATTCAACAAGAACAAGAGCTCTTATTACCTTGCGAGCGATCTCCCCACGGAGAGAGCCATCAAGTCGGTTACGGTGAGATCGTTCGCGGGGACCGCGGACAGACCTTGGAAACTCCTCACTTCGGATAGCCCATATGGGCAGGTGACGGGGAAACCCACGAACGGGACCGACCATGGGACCAAGACGGTCACGGAGGGCGGCGTCACATGGATGGTGGATGGGGACGACACCTATTTTGCGCTCACCTATGAGCTGTCGGAAAAATCGGGCGCTTCCTACCTCGACAGCATCATCATCGAATACGAAGATGACGAAGAAAAACCCGTTGACCCCGAACCCGTTGACCCCGAACCCGTTGACCCCGAGCCCGTCGATCCCAAACCTGCCGAAAAAGGCGGTTGCGGTAGCGTCATCGGCGGCGCGAGTGTGGTGGTCTTTACGGCAACGCTCGCGGTGGTGGCGGTGGTTTGTCGACGAAAAGACTGAAAAAACGCGCGGACGGAGCGGAGACCCCGCTCCGCGCGCTTCCATGCGGAGCGGGGTCTCCGCGGCAACCTGCACAAAATGTTGGTTTTTGCGGAAAAAGTAATGTATTGCATTTGACATGTTTGCGAGAAAATGATATAATTCATACAGAAGGATTTTCAAAAAGCGACGCGAGCCCCCTCCCGGGGGGAAGACCGATACCAAAGATTTTCGGAGGAAGAGAAGAATATGCTCGGTTTATTGGCGCTGAATCCGCTCAACACGACCGATATCGTGTTTTTCATTGTGTTGGCGGCGATCGTTGCACTTTGCATCGGAGTTTATTTTTTAATTCCCGTATTCAACAAAAAACAATATAAGGAATTGCGCGACAATCTCAAAAAGAGAGAAGCAGCGTTCAAGTCCAATGTCCGACGCACCGACGGACTTCCCACGCAGAGTGACGTATCTTCTGCGGAACAGGCACCGTCGGCGAGAATGTCTTCGGACGATATCGCAGTAGATCCGGCAGAAAATGAAGAAAAGTAAGATCTTCGCTACCGTCGTCTACTTTCTTTTTACATTCGGGATGGGCGTGATATTTTCCCTCACCCTCCCCGGATACTTTGCAACATTCACGGTGCCGGCGGAACTCATTGGGAATGCCTTGGCGGCAAACGACTTCGTAACGTGCCTCGTTCTGACGGAGCCCGTCGGGTTTTACAGGGAACCGGTATTGGATCGCACGTTCGAAAACGGCGGCGGCATCATCCTGTACGAGACGGTGATGGAGGTCGACGGGAACTCCGCGCAAACAGACGGAGAGAGTGCGGACAAGCCGTTGCGCGGTACGCTGTATAAGTGCTATACGGGGTATGTTTACGGCGTTGCCGACCGCTATGAGGTGTTTTCCGCGGAACGCAACGGTACCGCGCTGAAAGTGACGACAGCCGAGGGCAACGAGATCGTTTTGCCCATTCTCGACTACGACGCCGACGGCGATGGCAGATATGACGGGATCTCCACGTTCGACCAAAATGGTTTTATCGTTTTGGAGCTCGGGGAAGACGATGTCGCTTCCATCAAACGGTTGAGTTTTACCGATCGAACGGGTGCCACGGTGTTGGTTGCCGAAGCGGAGCGGGAACTCCGGTTCGAAAGCGTTTTTTTCGATTGCTTCGGCGACATGGAAAGTTACAACGACTTGGTGGCAGAGGGCGCGAAAGGGGGGATCTCCGCTGAGGAGACGGCGAGGATCAACGGTGCGCGCAATGATTATGTCGCGTCCGTTGTCACGGCGCTTGAAAACGCGCAAGGATGCGAACTGACCCCCGAATCGGCGGAATACAAGGCGGCGACCGAGGCGGTCGGCAAGCAGGCGAACCGCAAGGCGATCCCGTTCATCATCATATATTTTGTCTTCATCTATATCATCGCCGATTTCCTGTTGGGAACGCACTTTATCATCAAATTCTTCTCGTGGTTTTTGTTCAAAGTGTGCAAGATCCCACACAAAGGCAAGGCACCGCCCGAAAAGAAAGATGCCTTCGGACACGATTTTTACAGCATGGTGACGCTCCGATTGGATGTGACGGAGGTGCCCGAGTTCAACGGCAGCGTGGAAGTCAGGTATTCCGCCGACGGCGAGGAATTTGCGTTTTCTTTGCTGAAGGCAGACGGCTATACGGCGACGCTCCGCATGAAGGCAGGCGTCTACGTCAATCCGTTTATCGATATCGATCGGGAGTATGCTCCCGTGGATCTGCCCGACAACTTGGAAGTGGACGGGTATCAGACGGAAATAACGATCAAGATAGTAAGGCGTGAGGTTCACTTATGAAGATATCTATCCAGCACTTAACAAAGATTTTCCCCAGTCGTACAAAGGGAGGCAAAGCGGTGCATGCCGTGGAGGACATGAACATCGAGATTCCGTCCGGCAAGCTCGTGGGATTGCTCGGTCCGTCCGGTTGCGGCAAATCCACCACGCTGTTCATGCTCAGCGGGCTGGAAAGTCCATCCTCGGGCAAGATTTTCTTTGACGACCAGGATGTCACCACGCTCGCCGCCGAAAAACGCGGCATTGGTCTTGTATTCCAGAATTATGCGCTCTATCCCCACATGACGGTGGAACAGAACATCCGCTTCCCCTTGGACAACATGCGCATCAACAAGGAAGAGGGCAGGGCAAGGGCGTTGGATGCGGCAAGACTGGTGCAGATCGAAGATCTGATGGCGCGCAAGCCCTCCGAACTTTCGGGCGGACAGCAACAGCGCGTCGCCATCGCCCGCGCACTTGTAAAAATGCCGAATGTATTGCTTCTGGACGAGCCTCTCTCCAATCTGGACGCACGCCTCAGATTGCAGACGCGCGAAGAGATCAAACGGATCCAGCGCACGACGGGCATCACCACGGTGTTCGTCACGCACGACCAGGAGGAGGCGATGAGCATCTGCGACACGATGGTGGTAATGAAACTCGGCATTGTGCAGCAGATCGGCGCTCCGCAGGAGATCTACGATGATCCCAACAACCTGTTTGTCGCAAACTTCCTCGGCACACCTCCGATCAATATCTTCAAGGGAAAGATCGAAGGCGGCAAGGTATATATCGGCGGCGAAGCGGTCGCAAGTTCTTCTTATGACGACCGTGAGGTCTTTGTCGGCATTCGTCCCGAGGGATTCGTCTATGACGAAAACGGTGCCTTCACGCTCAATGTCGACCATATCGAAGTCATGGGAAGAGACAAATCGGTTGTCGCTGTGCACGAGAGTTCCACAAAGCCGATCGTGCGTTGTATTATCGACAGTGACGTCGCTTTACCCGCAGACGCCACGACCCTCAAATTCAATATCAAGCCCTATAAACTGTATCTGTTCGATGCGGAAACGGAAGAGAGGTTGAGATGATGGAAGAAAAGAAAGCCAACACCGATCCGATATCGGAAACGCCTCCGAAAGAACACAACAGGTTTGTTCGGTATTTTATCAATTTGGGCGCCCGTATCAAGGGTTGGTTTGTGGATAAGTATACGGCGGTCAAGGATTTCTTTGTGGAGTTGTTCCGCAAACGCCCCAAGGAAGAGTTCGAACCGGAAGGACCGCAACTCAGCAGAGGCGAAAGATTCCGCCGCGGGTTAAAGTCGCAAAGCGGCTGGCTTTTTGTCGCGCCGGCGCTCATTTTGATGGCGGTATTTACCTTTTACCCCATCATTGCGGCATTCATCGGTTCTTTCCAACAGGATTATATTGCGGCGGCAAATCAAGGTCACGGCTCCTTCAACGGCTGGGGGTTCGGAAACTTTGTCCGCGTCCTGAAAGGCGATACGGGCACGGGCGGTGCGGATTTCGTCCAATGTCTTGTAAATACATTGGTCCTCACGTTTGTCTCCGTTCCGCTTTCCACTTTGCTTGCGCTTCTTATCAGTGTGGCGCTGAATTCCATCAAAAAAGTGCAAAAGGCCTATCAAACGATCCTCTTTTTGCCTTATCTTACCAACGCGCTCGCAATGGGCGCCGTGTTTGCAACATTTTTCAAGATCATCGGTACGGCGAGCAACACCGAAACGGTCGGCATTGTCAATATTGTTCTCGGCTGGTTCGGGATCGACCCCATCGATTGGGTGGGGCTCAATTCGCCGCACTGGGAGATCGGGAGCATGCGGATTCCATGGGCGAAATATATCGTCGCCATCATTTACGAGATATGGTCCGGGCTCCCGTTTAAGATCCTCATCCTTTTCAGCGCGATGCAGTCCATCAATAAGCAGTATTACGATGCGGCAAAGGTGGACGGCGCCAGCCGTTGGACGGTTTTGTGGAAGATCACCGCGCCGATGATCATGCCGCAGATCAGCTATCTTCTCGTAACGGGCATCATGGGCGGCATGAAGCAATATTCGGCGATCGTCGGTCTCTTCGGCGTTACGATGGGGCAGGATTACGATATGGGCACGATGGTCGGATATCTTTACAACTACATCGAACTCGGACAGACGGGCTATGCCTTTGCCGGATCCCTGATGCTTTTTGTGATCATTATGATCATCACGTGGATCAACAACAAAGTCACGAAAAAGCGCACGACATACAGGTAAGGAGGAGAGAAGATGCCGAAACTTTTCAAAAAGAAAAACGCGTCCGAAGCGGTCGTAGGGAAGTGGGATCTCTCCGCGGGCGACGAGGGCTTCGACGCGGAAAAAGCGCAAAAACGGGAAAAGATAAGACATGTCATAAAGGACATTTTGGTCTATATCTTCCTTACGGTGTGCGCCGTGCTCGCCTTTCTGCCTTTCTATTGGATGATCATGTCGTCCGTCAAGACGGAGATGGAGTTCCGCGAATCGGTGCCCACGTTCTTCCCGCACACCTTCCAGTGGAAGAACTATTGGATGGTATTCCATCAGGCTACCAGCGCGACGAGTTCGAGTGCCTCTTTCGGGCAGATCCTGATCAATACGTTGGTCGTCGGGATCCTTTCCACGCTGTTGGGTCTTGTCGTCATCGTCATCACCGCTTATGCCTTAGCGCGGATGGAATTCAAAGGGAAGAACATCCTTTTCGCCCTCATGCTTGCGACCATGATGATCCCCGGCGAATTGTTCACGATCTCCAATTACATCACGGTCGCCAAGGCGCAAATGAACAACTCTTATACGGTGCTCATCCTGCCCTTCCTCGTGAGCGTGTACTATATCTACCTCTTGCGTAACAACTTTATGCAGATCCCCAATTCACTGTATCAGGCGGCAAAGGTAGACGGATTGAGCGATATGGGCTATCTCATCAAGGTGATGATCCCCCTCACGGCCCCCACGCTCATTTCCATCACTCTGCTCCGTTTTATCGGCACGTGGAACAGCTACATCTGGCCCCGTCTCGTCAATACGCAGTCCTGGCAGATGATCACCAACTGGGTGACGGGCGGATTTGTCGACCGGATCCAGCCGACGAGCCCTTGGGGCGACAATTGGACGCTCTACGGCTCTCAATACGGTTCTTCTCAGCCGCTCGACACCTTGAAAATGGCGGCGGTCTGCATGGTGAGCCTGCCGTTGCTTGTTCTGTTCATTTTCTGCCGTAAGTATATCATGCGCGGCGTATCCAAGAGCGGCACGAAGGGATAATTCCCGCCGAAAGTACGATTTCTTGCGCGTTCCGACAGGCACGCTTAGAGATAAAATCAAAAAAAGGAGAACGAGATGAAGAAGTTTTTAACAGTTGCATTGGTGAGTTGCTTTGCTCTGACGGGGTGCCTTATGTTCGGTGCATGCGAACAGAAAAGCGATTACGACCATACGATCGTGTTCTATTCGTCCCAGGGGCAGGACCTTGCGTTGGTGACGGATACGGCGATCGAAAACTTTAAGGAAAAGTATCCCGGCTGGGAGGTCGAACATTCGCAGCCCGGCGGATACGACGAAGTGTTGAGAAAGGTGCGCTCCGACCTCACGGCGGGGATCCAACCCGATGTCGCCTACTGTTATGCCGACCATGTTGCACAGTATATCGCGTCCGGTACAGTAGTGGACATGAGCAAGTACCTCAAGAGCGCCGAGTCTCATACTTATACCGTCGGCGATGTTACCAAGACGATCGATCGCATCGGCTTTACCGACGCAGATGTCGAAAGCTTCATCGACGGATACTTCGAGGAAGGCTACGCGAAAAACTTCACGGGGTATGAAGCAGCCGGAATGACTGCCGAAGCGCTCATCACCCTTCCCTTCGTCAAGTCGACCGAAGCGCTGTACTACAACCCCACAGCGCTCAAACAGATCGATTATGACGCTCCGCCCACCACTTGGACCGAACTTTGGGAGATGTGTAAAAAGGCAAAAGCCGAGTGGCCCATCTGCACCCCTCTCGGTTATGACAGTGAGGCGAACTGGTTCATCACCATGTCCGAACAGCTTGAGTTCGGTTACACGAGTGTAGACCCCAACAACCATTTCCTCTTTAATAACGACCGTGCGAAAGAGTGGCTCACGGAGATCGCGGGGTATTATGGTAAAGGTTACATCACCACCCAGCAGATCTACGGCAGCTATACGAGTTCCCTGTTTACCAAAGGTCCCGCAGAGGGCGGTTTGGTGTTCTGTATCGGTTCTACGGGCGGCGCGAAAAACCAATCCGGCGGCGATCTGTTCACGACGGAAGTTGCTCCCATCCCCGGGGTCGACGAAGATCACATGCAGTGCATCAGCCAGGGTCCTTCCCTTGTGATGTTCACGGGCGGGCACGGCGTCTCCAATGCCTCCGAGAAAGAGATCATGACCTTCCAGTTCATCAAAGAGCTCCTCAGTGTCAGCTTCCAGGCGAAGTTCTCGCGTGCAAGCGGCTATGCTCCCATGCGTACGGACGTGTACGACAACGAGGACTTCAAGTTGTTTGTCGAGGGCAAGGATGAGGATGGAAAGAACCTTACGGGTACCGATCTGATCATTTCCAAATGCGTAAAGGCGGGCAGCGGCGAAGATTTCAACAAGCGTTTGTTCACCTCCCCCGCATTCGTCGGTTCCTCCACGGCACGTGAGCAGATGACGAGCGTTGTGCAGTACGTTCTGCTTGGGCAGAAAGACGCCGACAGGGCGCTCAGAGATGCTTATAAAGCATGCGGTGGGAAATAAGATTGAAAACCGAGATGAAAAAATTATTCATTGTTTTTGCGACTGCGGTGCTCGCGGCATGTTGTGCCTTCACGGCGTGCGGCACGAAGATCGCCGACAATACCGAGCACTTCGATAAGATCACAAAGACCCTCAAACTTTCCAAGAGCTATGAGGGCAAAAGCCTCATGAGCAGTGACGGCATCGGCGCGGCGACCTTGATCGGTGACACCACCGACGGCGACACCTCCAACTTCTCTTTGGCGGAGGGCGGCTCCATCGCGGTGCGCTATCAGGGGGTAGACACGCCCGAAAGCACCGCCGACGTGCAGAAGTGGGGGAAGGCCGCAAGCAATTTCACCAACGAACGGCTGCATGCGGCAACCGAGATCGTCATCGAATCGGCGAGCGGCGGCGTTCCCGAAAAAGACTCCATCAGCGGCACACGCCTTATGTGCTACGTTTGGTACAAGACGGAGAAGGACGACTTCAAGCTGCTCAACCTCGAGCTCGTGGAGAACGGCTACTCCAACAACAAGGAGAACGCGAATTACGCCTATTACAGCTATTTCCAGAAGGCGGAGCAATTCGCCCGCGGCATAAAGCTCCGGCTGTTCTCCGAACTTGATGACCCGCTGTTCGACACGACGGTGAGAGCCATTTCGCTCAAAGACCTGACGGAGAATCCCGACAAATACAGCGAGAACACCAAAGTCAAGCTCGACGCCTACGTCAGCGACAGGTACGTTGCTTCCTCGGGTGCTGTAACGCTTACCATTGGGCAATACGACGAAGCGTCGGGGAAGGCGTATACTCTCGCTCTGTACGCGGGGCATACGAGTGCCACGGGCAACATGCAGGTCGGCGATCTCTATCATGTCGTCGGCACACTGCAAAAGCACAGCGGCGCGTGGCAGATCTCGGGCGTGGCGATCGATAACGACCAGAAGGGAAAAGACGAGAAATCCTGGCGGTCGCAGCGCGGCTACTACCTGATTTTTGACGCCGCAAACAATTTCTTTGTCAACTATGTTACGAATAACTGCTACGGCAACCTTACGGTGACTTCCGTAAAACGCGAGGGCACAACGTTGACGTTTGAAGGCACGGCTCCCAGCCCCGGCGAAGAAGCCACGCCCGCAACGTTCACCTTTACGGTGACGGTCCCCGAGGGCTACGACGGCGCCATCAAAGAAGGGTCGGAACTTACCATCTCCGGTTGCTATCAGTTCGAGGCAAATTCGGGAAAAGTTACCATTCCGAACTATTCCAAAATCAGCATCAAATAATAAAGGAGACACGATATGAGATTTATGAAGAAAGCGGCGATCACCATTTTGGCAATGGTATCCATGCTCTGCCTGATTTGCGGCGCAGTCGCTTGCGGTGGCAACGGCATGTCAGCGAAAGAGGTGATCGAGCGGTACCTTCTTCCGCAAGACCAAACCCTCGTAGACGCAGATTTCACCCTGCCCAAGACCCTCGGCAGTGCGGAATCCCCGGTCGAGGTAAAGTGGACGTCGAACAACCCCGCGGCGATCACGATCGAAGACAAGGGTGAAAGTTACAACGCCAAAGTCACCATTCAGGACGAGGTGACGGACGTCACCCTCACCGTTTCCGCGGGCAGTGCTTCCAAGAATTTCACGGTCCGCGTCGACGGGTTCAGCGTTTACACCTTCCTCGACAATTATAATTTCCCTCAGAGAAAGACGAGTGTGAAAGAGGACTTTGACCTCGACACCGAGATGACCTTCCAGGGCAAGAAGGCAACGATCTCGTGGGCGATCGACGACAAGTACAGCACATGGATCAAGCTCAATGGCAACAAGGTCCTCGTCACCCCCGGCGAAGACATCGTGGATGTCGAGATCGAGGCGACCTTCACCTACAAAACCGACACCGCAACGCAGAAATATCAGTTCTCGGTCGTTCCTCTGCTCGAACACCTCCAGACCGTCAACCGTTATTATTCGGTAACGGATTATCCTCTCGAACTCAGCGGCTACATCGTTCATGTGGTAGAGGCTTCCGAGAGCTACGGTAACGCGACCTTCTACATGATCGACGACGACTTCTGCAGCGGCTACTATTGCTACAGAGTGAAGATCGATACGGCGGACGTTGCGAAGTTCGTTGAGGGCGCGCATGTCACCGTCAGCGGCGACGTCACCAAGAACTATAACGGACTTTGGGAAAACAACAGCGGCGGCAAGGCAGTTGTCGACGACACTGCAAAGATCAACCCGAGAGAAAAGGTCTATGCAATGGACACCGACCTCCTTGCGGGCGTTCCTTCCCTGTTGTGGCACGAATCTACGTTTGTCAGCCTCTCCGGCTGGAAAGTGGCGAGCAAGCCCGACACGAAACCTACCGCTGCTGACACCAACCTGTTCACGTTGGAAAAGGACGGCACGAAGATCACCGTTCGTATCACCAAATACATGCAGAGAACACAAAATCAAAGAACATCCAACATTGCGACTTTGGAAGTCTGGAAACGTCTTGAACGAATACAAAGGTCCCAGAAATAGCGTAGTTCT